>NZ_JBFAYA010000005.1:0-378624 GCF_040681095.1 Streptomyces sp. NPDC051909 | reverse complement strand
CCCTCCTCCGCCTTGCGATCCACGGCGCTGGGGGTACCTCCCAGGCGAAGCTCTGGGGGAGCCGCTCGCTGATCCGGCCTGATCCGAAAGACACGGCCTAGGGGGTGTCCGAGGCGCGCGACGCCTTGAGGTCCAGCTCCGCCAGGGTCTCGGCGAGCCAGGCCTTCTCCTCGGTTCCGGTGGCCCGGGCGATCCGGAGCATGCCCCGGCGGAAGGGGTCCGGCTCCTGCTCCGCGCGGACCGGGGTGCCCTCCTCGTAGAAGAAGCTGGCCGGGGCGTCCAGGAAGGCCTGGCGGCGGCGCAGGACGACGGCCTGCTCGGCCGGGTCGGTGAGCAGGCCCAGGAAGGCGAGCAGGGTGAACCAGCGCTGGCCGTCGGTGATCTCGACGTCCTTGGGCGTCCGCAGCCGGGCGAGGAGCTCCGCGCGGCCCTCGGGGGTCAGCGAGAGCACCCGGCGCGGGGCCGCGGCCGTGCCGGGCTCCGTACGGCTGTCGACGAGGCCGTTCTTCACCAGGCGGGTGATCGCCGGGTAGAGGGCGCCGTCGCTGACCGGCCGGACGTGGCCGCTCAGGCCCTGGATGCGTTCCTTCAGCTCGTAGCCGTGCAGCGGCCGCTCGTACAGGAAGCCCAGGATCGTCAGCTCCAGCACCGGCGGACTCCTTCGCGCTTGTCGGGTGACCGGCACCATGCTATCTCTTTTCGAGATACCTCGATCCGAGGTATCTCGAAAAGAGGGGGAACCGTCCATGACCGCCGTGAAGGATTCCGCGAGAGAGCACCGCCGCACGCTCGTCCGGCTCGCCGGGCCCGTCTACCTCGAACTCCTCGCCGGAGTCGCCGCCGGGATCATCAACATGGTCTGGGTCGCCCGGCTCGGCGGGGACGCCGTCGCCGCCGTCGCCGTGGCCACCAACGTCGAGAACCTGCTCCTCGGCGTCGTCCTCATGGCAGCCTCCGGCACCACCGTGCTCGTCGCCCGGGCCAGAGGCGCCGACGACCCCGGCGCACTGCGCTCCGCCGTGCGCGGCGGCGCCGCCCTGGGCGCCCTGCTCGTGCCGCCCGTCGCCCTCGGCGGCTTCCTGTTCCGCGACCCCCTGGCCGCGCTGCTGCTCGGCGGCTCCGGCCACCCCGCGCACGGCCTCGCCACCGCCTACTTCGCGATCTCGCTCCCGGGCACCGCCGTGTTCTTCGCCACGACGGTCCTGGACGGCGTCCTCAAGGGCACCGGCGACACCCGCACGCCCATGCGGCTGGCCTTCCTCGCCAACGGGCTGATCCTCGTCCTCGACCCGTTCCTCGTCCACGCGTACGGGGTGCGGGGCGCCGCCGTCTCCACCGTCGTCGGACGCACCGCGGCCCTCGCCGCCGGACTGCTCGCGCTGCGCCGCAACACGCACCTGAAGGCCGCCCGCGCGGCCCGCCAGGCCGGCGGCACCGCCACCGCCCTGCGCCGCACCGCCGCCCTCGGCCTGCCCATGTCCGTCGACTTCGTCGTCCGCATGGCCGGCGCGCTCGCCCTCGTCTCCGTCGTCGCCCGGCTCGGTGTCACCGAGATCGCCGCCTACGGCATCGCCACCAAGGCCATGTACGTCGCCACCATGGCCTTCTACGCCGTCAAGCAGGCCGCCGCCATCCACACCGCGCACCTGCTCGGCGGCGGCAGCGACCGGCGCGCGGAGATCGGCCGGCAGGCCGTCCTCCTCGGCGGGCTGCTCGGGGCGGGCGCGGCCGTCCTGCTGCTGCTCGCCGCGGGCCCGGTGATGCGCGGCTTCGGCGCCGATCCCGCCGTCGCCGGGGCCGGCGCCCTCTTCCTGCGCTGCATCGGCCCGTATCTGCTGCTCATGGCCGGATTCATCGCCCTCGCCGGGGTCTTCGAGGGCAGCGGCGACTCACCGAAGCTGGCCCGGATCACCGTCGTCGGCGTGCTGCTCCAGCTCCCGCTCGCGTACGCGCTCTCGGCCGCCCTGGGGCTCGCCGGGATCTGCCTGGCCATGGCCCTCGCGATGGCGGCCCAGTGCGCCGCGCTCGGGGTACTGCGCCGCCGGACCGCGCGGGCCGCGGTCCGGGCTCAGGAGGAGACCGAGACCCGGTCCCTCTCCCGGTCCGCCTGAGCCGGCAGCCGGACCGGGGTCGCGGCCGCCGCCTCCAGACGCGGCTCCGTGACCGTCTGGCGCCACAGGATGCGGCAGGCCGAGACGGTGGCCGCGACGAGCAGGCCGTTACGGAGGAGCAGCAGTCCTATGCCCAGCGGATCGCTGTCGTCGACGTGCGAGAACCACACCGGGAACTCGAACTGCGTCACCGCGGTCGCCCACAGCACCAGATGGGCCGGTTTCCGCATCCGGGTCGACCGGTGGACCAGGCACACCGCGGCCAGGCCCACCAGCCAGATCATGTACTGGGGGCTTATCACCCGGCTCGTCGTGGTGAAGAGCAGCAGCGCCACGAAGGCCGCGTCCGCCGTCGTCGAGCTGCCGCGCCGCCGGGCCATGAACCACCACACGAGCAGCCAGCCGAAGGACGCCACCGTCAGCAGCATCGCCACGGTGGACACCGTCTTCACGCCCGGGCCGAGGAACTCGAGCGAGCCGTAGTTCATCCGTGCCTCGCCCGGCCAGCCGAAGTGCCGGGCCAGGTGGAAGGGCAGCGCGCCCAGCGACTCGATCTCCGTGCCCCGGTCCCGCTGGAAGCCCAGGAAGGCCAGCGCCCCCGGCGCCGCGAGCCCGCAGGCGAGCACCACCCCGGTCGCCGTGCCCACCGCCGACGCCGCCGAGCGGAACGCCGCCCGGCCGCGCGCGGCGCCCGCGAGCAGCAGCACCGGCCACACCTTCAGCGTCGCGCCGAACCCGGCGAGCGCGCCGAGCACCACCGGGCTGCGCACGGCCGCGAGCAGCCCGGCCACCGCCACCGCCGTCACCATCAGGTCGTACCGGGAGTACGCGGTCGGGCCGAGCAGCGGCACCCCGGCCAGCCACAGCCACGCGCCCCGCATCGACCGGCCCGGCCGCCGCCCCACGTACGCGAGCAGCCCGAAGACCAGCGCGTCGCAGAGCAGCGCGAGCACGAAGAAGGCGGCGGAGTAGCCGAGGAAGGGCAGCAGCGCGGGGGAGAGGATGGCGAGCGCGGCGGCCGGCGGGTACTGCCAGGTGACGTCGTCCAGCGGGTACGTGCCGGTGCGCAGCACCTCGTACCAGCCCTGGTAGATCTCCTCGACGTCGCTCGTGACGTCGGGACCGGGGATCACCACGATCCTGAAGACGGTCAGCAGGATCAGCACCCGGGTGAAACCCCACAGGACGAGTGCCTGGGTGAGTCGCCCGGCGCGTGCGCCCGCGAGGCCGTCGCGTACCACCGTGCCCACTGCGCCCGTCATGCCTGTCCTGTTCCGTCCTGTCGGTCCGCCGGGGCGGAGGGTGGTGGTGCCGGGCTCGGGGCGCGATCGCGGTACTGTCGGCCACGATGCACAAGACCCTGATCGTAACGAACGACTTTCCGCCCCGTCCGGGCGGAATCCAGGCCTTCCTGCACAACATGGCGCTGCGCCTGGATCCCGAGCGGATCGTGGTCTACGCCTCCACGTGGAAGCGCAGCCGTGAGGGGATCGAGGCGACCGCCGCGTTCGACGCGGAACAGCCTTTCACGGTCGTCCGCGATCGCACCACCATGCTGCTGCCGACTCCTCGCGTGACCGCCCGAGCGACGGCCCTGCTGAAGGAACACGGCTGCGAGTCCGTGTGGTTCGGCGCCGCCGCCCCGCTCGGCCTGATGGGCCCGGCGCTGCGGCGGGCGGGCGCGAAGCGGCTCGTCGCCACGACCCACGGGCACGAGGCGGGCTGGGCCCAGCTGCCCGCGGCCCGGCAACTGCTGCGGCGGATCGGCGAGGGCACGGACACGCTCACCTACCTCGGCGAGTACACCCGCTCGCGGATCGCGAGCGCGCTCACCCCGGCCGCGGCCGCGCGGATGACGCAACTGCCGCCGGGCGTCGACGAGAAGACCTTCCACCCCGACTCGGGCGGCGTGGAGGTGCGCGAGCGGCTCGGGCTCAGCGACCGCCCGGTCGTCGTGTGTGTGTCGCGGCTCGTGCCGCGCAAGGGCCAGGACACTCTGATCCTCGCCATGCCGGAGATCCTGCGCCGGGTGCCGGACGCGGTCCTCCTGATCGTCGGCGGCGGCCCGTACGAGCAGGACCTGCGGAAACTCGCCGTCCGGACCGGCGTCTCCGCCTCCGTGCGCTTCACCGGCGCCGTCCCGTGGTCCGAGCTCCCCGCCCACTACGGCGCGGGCGACGTCTTCGCCATGCCCTGCCGCACCCGCCGCGGCGGCCTCGACGTCGAGGGCCTGGGCATCGTCTACCTGGAGGCCTCGGCGACCGGCCTCCCGGTCGTCGCAGGCGACTCGGGCGGCGCCCCGGACGCCGTCCTCGACGGCGAGACCGGCTGGGTCGTCCGCGGCACCGCGCCCGAGGACACCGCCGACCGCGTCTCCACCCTCCTCCTCGACCCCGACCTGCGCGCCCGCATGGGCGAGCGCGGCCGCCAGTGGGTCGAGGAGAAGTGGCGCTGGGACCTGCTCGCGGAGCGCCTGAGGGAGCTGCTGTAGCGGCCACCGGAGCCCGGTCGGGCATCTGACCCGGCCGGGCGGACACCGCCCCAGGGCCTGTCCGACCCTGATCCGCCGGACAGGCCCTAGGCCGCCGGCAGGTAGTCCGTCAGGGCGCAGCCGTCGACGAGGAGTCTCTCGTTGCGGTAGCCGTCCGGGATCTTGAAGTCCTTGTCGCAGGTGAAGAGCAGGACGTCGGACTTCAGCAGGGCCCGGGCCGTCGGCTCGTCTGCGGCCGCCAGGGCGAAGTCCTGGCCGAGGAGGACCCGGACGCCCTGGCCGCGGGCTGCCGCCGCCTTGTTGGCCCGCTGGAACTTCTCCATGTCGGAGACGGACAGCAGGGTGACCGTGTCCTCGCTGTCGTCGCCGCACACCGCGCGCTCCTCGACCGCCCAGGCCGGGTCCGCGGCCTGCTCGGACAGCGGGCCGTCGGAGCTCCGGCGCAGGTCGCTGCACATGGTGTGGGCGGAGACCAGTCTCTCGACGGCCGCCAGGTCGCCGGCCGCGGGCAGCCCGGCGTCCTCGCCCCAGCTGTCACCGCCGCATCCGGTGACGGCGACGAGGGACGCGAGGGCCGCGCCCAGGACGGCGGCGGTGCGCTTGAGCCGCATGGCTTCCCTTTCACTTCGGTTTCGCTTCGGTGTGTACGGAATTGGGCGTTCCGGCCCTGACGCGCGCGAACGCCCCCGGCCGACCCGTGAACCGGGTCAGCCAGGGGCGTTCCGAAGAACCGTCAGGCGCGAACCGTCAGGCCCGAACGTCAGGCGCTGTAGATCGCCTCGATCTCGTCGGCGAAGTCCTTCGCCACGACATTGCGCTTCAGCTTCAGCGACGGGGTGATGTGCCCCGCCTCCTCCGTGAACTGCGCGGACAGGATACGGAACTTCCGCACCGACTCCGCCTTCGAGACCGCCGCGTTGCCGTCGTCGATCGCCCGCTGGATCTCCGCGAGCAGCTCCGGGTCCTCGCGCAGCGAGGCCGCGGTCGAACCGGCCGGCTTGCCGTGCTCGGCCGCCCAGCGGCCGAGGAACTCCTCGTCGACCGTCACCAGCGCGCCCACGAACGGGCGTCCGTCGCCGACCACCATGCACTCGGCGACCAGCGCGTGCGCCCGGATCCGGTCCTCGATGACCGCCGGGGCGACGTTCTTGCCGCCCGCCGTCACCAGGATCTCCTTCTTGCGGCCGGTGATCGCGAGGTAGCCGTCCTCGTCGAGGGTGCCGATGTCGCCGGTGTGGAACCAGCCGTCCGCCAGCGCCTCCGCCGTCGCGGCCTCGTTGTTCCAGTAGCCGGAGAAGATGTGCTCGCCGTGCAACAGCACCTCGCCGTCGTCGGCGATCCGCACCACCGAGCCCGGCAGCGGCTGGCCGACCGAGCCGATCTTCTGGCGGTCCCACGGGTTGAACGCGGTCGCCGCGCAGGACTCCGTCAGGCCGTAGCCCTCCAGGACCGAGAAGCCGATGCCGCGGAAGAAGTGTCCGAGCCGCTCGCCCAGCGGCGCGCCGCCGGAGATCGCGTACTCGCCGCGCCCGCCGAGGACGGCGCGCAGCTTCCCGTACACCAGCTTGTCGAAGATCCTGTGCTTCAGCTTCAGGCCGAAGGACGGGCCCTGCGGGGTGCTGAGCGCCCGGCTGTAGGCGATCGCCGTGTGCGCGGCCTTGTCGAAGATCTTGCCCTTGCCGTCGGCCTGCGCCTTCGCCCGGGCGGAGTTGTAGACCTTCTCGAAGACCCGCGGGACGCCGAGGATCAGCGAGGGCTGGAAGGAGGCCAGCTCGTCGGTGAGGGTCTTGATGTCGGGCAGACAGCCCAGCTTGATCGGCGCCATCACGCAGCCGACCTCGATCAGCCGGCCGAAGACGTGCGCGGCCGGCAGGAACAGCAGCGCCGAGGACTCGCCCGTACGGAACAGCGGCTTCAGCCGCTCGACCACGTTGCCGCACTCGGCGAAGAACGCCCGGTGGGTCAGCACACAGCCCTTGGGGCGGCCGGTGGTGCCCGAGGTGTAGACGATCGTCGCCGGGTCGTCCGCGTTCGCCGAGGACATCCGCTGGTCGAGCAGCTCGTCCGAGACGTCCGCGCCGTCGGCGGTCAGCCGCGCCACCGCGTCGTCCTCGATCTGCAGCACGGTCCTGAGGTCGGGCAGACCCGCCCGCACCGACTCCACCGCGGCCTGGTGCGCCGCGCTCTCCACCAGCGCCAGGGAGGCGCCCGAGTCGCCGAGGATCCACTGGATCTGCTCCGGCGAGCTGGTCTCGTACACCGGCACGGTGATCGCGCCGGCGCTCCAGATCGCGAAGTCGAGCAGCACCCACTCGTAGCGGGTGCGGGACAGCAGGGCGACCCGGTCGCCCGGCTCGACGCCGGCCGCGACCAGCCCCTTGGCCGCCGCCCGGACCTCGGCGAGGAACTGCTTGGCGGTGACGTCCGTCCAGACGCCCCCGACCTTGCGCCCCATGACGGCGACATCTGGGTGCTGGGAGGCGTTGCGGCGGATGAGATCCGTCAGGTTGCCGTCCGTGGGGACCTCGTACAGGGCCGGAAGGCTGAACTCGCGCAAGACTGCTGCTCCTCATCGGGCTCCGGCGCCACGGCTCTGTGTGATGCACCGGTGCGGTCCATGATCGGGCAGGTGCTCGGTGGGGGACGAGCACGACTGTGGACTGCCCGGACGTTACCCATCAGTACACAGTTCCCGATAGGGGGTCCGGGGCAGATGTTCCGTGCGTCACACGAGCGCGGCCGTTCTCGACGCACAGTAGTCGACCGCTTTCCCGACTCCCAAGTAACCGCAGGTCCGACGCCCTAGGGTGAGTCCATGAGGATCAATGTGGTGAGCGACGTGCACGGCAACACGGGAGCCCTCGCCAAGGCGGGGGAGGGCGCCGACGCCCTGATATGCCTCGGGGACCTGGTGCTCTTCCTCGACTACGCCGACCACTCCCGGGGCATCTTCCCCGACCTGTTCGGCGTCGAGAACGCCGACCGGCTCGTCGAGCTGCGCACCGCCCGCCGCTTCGACGAGGCCCGTGACCTGGGCCGCCGGCTCTGGGGCGAGCTCGGCATCGACAAGGCCACCGCGATCGAGTCCGCCGTCCGCCGCCAGTACGCCGAGATGTTCGCCGCCCTGCCCACCCCCACGTACGCCACCTACGGCAACGTGGACATGCCCGACCTCTGGCCCGAGTACGCCGGCCCCGGCACCACCGTCCTCGACGGCGAGCGGATCGAGCTCGGCGGCCTCGTCTTCGGCTTCGTCGGCGGCGGACTGCGCACCCCCATGCGCACCCCGTACGAGATCTCCGACGAGGAGTACGCGGCCAAGGTCGAGGCCCTCGGCGAGGTCGACGTGCTCTGCTCGCACATCCCGCCGGACCTGCCCGAGCTCACGTACGACACGGTCGCCCGCCGCTTCGAGCGCGGCAGCCGCGCCCTCCTGGACGCGATCCGCCGCACCCGCCCCCGCTACGCCCTCTTCGGCCATGTCCACCAGCCGCTCGTCCGCCGCATGCGGTTCGGCGCGACCGAGTGCGTGAACGTCGGCCACTTCGCGGCCGGCGGACGCCCGTGGACCCTGGAGTGGTGACGGCCCCGCGATGAGGGCGCGATAGCCTTCGGGCAGATACGGATCGCGTCCATACGAGGAGCCCCCGCGATGGCGGAACACACCAGCTCGAGCATCACCATCGAGGCGGCCCCGGCCGAGGTCATGAGCGTCATCGCCGACTTCGCCCGCTACCCCGAGTGGACGGGCGAGGTGAAGGAGGCCGAGGTCCTGGCGACGGACCCGGCCGGCCGCGCGGAGAAGGTCCGCCTGCTGCTCGACGCGGGCGCGATCAAGGACGACCACACCCTCGCGTACACCTGGACCGGCGACAACGAGGTCAGCTGGACCCTGGTCAAGTCCCAGATGCTCCGCGCCCTCGACGGCTCCTACCGCCTGGCCCCGACCGCGGGCGGCACCGCCACCGAGGTCACCTACCAGCTGACGGTCGACGTCAAGATCCCGATGCTCGGCATGATCAAGCGCAAGGCGGAGAAGGTCATCATCGACCGGGCCCTCGCCGGCCTGAAGAAGCGGGTCGAGTCCGGGAAGTAGCGGGACACCCCCTGGGGCCTGCCCGGCGGATCACGGCCGGGGCACCGGTACCGTCGGCGCATGCGGATCATTCTTGTGACCGGGACCGGCGGGGCCGGGCGGACCTCCGTCGCGGTGGGGACCGCGCTCGCCGAGGCCCGGGCCGGGCGGCGGGTGCTGCTGGTGTCGGGGGAGGCGGGGGACCTGGACCTGGGCCCCGGCGGGCCGGAGGTCCTCGTGCCCGACCCCGCCACCGACTTCCGCCGCGAGTTCCTCGCCTTCCAGGCCCGCTCCACCACCGCCCTCGACCTCCTCGGCGCCGTGCCCTTCGAGGACGCCGAGCTCACCGAGCTGCCCGGCAGCGGACAGGTCGCGATGCTGCGGGCGATCCGGGACGCGGCCGCCGGGGACTGGGACCTCGTCCTGGTCGAACTGCCGCCGGTCCGCGAGGCGCTCGCCCTGCTCGCCCTGCCCGCCCAGCTGCGCCGCTATCTGCGCCGGCTGCTGCCGCCCGAGCGGCAGGCCGCCCGCGCCCTGCGACCGATGCTCGCCCAGCTCGCCGGCGTACCGCTGCCCGCGCAGTGGCTGTACGAGACCACCGCCCGCTGGGAGGCCGAGCTCGCCGCCGTCCAGGACGTCGTCGACTCCCCGCACACCGCCGTACGCCTCGTCGTCGAGCCCGGCCCCGCCGCCGAGGACGCCCTGCGCACCGCCCGGCTCGGCCTCGCCCTCCAGGGCATCGCCCTCGACGGCGTCGTCGCCAGCCGGGTGCTGCCCGCCGACTCGCCCGACCCCTGGTTCGCCGGCCTCGCCGCCGAACAGCACCGGCACCTCGCCGCGCTCCGCGAGCTCCGCCCGGAGCTGCACGAGCTGCCCCACCTCGGCCGCGCCCCGCGCGGCGCCGAGGACCTGGTCCTCCTCGCCGTGCCCGTCGGCGAGCCGACCGCCCCCGCCGAGTGGACCGTCGAGGACCGCCGCGAGCCGGACGGCATCCTCGTCTGGCACGTCCCGCTGCCCGGCGCCGTCAAGGACGCCCTCTCGCTCGTCCGCCGCGGCGACGAACTCCTCCTCGGCGTCGGCCCGTTCCGCCGCGCCGTACCGCTGCCGGCGGTGCTGCGCCGCTGCACCGTGACCGGCGCCGGACTCGTCGAAGGCGACCTGAGGATCCGGTTCGCACCGGATCCCGGGCTGTGGCCGAGGACCGCTCCCTGACCCGTGCCGAGGGGTCTCCGGGGCGTGTACCGTCGACCGTAGAAGCCCATAAGGAGTACGCCATGAGCGATTCGGACGCCTGGGCCCGCGCCTGCGCCGAGGACCTGGAGGCCGAGAAGGCCCGCCGCCGCGCGACCCGCGGGGAGGAGCCCGGCAGCCCGGCCGAGGAGTTCCGCAAGCTCTTCGAGGCCGTCACCGACAAGCTCTCCGGCGCTCTGGGCGGCCCGCTCGCCGGGCCCGCCGCCGGGCAGGCGGCGGCCACCGTCAAGGAGGTCGTCAACCAGGCGAAGGCGCTCGTCGAGCCCGTCATCGAGCGCAATCCGCAGGTCTTCGACCACCTCGCCGCCGCCGGGAACGAACTGCTCGCCGCGTACCGCTCCGCCGTCCAGGGCCAGGAGGCCCGCTGGACCCGCGGCGACACGCGGCAGGCGACCGGCGCGGAGCCGAAGGCCGGGCCGGACACCCCCGCGAAGGGCGACGGCACGTCCGACGGAAAGCCCGACGACGGGCCGGACGAGGCCCCCGGAAGCGGCCAGCACATCGACCTGGACTGATCAGGAGGGGCGTCCTCCTCGGGTACGGTGGGCCTTAGCGGGGCTCGACCGAAAACTGAGGGACACATGGGACTCACCATCGGCGTCGACATCGGCGGCACGAAGATCGCGGCCGGCGTGGTCGACGAGGAGGGCAACATCCTCGACACCCACACCGTGCCCACCCCGCCGACCCCCGAAGGCATCGTCGACGCCATCTGCGCCGCGGTCTCCGAGGCCGGCAAGGGGTACCAGATCGAGGCCGTCGGCATCGGAGCCGCGGGCTACGTCGACGACAAGCGCGCCACCGTCCTCTTCGCGCCGAACATCGACTGGCGGCACGAGCCGCTGAAGGACAAGGTCGAGCAGCGCGTCGGCCTCCCCGTCGTGGTCGAGAACGACGCCAACGCGGCCGCCTGGGGCGAGTACCGCTTCGGCGCCGGCCAGGGCCACGAGGACGTCATCTGCATCACGCTCGGCACCGGCCTCGGCGGCGGCATCATCATCGGCAACAAGCTGCGCCGCGGCCGCTTCGGCGTGGCCGCCGAGTTCGGTCACATCCGGGTCGTCCCGGACGGACTGCTGTGCGGCTGCGGCAGCCAGGGCTGCTGGGAGCAGTACGCCTCCGGCCGCGCCCTCGTCCGCTACGCCAAGCAGCGCGCCGCCGCCACCCCCGAGAACGCCGTGGTGCTCCTCGGGCTCGGCGACGGCACCCCGGAGGGCATCCAGGGCAAGCACGTCAGCGAGGCCGCCCGCGCGGGCGACAAGGTCGCGATCGACTCCTTCCGCGAGCTCGCCCGCTGGGCCGGCGCCGGCCTCGCGGACCTGGCCTCGCTCTTCGACCCCTCGGCCTTCATCGTCGGCGGCGGTGTCTCCGACGAGGGCGAGCTGGTCCTCGACCCGATCCGCAAGTCCTTCCGGCGCTGGCTGATCGGCGGCCAGTGGCGGCCGCACGCGCAGGTGCTCGCAGCGCAGCTCGGCAACAAGGCCGGTCTGGTCGGCGCGGCCGACCTGGCCCGCCAGGGCTGAGCGGCCTCGCCTCACGCCGGTGCCCGCCGCGCCCTCTGGGGCTCGGCGGGCACCGGCGTCTATGTTGACGGCATGGCGATCAGTGCGAACAGTACGGTCAGCGAGCTGCCCGACTCCCGTACCGAGCCGGATGGTTCGGCCGTCGTCCGGATCCTCTCCTACAACGTGCGCTCGATGCGCGACGACGAGGACGCGCTCGCCCGGGTGATCCGGGCCTGCGCCCCCGACCTCGTCTGCGTCCAGGAGGCGCCGCGCTTCTTCCGCTGGCGCAAGCACGCGGCCCGGCTTGCCGCGAAGAGCGAGCTCGTCGTGCTCGGCGGCGGCGCCACCGCCGCCGGACCGCTGCTGCTGTGCTCGCTGCGGGCCACCGTGGAACACACCGAGGACGTGCTGCTCCCGCTCACCCCCGGCCTGCACCGCCGCGGCCTCGCCACCGCCGTGGTCCGTTTCGGCGGCGCCCGTCTCGGCGTCGTCAGCTGCCACCTGAGCCTGTCCGAGCGGGAGCGCCACGCGCAGGCGGGCCTGCTCCTCGACCGGGTGGCGGCGCTCGGCACGCCGTACGCGATCGTCGCCGGCGACCTCAACGAGCGCCCCGGCGGCCCGGCCTGGACCCGCCTGACCAAGGAGCTCCGGGACGGCCACGCGACCGCCCCCTGGGGCACCACCCCCACCTTCCCGGCCCCCGCCCCCGACCGCCGCATCGACGCGGTCCTCGCCACCCCGGGCGTCGAGTTCCTGGCCTGCGGCGTCCCGACGGGCCTCGACGCCCACGACCTGCAAACGGCGACGGACCACCTGCCGGTACTGGCGGTGGTCCGTGTGCCTGCGGTCTGAGCCGCGACGCCCGGCGGTCGGAGGCTGCCGCAGCCGCCCGAAGCCCGTGAGGCGCCCTTGGCGCCGAGCGGTGCGAGGGGGGCGTCGAGAAGGCACAGCCCACCTGCCGGTACTGGCGGTGGTCCGTGTGCCTGCGGTCTGAGCCGCGACGCCCGGCGGCCGGCGGTCGGAGGCCGCCGGGCGTCGTGGCGCGTCAAGCCCGTGCCCGGCTACACCACCGCGCCCCGCCCCGGGTCGTCGAAGCCGTCGTCGTCCTCGTCGTCGCCCTTCATCCGGGCCACCAGGGTCACGAAGCCGCCCAGGAAGCCGCCCACGCACAGCGTGGTGAGCCACCAGGTCATGTCCCACTGGAGCAGCACGGCGAGCAGCATCAGGACCGGGCCGCCGACCACCGCGAGCCAGGCGAACTTGGTCGTGGTGTCGGCCTCCGGGAGCGGCGGGGGCTCCGGAGGGATGAAGTGGCCCTCGTCGGCGCCGGACGCGCCGTCGCCGTCCGCCGCCTCGTCGGGGTCGGCGAGCGAGTAGTCGCGCGGGCCGCCGCCCAGGCCCACGCCGGGGGCGAAGACGATCGACGAGCCGAGGGCCGGCGCGTCGCCGTCCTCCTCCGGCTTCTGCGACTCCTCCTCCGGCTCCGGCCTGCGGAACTTGTCCGGCTTCTCCGCCGGGGCGGACGCGGCACCGGCCGGCGCCGCCGGCGCCGTCGGCTCCTCGGCCTCCGGCAGGTCCGGCAGCGCCAGGTCCTCCACCGGACGGAACGGGCGCACGCCCGGCGGGTCCGCCGGCTCCTCGCCGTACCCCGCGACGATCGCGGCCCAGGCCGCCTCCTCGTCTATGGGCTGCGGCTCGCGCTCACCGCCGTCCTGCTGCTCAGCCACCGCTCGCGACTCCCTTCTCCCCGATCTCCCCGAGCAGCTCCGGGGCGAGCCGGGTGACGAACGCCCAGCTCTCCTCGAAGATCCGCTCCGCATCGTGGTCCAACGTCGCCACGTGGTAGCTCTGTTCCAGCAGGATCTCCTTCACGTCCGTGGACGAGATCCGGCTGAGGATCCGGGCCGAGTCGACCGGCGGCACGACATGGTCCTGCGGGCTGTGCAACAGCACCACCGGCTGCGTGACCTGCGGCAGCTCGCCGTCGACCGTCTGGAAGAAGCGCCGCAGCGAGTGCGCCGCGTGCAGCGGCACCCGGTCGTAGCCCACCTCGGCCACGCCGGCCTTGGCGATGTCGCTGGCGATGCCCTTGGTGGAGGGCACGAAGTGCCGGGCGACCGGCAGCGCGTACGCCGCCAGGCCGTGCACCTTGTTGCCCGGGTTGACAAGCACGATGCCGCTGATCGCGTCGCCGTGCAGGGCCGCGAGCCGCAGCGTGAGCGCGCCGCCCATCGACAGGCCCATGACGAAGACCCGCTCGCAGCGCGCGGTCAGCTCACGCAGCTCGCGGTCCACCTCCGCGTACCAGTCGTGCCAGGTGGTGAGCTGCATGTCCTGCCAGCGGGTGCCGTGCCCGGGCAGCAACGGCAGCGCCACCGTCAGTCCGCGCCCGGCCAGGTACTCGGCCCAGGGGCGCAGCGACTGCGGGGACCCGGTGAATCCGTGACAGAGGAGGACGCCGACCTCTCCGCCCTCGTGGCGGTACGGCTCGGCTCCAGGAAGGACCGGCACGGGGTCTCCTGTTCGGGGTTCGACGAAGAAACGGGGAAGGCTTTCACCGTACGCGACCGGACCGACACCGACCAGGTCCGTCCGCACAAGAGGACCGCCGGGAGCGCGGGATCGGGAGGAGAACGGGATAAGGTCGCCCTGACGGGCACACGGAAGGCATGACGAGTTGATCTACGGCGCAATGAAGTTCTCCCTCGGAGGGTCCCTGAAGCTCGCCTTCAGGCCCTGGGTGGAGGGCCTCGAGAACATTCCCGCCGAGGGGCCGGCGATCCTCGCGAGCAACCATCTGTCGTTCTCCGACTCCTTCTTCCTGCCCGCCGTGCTCGACCGCAAGGTGACCTTCATCGCCAAGGCCGAGTACTTCACCACCCCGGGCGTGAAGGGCCGGCTGACGGCCGCCTTCTTCAAGGGCGTCGGACAGCTCCCGGTCGACCGCTCCGGCGCCCGCGGCGCAGGCGAGGCCGCGATCAAGGCCGGCATCGAGGTCATCGAGAGCGGCGGCCTGTTCGGCATCTACCCCGAGGGCACCCGCTCGCCCGACGGGCGGCTCTACCGCGGCAAGCCCGGCGGTCTCGCCCGGGTCGCGCTGGCCACCGGCGCGCCGGTGATCCCGGTCGCCATGATCGACACCGAGAAGATCCAGCCGCCCGGCAAGGTCCTGCCCAAGCTGATGCGCCCGGGCATCCGGATCGGCAAGCCGCTCGACTTCAGCCGCTACCACGGCATGGAGGGCGACCGCTTCATCCTCCGCTCGGTGACCGACGAGGTCATGTACGAGATCATGAAGCTGTCCGGCCAGGAGTACGTGGACATCTACGCGACGGCCGCCAAGCGGCAGATCGCGGAGGCCGAGAAGGCCGCCAAGGAGGCCGTGAAGGAAGAGATCGCGGCACGGGAAGAGTCCGGCGCCTGACCCCTTGAGGGGGCGCCCGGGGGTGGGGGAGATGGCCAGGCGCGAACGGGTCGTGCGGATGTCGGTCGAGCAGCCGCTGTGGCGTGCGCTCACCGGGTACCGCGTGCTCACGATGGTCTACGCGGTGCTGCTCGGCTTCTTCGGCCGGGACCGCTTCGAGCGGCCCTGGGTCGCCGTCGCCTTCTTCGCCGTGATGTGCGTGTGGACCCTGGCCACGCTGCCCCAGGTGTCCGGCGCGATCCGCTGCACCAAGCGTTTCCTGGTCGTCGACCTGGTCATCGCCCTTACCGGCATCCTGCTCACCCCGGTCGCCGACGAGCAGACGCAGACCGTGGACGGCCCCACCCTGCCCTCCATATGGACCGCCGGTGTGGCCCTCGCGTACGCCATCAAGGGCGGCTGGCGCTGGGCGGCCTTCGCCTCCTCGCTGATCGCCGCGGCCAACCTCGTCGCGCGCGGCGAGCCCAGCCTCGACACCCTGCACAACGTGCTCCTGGTGTGGGTGGCCTCGGTCGCCGTCGGATACATCGTCGAGGTCGCCCGCGCCTCCGAGCGCACCCTCGCCCGGGCCCTGGAGATCGAGGCCGCGACCCGCGAACGCGAGCGCCTGGCCCGCGACATCCACGACAGCGTGCTCCAGGTGCTCGCCATGGTGCAGCGCCGCGGCACCGCCCTCGGCGGCGAGGCGGCAGAGCTGGGGCGGATGGCCGGAGAGCAGGAGGTCGCGCTGCGCACCCTGGTGGCCGGCGGCCTCACCCGCCGCTCGCACGTCTCCGAGGACGAGTCGGAGGGCGCGGTCGTCCGGCTCGTGGAGGAGCCGGAGGACATGTCGGAGGACATCGACCTGCGCACCCTGCTGGCCCCGCGGGCCGGCGCCAAGGTCACCCTCTCCGACCCCGGCGCGCCCGTCCCGCTGCCCGCCCCGGCCGCCCGCGAGCTGGCCGCCGCCGTCGGCGCCGCCCTCGACAACGTACGGGTGCACGCCGGCACCGACGCCCGGGCCTGGATCCTGGTCGAGGACTGGGGCGACGAGGTGATCGTGACCGTACGGGACGACGGCCCCGGCATCCCCGAGGGCCGGCTCGTGCAGGCCGAGGGCGAGGGCCGGATGGGCGTCGCCCTGTCCATCCGGGGCAGACTGCGGGACCTCGGCGGCACCGCCGAGCTGATCTCCGTGCCCGGTCAGGGCACCGAAGTGGAACTGAAGGTCCCGCGCGCACCGCGGGACAAGCGGGGGAAGGCAGGAACGAAGTGAGCGAGCAGCACATGGACGGGCAGACGCCGATCAGGGTGATGGTCGTCGACGACCACCCGATGTGGCGGGACGCGGTCGCCCGCGACCTCGCCGAGGCGGGCCTGGACGTGGTGGCCACCGCCGGGGACGGCGAGCAGGCGGTACGCCGTGCCACCGCCGTCGACCCGGACGTGCTGGTCCTCGACCTGAACCTGCCGCTCAAGCCGGGCGTCCAGGTCTGCAAGGAGCTGGTCGGCGCCGATCCGCGCCTCCGGGTCCTGGTGCTGTCGGCGAGCGGCGAGCACGCCGACGTCCTGGAGGCCGTGAAGTCCGGTGCCACCGGCTATCTGCTGAAGTCGGCCTCCACCGAGGAGCTGATCGACGCGGTGCGCCGCACCGCCGTCGGCGACCCGGTCTTCACCCCGGGCCTGGCCGGCCTGGTCCTCGGCGAGTACCGCCGGCTCGCCTCCGAGCCCGCCCCGGCACCCGGCGCCGACGAGCCCAAGGCCCCGCAGCTCACCGAGCGGGAGACCGAGGTGCTGCGCCTGGTCGCCAAGGGCCTGAGCTACAAGCAGATCGCCGAGCGTCTGGTCATCTCGCACCGCACGGTGCAGAACCACGTCCAGAACACCCTCGGCAAGCTCCAGCTGCACAACCGGGTCGAGCTGGTCCGCTACGCCATCGAGCGCGGCCTCGACGACGCCTGATCCCCGGACCGTCCCGGGGTTCCCTTCCTGGATTCTCCTTCCTGAGTTCTCCTCCCGGATTCACCCTCTTCGCCGTGTCGGTGTGACCCGCGTCACCACTAGCGTGGGTCACACCCCCACGTACGGCGAAGGAGTGCGGCCCATGCGCGTCGGTGTGCTGACCGGCGGAGGCGACTGCCCCGGGCTCAACGCGGTGATCCGCGCGGTGGTCCGCAAGGGCGAGCAGGAGTACGGCTGGAGCTTCACCGGCTTCCGGGACGGCTGGCGCGGAGTCGTCGAGGGCGACACCGAGACCCTGGACGTGCGGGCCGTGCGCGGCATCCTGCCGCGCGGCGGCACCGTCCTCGGCTCCTCCCGGACCGACCCCTTCACCGCCGCCGACGGGGTGCGCCGGATCCGCGAGCAGCTGGCCAAGCACCGGGTCGACGCCCTGGTCGCGATCGGCGGCCGGGGCACCCTCGGGCACGCCGCCCGGCTGCACGCCGAGCACAGGCTGCCCGTCGTCGGCGTCCCCAAGACCATCGACAACGACCTCTCGGCCACCGACTGGACCTTCGGCTTCGACACCGCCGTCGGTATCGCCACCGAGGCCATCGACCGCCTCCACACCACCGCCGACTCGCACCGCCGGGTCCTCGTCGTCGAGGTCATGGGCCGGCACACCGGCTGGATCGCGCTGCACGCGGGCCTCGCCGGCGGCGCCAACGTGATCCTCGTGCCCGAGCAGCGCTTCGACCTCGACCAGGTGCTCTCCTGGGTCGCGGCCCGCTTCCGCGCCACCTACGCCCCGATCCTGGTCGTCGCCGAGGGCGCCCGGCCGCGCGCCGGCGGCCCGGAGCAGGGCTCCGTGGGGGAGTGGCTGGCCGCCGAGATCGAGCGGCGCACCGGCAAGGAGGCCCGCACCACCGTGCTCGGGCACGTGCAGCGCGGAGGCAGCCCGAGCGCCTTCGACCGCTGGCTGGCCACCCGCTTCGGACTGCACGCGGTGGACGCGGTCCGGGACGGGGCGTACGGGACGATGGTCGCCCTGCGCGGTACGGAGGTGGTGCGGGTGCCGCTGGCCGCCGCGACCGGGCGTCTGAAGACGGTGGACCCGGCGCTCTACGCGGAGGCCGGGGTGTTCTTCGGCTGAGCGGTCAGGGGTCGAGCGGCTGAGAGGCTCAGCGGTCGAGCGTATATTCGCCCTTGATCGGACGAAACCGCCACATCCCTGGAGGGGCCCGTGGAGATCCTGGCATTCGGCGTGCAGGCGGACGAGAAGCCGCTGATCGAGAAGGCCTTCGAAGGACACCACGACGTCCGGTGCCTGGACGTCTTCCTGACCGAGGACACCGCGCCCATCGCCGCCGGCTACGAGATCATCTCCACCAGCGTCAACGCCAACCTCGACAACCGGGTGCTGCAGACCCTGGCCGCCGGCGGCACCCAGCTGATCGCCCAGCGCTCCACCGGCTTCAACAACATCGACCTCGAGGTGGCCGAGCGCCTCGGCCTCACCGTCGCCCGCGTCTCGTACTACTCGCCCTACTCCGTCGCCGAGTTCGCCTGGACCCTCGCGATGGCCGTCAATCGGCGCATCGTCCGGGCCTCCAACCGCACCCGCGACTTCGACTTCCGGCTCGACGGGCTGATGGGCCGCGACCTGCGCGGCCGCACCGTCGGCGTCCTCGGCACCGGCAAGATCGGCGAGGCCTTCACCCGGATCGCCCACGGCTTCGGCATGAACCTGCTCGGCTGGGACATCGCCGAGAACCCCGCCTGTGTCGCCCTCGGCATGGAGTACACCGACAAGGAACGCCTCTTCGCCGAGGCCGACCTGATCAGCCTGCACGTGCCGCTGCTCCCCGCCACCCAGCACATCGTCGACGCCGCCGCGCTGCGGTCGATGAAGGACGACGCGATCCTGGTGAACTCCAGCCGCGGCGGCCTGATCGACACCGAGGCCCTGGTCGGCGAACTGCGCGCCGGCCGCTTCGCCGGGGTGGGCCTGGACGTGTACGAGGCGGAGGCCGGGCTCTTCTTCCTCGACAAGTCCCTGGCGGGCATCGAGGACGACACCCTGGCCCGCCTGGTGACCTTCCCGAACGTGGTGGTCACCTCCCACCAGGCGTACTACACGGTCGACGCGGTCGGCCAGATCATCGACACCACGGTCCAGAACGTCCTCGACCACCTGGCCGGCAGGCGCAGCGAGAACGTCCTGGTCCCGCGGATCCGTTAGCACCGTCAGACGAGCACGCCCGCCAGGAGCGAGGCGGTCACCGCCGCACCGTCCATCGTCAGGACCGACTCCGGGTGGAACTGAACTCCCGCGAACCCCGGACCGCGCAGCGCGTGCACCTCGTCCGACGCGGTGTCCCGGCTCACCTCGATCCGGTGCAGGGCCAGTTCGGTGGCCGTCCGGTCGTCGCAGCGCGCCGTGAAGCTGTTGTAGAAGCCGACCGTCTGCTCCTGCCCGAACAGGTCGATCCGCACCTGCGCGCCCTGGAACGGGGTCCGCTTCCGCACGATCTCCAGGCCCAGTTCCGCCGCGATCAGCTCATGGCCCAGGCACACGCCGAGCACGCCGTGCCGGTGCTCCCGCAGCAGTTCGGCGGTCAGCCCGCGCAGGAAGCGCATCTTCGGATCGGCCGCGTCCTGAGGGTCGCCGGGGCCGGGACCCAGGACGACCGGGCCCTCGTGGGCGAGGGCGAGCTCGCGCAGGCCCGGCTCGTCGTAGCGCAGCACCGAGACCTCCAGGCCCGAGGAGCGCAGCAGGTGCGCGAGCATCGCGGTGAAGGTGTCCTCGGCGTCGATCACCAGGGCGTGGCCGGACAGCTCCGCGGACCGGACCTGCATCTTCAGCCAGAACGGCGCCAGGTCGGCCCGCCGCGCGTCGAGCGCCGCCCGCACCCGCGGGTCCTCGGCGAGCCGGGCCGGCGCCGCGCTCTCCTCGCGCGGCCGCCCCTCCCGTACTCCCAGGGCCGCCAGCACGCCCGCCGCCTTCGCGTGGGTCTCGGCGACCTCGCCCGCCGGGTCGGAGTGCCGGACGAGCGTGGCGCCGACGGGGACCCGCAGGGTGCCTTCCGTGTCGATGTCGGCGGTACGGATCAGGATGGGGGAGTCCAGGGTCTGCGCCCCGTTCTCGTCGGTGCCGAGCAGGGCGAGCGCACCCGCGTAGTAGCCGCGCCCGCCGACCTCGTGCCGCTCGATGACCCGGCAGGCGTTCTGCAGCGGGGAGCCGGTGACGGTCGCCGCGAACATCGTCTCGCGCAGCACCTCGCGCACGTCGAGCGAGGAGCGCCCGCGCAGCTCGTACTCGGTGTGGGCGAGGTGCGCCATCTCCTTCAGACGCGGTCCGATCACCACCCCGCCCCGGTCGCCGACCGTGCACATCATCTTGAGCTCCTCGTCGACCACCATCGACAGCTCCTCGGTCTCCTTGCGGTCGGCCAGGAACGCGAGCAGGTCCTCGGGGGTCGGCGCGGTGCCCGCCGGGTAGCGGTAGGTGCCGCTGATCGGGTTCATGACGACGGTGCCGCCGGACATCCGGACGTGCACCTCGGGGCTGGCGCCGACCAGCGTGCGCTCCCCGGTGTGCACGACGAAGGTCCAGTACGCGCCCCGCTCGCCCGCGAGCAGCCGCCGGAACAGGGCGAGTGCGTCGGCCCGCCCGAAGCCGGGGATCGCGCCGGTGAAGGTGCGGCGGATGACGAAGTTGGCGCCCTCGCCGGCCCCGATCTCCTCGTCGATCACCCGGCGCACGATCCGCCCGTACTCCTCGTCGGAGACGTCGAAGCCGCCGCCCTCGACCCGCACGTCATGGGCCGGGAGCCGGTCGAGGGCCTCGGCGAGCGGCAGCTCGTACGCCTCGTCGGCGACGAGCACGGACAGCGGGGTGCCGTCGTCGCGCACCTCGAAGCCGCGCTCGCGGATCTGCCGGAACGGCACGAGCGCGAGCGTCGGCCGCTCGCCCACCGGCAGGTCGGCGAGCCGCTCGGCCTCGTGCACCTGGCCGATCAGCACCTCGACGGTGTCGTGGTCCCGGCCCGGGGTGCGCCGGCGCAGCAGCGCGAAGGGCGGGCAGGAGTCGTCGAGGAGACGGGAGAGGACCGTGGGAGCGGTGTCCATGGGCGGGTTGTTCCTTCCGTGGGAGTCGGAGAGGAACGGCCTCGCGGGTACGAGAAAGGCCGCCCCTCGGGCGGCCTTCGCGTCGGTCTGGGTGTACGCGCAGTCAGTGGGCCGCCGGATGAGCGGTCCACCACCAGTTCTGGTTCGAGTGCGCGAACATGCGAGCACTGTAGCCCAGTCGGCACGGAGACGGGGCCCGGTCCGCACCGTGGACGGTACGGGCCGGGCCCCGTTCACCCGATCGACTTCACGCGATCCTCCGATCCGGTCGGATCAGAAGATCATGTTGTAGCTTCCCCAGCCCGGGCCCACGCGGATGCGCGTGCCGATCGGGGACGTGGCGTTGCCCGTACCCAGGTACAGGTACATGACGCCGGTGGTGTCCCGGCCCAGGATGTCGACCTTGCCGTCACGGTTCAGGTCGCTCGGTCCGAGGATGATGTTGTGCATGTTCCAGCCGGTGCCGACCTTGACCCGGGCGGTGTACGGCGCCGCGGCGTTGCCGGTGCCCCGGTGCATCCACAGGACGCCGGAGCCGTCGCGGCCGAGGATGTCGGCCTTGCCGTCACCGGTGAGGTCGCCGGCGCCGATGATGGCGGTGTAGCCCTGCCAGCCGGTGCCGATGCGGACGGGGGTGGTGAACGCGGCGGCCGGGTTCCCGGTGCCCTGGGAGAGGTACAGCGCGCCGTTCGGCTCGCGGACGAGGAGGTCGGCCCTGCCGTCACCGGTGAGGTCGCGGACCCCGGCGATCTTGTCGAAACGACCCCAGCCGGAGCTGACCTTGAGTCGTGTCTTGAACGCGGCGTTCGGGTTGCCGCTGCCCTGGTGGTACCAGAGCACCCCGTCCTTGTCGCGGCCCACCACGTCGCCGGTGCCGTCGGCACGCAGTGCGGACAGCGGCGTGACCAGGTTGTAGACCTGCCAGCCCGTGCCCATGCGGTAGCGCCGCAGGAACTGCCAGTTGGCGTCGCCGGTGCCCTGGTACTGCCAGAGGACACCGGAGCTGTCGCGGGCGATGAGGTTGTAGCGGTTGGTGCCGGACACGGGGGCGGCGCCGGAGACGACGTCCACGTCGGACGCCTTCACCCACGCGATGCGGTGGTTGAACCGGATCGGGACGAACTGGTTCGTCGTGCCCTTGACGAGGGTGCGTGAGCCGGGACCCGTTCCGTCGAACGTGCCGCCGTAGTAGTAGTCACCGGCGACGGCGGCGCCGCCCTGGACGTACTTCTGGCCCGCGGTCAGGCTGTACTTCGTCAGCGACTCCTGGCCGCGCGTCTGGACCGGCACGTTCGTCCCGGTGTAGGCGGCGTCCTCGGGGTAGGCGCGGCCGTAGACCTTGACGGAGGTCAGGCCGGCCTTCGGCGTCACCGCCGTCCTGGTGCCCGTGGCGACCGGGACGGTCCACTGGCCACCGGGGTTGAAGAACCAGGCCTTCTGGCCGCCGTACCAGATCGCCGTCCAGTCGTACCGGCTCTCCGCGACCACGTACTCGCCGCCCGCGACGAGCTTGTTCGCCCAGTTGGGACCGTCGGTGGCCGTCTGGGTTCCCAGGTAGGCGTCGGACAGCGTCGTCGCGGACGTCGACGGCGAGGTGTAGAGGTAGTTGAAGTTCGACGGCCGCGGGGTGACCGTCGCGCCGCCGTACGTCAGCTTCGGCTGGTTGTCCGTCGTGAACGGCGGGACGTAGCGGACGATCTGGCCCGCCTGGAGCAGCCCGCCCGCGCCGCTGACCCCCGTCGGCCTGCCGAGCAGGGACATGTAGTGGTTCCAGTCCCAGTACGGGCCCGGGTCCCAGTGCTGGGAGCGGACCTTGTCGTCGAGCACGCCGGGGATCTCGTCGTGGCCGATGATGTGCTGGCGGTCCAGCGGGATGGAGTACTTGGTCGCCAGGTACTTCACGAGCGCGGCGGAGGACTCGTACTGCGGCTCGGTGTACCAGGCGCCGGCCTTGATGGCGTAGCCCTCGTGCTCGATGCCGATCGAGTGCATGTTGAGGGTCTTGTTGCCCGCGTGCCAGGCCTCGTTCTTGTTCTCGACCATCTGGGTGACCAGACCGTCCGAGGCGCGGATCAGGTAGTGCGCACTCGCGTACGACGCCGGGTTCTTGAAGACGGCGAGCGAGCCGTCGTAGCCGCCCTCGGTGTCGTGGATGGCGATGTAACGGATGTCGTAGCCGGCCTCGGGGCGGTTGGCGACGTTGTAGTTGCCGTAGTCCGTGGGGTCGGTCGTGCTGTTCTGCCGGAAGCCGGCCGGAACGAAGTTGCAGCTCAGGCCCGCGGGGCAGTCGGCCGTCGCGGTCGTGGCCGCGAAGGTCGCGGCGAGCGGGACGTTCGACGGCTGCACGGGCTCGACCGAGGGGTCGGCGGGCAGGACGACCTGCTCCCCGTCCGCGGTGAGCTCCCGCTCGCCCGTCCTGATCGACTCGAAGACGCGCTTCGCGAAGAGGGTGGCGCCCTTCTTGTCCGGCGCCTGGCTGTAGCGCGCCACGGCCGGGTACCAGGCACCGGCCTCGTCCGGCAGGTCACCGGACTCCTGGGTCGCCTGCTTCTGGTACTCGGCGAGCAGCGCCGCGCCGGCCCGGATGCTCTGCGCGGTGTCGTCCTTCAGGGACTCGGCGGAGCCGTCGACCAGCTCGGCGGCCTTGTCCAGGGTGTGCAGCCGGGGGTCGTCGGTGTCGACGGTCTCCTTCGGCGTGGTGCGCAGCGCCTTCTCCGCGTCGAAGTGCTTCTCGACGTTCGGGTCGCCGCTCCGGTTCATGTGTTCCAGGCGGTGCTCGTCGGCCTCCGACTCGATGTCCTCCGGGTCGACGTCCGTCAACCCCATGACGTTGTACGCGCCGGTCGTGCTCGGCTCGCCGTCGTGGGACTCCCAGCGCGTCTGCCGGTACGACACCGCCATCAGCACGCTCTGCGGAACGTCGAACTCCTCGGCCGCCGCCGCGAACTGCGACTGCAGCGACGCCTTCGTGCCACTCTTGTCGTCCGAGGCGCCCAGGATGCCGGGCGATGCCACGGCGATGGTGCCGATCGTCGCGGTGGCGACGACGGCCGCCGCCGCGCCGTACAGCAGGCGTCTCTTCTTCCGGTCCCTGCGGTGCCCTTGCCTCACGCCCACCCCTGTGGAATTGGATCGTCTCTTCGTCATTCGTCAAACGCTCGAGAGCGCGTGAGGTTAACACCCCTCCGTCGGGGGAAAACCACCGACCCGCGTTTCGATCACCGTCTCAGTAACTGGTCGCTGCGCTGGACGGGTCGCCCGACCCCGTAATGTGGTGGTTGTGACCGTGAACGCTGATACCCACGCCGTCGCCCAGGCGACCTGGCGAGACCTGCCCGCGGCGCAGCAGCCCGAGTACCCGGATGCCGAGGCTCTGCGCGATGTGATCGCGGACCTCGAGTCGTATCCTCCGCTCGTCTTCGCCGGCGAGTGCGACCAGCTGCGCGCCCGGATGGGAGCCGTCGCCCGTGGCGAGGCGTTCCTGCTCCAGGGCGGCGACTGCGCCGAGGCCTTCGACGCCGTGTCCGCCGACCACATCCGGGCCAAGCTGAAGACGCTGCTCCAGATGAGCGCCGTCCTGACCTACGCGGCCTCCGTGCCCGTGGTGAAGGTCGGCCGCATCGCGGGCCAGTACTCCAAGCCCCGCTCGAAGGGGACCGAGACCCGCGACGGCGTGACCCTGCCGACCTACCGCGGCGACTCCGTCAACGGCTTCGACTTCAACGAGAAGGCCCGCGTCCCGGACCCCGAGCGCCTGAAGCGGATGTACCACGCCTCCGCCTCGACGCTGAACCTGGTCCGCGCCTTCACCACCGGTGGCTACGCCGACCTGCGCCAGGTGCACGCCTGGAACCAGGACTTCGTGAAGTCCTCCCCGTCGGGCCAGCGCTACGAGCAGCTGGCGCGCGAGATCGACAACGCGCTGAACTTCATGAAGGCCTGCGGCACCGACCCGGCCGAGTTCCGCGCGGTGGAGTTCTACGCCTCGCACGAGGCGCTGCTCCTCGACTACGAGGGCGCGCTGACCCGTACCGACTCGCGCACCGGCAAGCTGTACGACACCTCCGGCCACATGGTGTGGATCGGTGAGCGCACCCGCCAGCTGGACCACGCGCACATCGAGTTCGCCTCGCGGATCGCCAACCCGATCGGCATCAAGCTGGGCCCGACGACCACCCCGGAGGAGGCGCTCACCTACATCGAGCGCCTGGACCCGGACCGCGAGCCGGGCCGGCTGACCTTCATCGTCCGCATGGGCGCCGACAAGGTCCGGGACAAGCTCCCCGAGCTGGTCGAGAAGGTCACCGCCTCGGGCGCGACGGTCGCCTGGGTGACCGACCCGATGCACGGCAACACCTTCGAGGCGGCCTCCGGCCACAAGACGCGCCGCTTCGACGACGTGCTCGACGAGGTCAAGGGCTTCTTCGAGGTCCACAAGGCGCTGGGCACCCACCCGGGCGGCATCCACGTCGAGCTCACCGGTGACGACGTCACCGAGTGCGTGGGCGGCGGCGACGAGATCTTCGTCGACGACCTGCACCAGCGCTACGAGACGGCCTGCGACCCGCGGCTCAACCGCAGCCAGTCGCTCGACCTGGCCTTCCTGGTGGCCGAGATGTACCGCGACCAGTAACGGCGCGATCAGTACGTAGGTACCTACGACAGTGGGGCGCGGATCCTTGTGATCCGCGCCCCATCGTCGTAGGAAGGGCTTTTGCGTCACCCGCCCGCCGGGTAAGGTTAGGTTAGCCTTATCGATCAATGGCGGGAGGTGAACCGCGTGTACGTCTGCTCATGCTTCGCAGTCACGGAGAAGCAGGTCAAGGAGCACGCGGAGAGCGGTGCCTGCACGCCCCGCCAGATCGCCTCGGCTTGCAAGGCGGGCACCGACTGCGGCTCGTGTGTACGACGTATTCAGGCCATTCTCGGACGCGGCAGCTGCCCCCGCCGCGAGCTCCTGGACCAGGGCATGCCGGCCCTGACGGCCGAGGTCACGGAGATCGCCGAGAGCGCCGAGACGGCCGGGCTGTCGGAAGCCGCCTAGCGCCCTAGCTCGGCTGCTCGATCAGCGTCGAGCAGTACAGCGCCTCGCCCAGCTGCTCGATCAGCTCCAGCTGTGTGTCGATGTAGTCGATGTGCTCCTCCTCGTCCGCCAGGATCTCCTCGAAGATGTTGGCCGAGGTGACATCACCCTTGCCCCGCATGACCTCGATCCCGCGCCGCAGCCGGTCGATCGCCTCCACCTCGATCTGGCGGTCGGCCTCGAACATCTCCTTGACCGTCTGGCCCACCCGCACGTGGAACAGGCGCTGGTAGTTGGGCAGGCCGTCCAGCATGAGGATGCGCTCGGTCAGCGTGTCCGCGTGCTTCATCTCCTCGATGGACTCCTCGCGGGTGTGCTTCGCGAGCTTGGTCCAGCCCTTGTTGTCCTGGATGCGGTAGTGCAGCCAGTACTGGTTGATCGCGGTCAGCTCGCCGGTCAGCTGCTCGTTGAGGAACTCGAGGACCTCGGGGTCGCCCTGCATCGCTTCAGGATCCTTCCACGCATGTCGGTGCCGCCACTGGGCAGGATGGCCGCATCCTTGCAGCGCGCCAGGGTGGAGTCCAGTAAGTGCAGGCTTACCGACAGTTGTCCCAAAGGCCGGAATGTCCACGGGATGTCGGCGCATGGCTGGTCATGACCACCCCTTGCGGTCTGTCACCATGGATGACATGGGTCAGGCGGAGGGCGGAGCACGCCGGGAATCAGGAGTGGCGGTGCCGTCGGAGCTTCCGCCGGGGCAGCGGCTCCAGCGCGGCTGGCCGGTGACCCACTACGGCCCCGTGCCGCGCTTCAAGCCGGAGCGCTGGGAGTTCCGGGTCTTCGGGGCGACCGCCGACGGCGACAAGCGCTGCTGGAACCACGAGGAGTTCTCGGCGCTGCCGTTCGCCACGGTCGTGGCCGATCTGCACTGCGTGACCAAGTTCAGCATGATCGGCGCCGAGTGGGGCGGGGTGCTCGCCCGTACGCTCCTGGAACTGGCGCCGCCCGCGCCGAACGTCACGCATGTGATGGTGTGGGCGGAGTACGGCTACAGCGCCAACATGCGGCTCGCCGACTTCGCCTCGGACCGCACGATCTTCGCCACCCACAAGGACGGCGAGCTGCTCACCGCCGAGCACGGCTTCCCGCTGCGGCTCGTGGTGCCCCACCTCTACGCGTGGAAGGGCCCCAAGTGGGTCCGGGGCGTGGAGTACATGGCCGCCGACCGGCGTGGCTTCTGGGAGGAGCGCGGGTACCACAACATCGGTGACCCGTGGACGGAGCAGCGCTACTCGTACCAGGAGGAGCCGGGCGACGGCCCTGAGCTGTGACCTGCGTCAGTGGTGGTACTGGTGGACCACGGCGTGGCCCTTGCCGCGGCCGATCATCCACTTGTTGACCGGGGTCGTGAGGACGAAGGCGACTCCGAGCGAGATCGCCAGGACGATCCAGAAGAGCGCGTCCGACAGGTGGGCGTCCATGGCGCCGGGCCACAGTGCGATGACGCTGTTGTCGATGATCTCCATGACCGCGATGGACAGCGTGTCGGCGGCGAGCGCGACCTTGAACGCGGTCTTGAAGTCGACGCCGGCCTTCAGGATGCCGCGCAGGGTGAGCGCGTAGCCGAAGAAGAACGCCAGGACGATCGCCAGGACCATGGTCGGCACGTTGCCCCAGCCGAGCGCGGTGCCGATGATCATGCCGAGCACCTCGCCGATGGCACAGCCGGTGAGGCAGTGCAGGGTCGCCTGGGCGGCCATCGACCAGGACACCGGGCCGAGGTCGTGACCGTGGTGGTGCTGGTGCTCGTGGTGGCCCTCGTGAGCCTGGTGGTGCTCGTGGTTGCCCTGGTGCTGGTGGGTCTCGTGGTGCTCGTGGTGGATGTGCGCTTCGTGCTGCATTGGGTGCCCCCAAGCTCGGGTAGCGGTTCCTCCGTACTCAGGGAACCGTATACCCCCCTGGGGTATTCCTCAATGGAGTTTTTCAGCGCAGCTTCTTCAGCAGCTCCACATCCGCCCGGTGCCCCTGCGTCCCGCCCGGCGTCTCGATGACCAGCGGAACCCCGGCCGCGGCCGGATGCCGCAGCAGGGCGCGGAAGCCCTCCTGCCCGATGTGGCCGGCGCCGATGTTCGCGTGCCGGTCCTTGTGCGCGCCGACGACGTCCTTGGAGTCGTTGGCGTGGATCAGTTTCAGCCGTCCCTCGCCGACCGTCTCCACCAGCAGGTCGAGGGTCTGGGCGGCCCCGTGCGGGCCCGCCAGGTCGTGCCCCGCGGCGAAGACATGGCAGGTGTCCAGGCACACGCCCAGCTTGGGGTGCCGGTCGAGCGCGTCGAAGTAGGGGCCGAAGTCCCAGGTCCGCGAGCACAGCGAGAAGCCCTGCCCGGCGGTGGACTCCAGGAGCAGGTCCGGGTCGTCGTCGTGGGTCAGCTCGTCGAGCAGCGGCAGCATCCGCTCCCGCACCTGCGCCAGGGCCTCCGCGCGCGGCCGTCCGCCGGTCGCCGAGCCGGTGTGCACGACCACGCCGCGGGCGCCGATCGCCCGGGCCCGGCGCAGCGAGTGCCGCAGCGAGTCCACCGACCTCTCCACGGTGGCCTCGGTGTGCGAGCCGAAGTTGATCAGATACGGGGCGTGCACCCAGGCCGACAGGCCCTCCTCTGCGCACCCGGCGCGGAACAGCTCGTCCTGCTCCGGGTTGCCGGCCGGGGTGGCCCAGCCGCGCGGGTTCGCCACGAAGACCTGCACGGTCTCGGCGCCCAGCTCCCGCGCGTAGGCGAGCCCGACCTTCGCCAGGCCGCCGGCCACGGGCACATGGCCGCCGACGGGGTTGCGGTCGCGGCCGCGGGTCGGGTCCTGTCCGGTCTCGGCCATGGTGGTCTACAGCCCCTTGAGCGTGATGGTGACGGTGGAGCCCTCGGCCGCCGTGCCGCCGCCCTCGACCGACTGGCGCACGACGGTGTCGCCGAGGAAGGGGAAGTCCTTCTCGACCTTCACCTCGAAGCCCGCGTCCTCCAGCTCCGCCCTGGCCTCGTCCACCTTCGAGCCGACGACGTCCGGGACCTCGACCATCCGCGGGCCCTTGGAGACGGTCAGGGTGATCGTGTCGCCCTTCGCGGCCCGGCTGCCCTCGGCGAGGGACTGCGCGGCGACCGTGCCGGCGCTCTCCGGGGAGTTGACCCGCTCCGGGGCGACGACCACCTTCAGACCGGCCTCCTGGAGCTCGGCGGTGGCGTCCGCGACCGCTTCGCCGCTGACGTCCGGGACGTCGATCGGACGGCCCTTGCTGACGTCGAGCGCGATCGCGGAGTCGGGGCTGCGCTCGGTCCCCGGCTCCGGGTCGGAGCCGATCACCGCGCCCTGGGCGACGGAGTCGCTGAAGGAGTACGTGATGACGCCCGGCGCAAGACCCTCCTCGGCCAGCACCTTCCTGGCCTCGGCGAGCGGGGTGCCCTTCAGGTTCGGGACCTTCACGACGCGCGGGCCGCGGGACAGCGTCAGGATCACCGCGCCGTTGCCGCGGATCCGCTCGCCCGGCCCCGGGTCGACGGCCATGACCGTGCCGCGCTCGTACACGTCGCTGAAATCGCGCTTGGTCGTGCCCACGTCGAGTCCCGCGTCCGCCAGGCGCTTGGTGGCCTGTGCCTCGGTCTGACCGAGGACCGCCGGGACCCGGGTGAACTGGCCCGAGTTGATGTACCAGACGCCGGTCCCGATGCCGAGGGCGAGCAGGACGGCGGCGACGACGAGCAGCGGACCGCGCGGCCGGCGGCGGGCCGGTCGGCCCGGACCGCCGTTCCGGCCGGGCGGGGTCGTCGGCGTCGGCTCGGGGGCCGGCAGCAGGCTGGTGTGCTCGACCGGCATCTGCTCGACCGGCATGTGCTCCACCGGCAGCGGCCGGATCCGGGGGATCACGCTGGTGCGGTCCTCCGGGCCGCCGCTCTCGGCGGCCGGCCGGGCCTGCGGGGGCACCGCGTCGAGCTGCTCCTCGGTGAGCCCGGCACGCGCCTCGCGGGCCTGCGCGAGCAGCGCGACCGCGTCGTGGGGGCGGACCTCGGGGTTGCGCGCGGTGGCGCTCGCCACCAGCTCGTCCAGCTCAACGGCGAGGCCGGGGACGGCGGCGGACGGCGCGGGCACATCGGTGTTGAGGTGCTGGTAGAGCACCTGAGCCGGGGTGTCCCCGGAGTGCGGCCTGGCGCCGGTCAGCATCTCGTACAGGACGACCCCGCACGCGTACACGTCGGCGCGGGTGTCGGCGGTGCCGTGCTCGATCTGCTCCGGAGCCAGGTAGGACACGGTGCCGAGAACGGCGCCGGTGGTGTCGGTGGCCGTGCCCACGGAGCGCACCAGGCCGAAGTCGGCGACCTTCACCCGGCCGTCGTCCCCTATGAGCACGTTCTCCGGCTTCATGTCGCGGTGCACGAACCCGGCCCGGTGCGCGGCGCCGAGCGCGGCGAGCACCGGCTCCAGGACGTCCAGGGCGGCGCGCGGCTGCAGCGCCCCGCGCTCACGCAGCACGTCGCGCAGGGTGCAGCCGGCCACGTACTCCATCGCGAGATAGACGTACGCGCCGTCCGCGCCCTGGTCGAAGACCCCGACGACATTGGGGTGGGCGAGCCTCGCCACCGACTTGGCCTCGCGCATGAAGCGCTCCACGAAGGCGGCGTCGGTGGCGAGGTCGGGGTGCATCACCTTGAGCGCGAGCTCCCGGTCGAGCCGGGTGTCGACGGCCCGGTAGACCGTGGCCATCCCGCCGACGGCGATGCGCGCGTCGACGCGGTAGCGGCCGTCGAGCAGCCGCCCGACGAGGGGGTCCTGAAGGGTCGTGTCCACGGCCACGAGTCTACGAGCCGCGACCTGGTCCCCCTTCCCTACGGCCCGGACTGCAGCGCACCTGTGACGCACCCCCGCCGGGACACGGCCGGAACCCGGGGCGTCAGAACGCGGGGCGCTCCGGATCGAGCCGGGCTCGGCCCTCCTGCGGCGAGGAGGCCTCGGCGAAGTGGCGGCGCGGGATGCGCCCCGCCCGGTGCGCGAGCCGGCCGGCCTCCACGGCGTGCTTCATGGCGGCGGCCATGAGGACCGGCTCCTGGGCGCGGGTGACCGCCGAGGCGAGCATCACCGCCGAGCAGCCCAGCTCCATCGCGAGCGCCGCGTCGGAGGCGGTGCCGGCGCCCGCGTCGAGGATCACCGGCACCCCGGCCCGCTCGGTGATCAGCTGGAAGTTGTGCGGGTTGCGGATGCCGAGACCTGAGCCGATGGGCGAGCCGAGCGGCATGATCGCGGCGCAGCCCACGTCCTCCAGCCTGCGGGCCAGGACCGGGTCGTCGTTGGTGTACGGCAGGACGGTGAAGCCGTCGTCGACCAGGGTCTCCGCCGCGTCGAGCAGCTCCACGGCGTCCGGCAGCAGGGTCCGCTCGTCGGCGATGACCTCCAGCTTGATCCAGTCGGTGCCGAGCGCCTCGCGGGCGAGCCGCGCGGTCAGCACCGCCTCGCCGGCCGTGAAGCAGCCTGCCGTGTTCGGCAGCACCCGGATCCCGAGCCGGTCCAGGACGGAGAGGACCGAGCCCTGCACCTGCGGGTCCAGGCGGCGCATGGCGACGGTGGTGAGTTCGGTGCCGCTGGCGACCAGGGAGCGTTCGAGCACGTCGAGGCTGGGGGCCCCGCCGGTGCCCATGATCAGGCGGGAGGAGAAGTCGGTGCCGCCGAGGGTGAAGACGTCGTCGGACATCGCGCTCAGCCTCCCTGCACCGCGGTCAGGACCTCGACGCGGTCGCCGTCGGCGAGCGGCGTCGCGGCCCACTGGCTGCGCGGCACCACGGCCTCGTTGACGGCGGCGGCCACGCCGGAGTGCGCGGTGGTGAGGCCGGCGACGAGGGCGTCGAGCGCCAGGCCGGGGGAGAGCTCTCGCGGCTCTCCGTTCACGGACACGATCATGCGTGCTCCAGGTGTACGGGGGAGAAGCGGCGGGCGGTGAAGGCGGCGGCCTCGTCCGGCAGCGCGCCGGTGGTCAGGGCCCGGGCCATCACGTCGCCGGTGACGGGGGTGAGCAGCACCCCGTTGCGGTAGTGGCCGGTGGCCAGCTGGAGCCCGGGCAGGGCGCTGGGGCCGAGCAGCGGCGCGTTGTCGGGGGAGCCGGGGCGCAGCCCGGCGCGGGTCTCGGTGAGCGGCAGCTCGGTGATGCCGGGGACCAGCTCGTGCGCGTCGCGCAGCAGCTCGTACACCCCGCCGGCGGTGACGGTGGTGTCCCAGCCGAGCTCCTCGCTGGTGGCGCCGACCACCAGCTCGCCGTTCTCGCGCGGCACGAGATAGACGTGGCTGCCGCGGACCACCGCGCGGACGGTACGGGACAGGAAGGGCGCGTACGCGGGGGGCACCCGCAGCCGCAACACCTGGCCCTTCACGGGCCGCACGGGCGGCAGCGCGTCCGCCGGTACGCCGTCGAGCCGTCCGCTCAGGCTGCCGGCGGCGAGGACCACCTGGTCGGCGGCGACCTCGGTGCCGTCCGCGAGGACCGCGCCGGCGGCCCGGTCCCGTACCACCGTCAGGCGCTCCGCGCGGGTCCGGTGGAAGACCACCCCGGCCCGCTCGCAGGCCACGACCAGGGCGTCGGCGAGCCGGCGCGGGTCGACCTGGTGGTCGCCGTCCACCCGCAGCCCGCCGCGCACGCCCGGGGCGAGCATGGGCTCCAGGCGGCGGCAGTCGCGGCCGCTGAGCCACTCGGAGGCGAGCCCGCAGCGGGTCTGCAGGGCGTGCAGCTCGCGCAGATGGGCCCGGTCGTCGGCGTCGAGCGCGACCGCGAGGGTGCCGCAGGCGCGGTAGCCGACGTCGTGCCCGGTGGCCTCGGCGAGCTCGGCGACGAACGCGGGATAACGGCGGGCGGAGGCGAGGTTGAGCCCGAGCAGGGTCTCCTCGCCGTAGTGCAGCTCGGTGACGGCGGCGAGCATGCCGGCCGCCACCCGGGCGGCGCCGCCGCCTGGATCCGGGTCGGCCACGGCGACCCGCAGCCCGTGCTGCGCGGCCCGCCAGGCGGTGACCAGGCCGATGACGCCGCCCCCGATGACGAGGACGTCGGATGTGCTGCTTGTGCTGCTTGTGCTGCTTGTACGCGACATGGGCGTCCAGCCCCTCCCTTCGCCGGCATGACCCGGATCAGGTTCGTACGGTCGGAGGCCGGCCAGCCTCCCTCTCAGCCCGGTGCGTCCGGGCTCCCGCGATGTTCAGGGGCTGCCCGGCGGATCACGGCCGGGTCCGAGGTGCCGTGCCAGACGCCTCGGCCTGTCCGACCCTGATCCGCCGGGCAGCCCCTACGGCGGCCAGACTAGTCCGTGCCCGCGTCGGGTCCACAGGGCCACCCGGCCCCCGCTTCCTGACGCTCCGTCAGATGCGTATGGTGGTCGGGTGAGCGAGCAGAAGCAGGCACAGCAGCCGAACGAGCGGCGCGTCGTGGTCGTGGGCGCCGGAATGGCGGGCGTCCAGACCGCCGTCGCCCTGCGCGAACAGGGCTTCACCGGATCCGTCACCCTCATCGGCGCCGAACCCCACCAGCCCTACGACCGGCCCCCGCTGTCCAAGGCCGTCCTGCTCGGCAAGGCCGAAGGCTCCTCCTTCGACGTCGACTTCACCGCCCTCGACATCGACCTCCGGCTCGGCGTCGAGGTCACCGGACTGCGCCCCGCCGACCACGAGGTCGACACCGAGACCGGCCCCGTGCCGTACGACGTCCTCGTCGTCGCCACCGGCGCGAACCCGCTCACCCTGCCCGGCTCCGAGGGCGTCCCCGGCGTCCACCTGCTGCGCACCCTCGACGACGCCGTCCGCCTCGGCCCCGTCCTGGAACGCCGCCACGACATCGTCGTCGTCGGCGCCGGCTGGATCGGCGCCGAGTTCGCCACCGCCGCCCGCGAGGCCGGCTGCGCCGTCACCGTCGTCGAGGCCGCCGACCGCCCCCTCGCCGGCGCCCTGCCCGCCGAGGTCACCGCCCCCATGGGCGCCTGGTACACCGCGAGCGGCGCCGAACTCCGGCTCCACGCGCGCGTGCGACGGGTCGAGGAGGGCCGCGTCGTCCTCGACGGACCCGACGGCACCACCACCGAGCTGCCCGCCGACGCCGTCGTCGTCGGCATCGGCGCCCGCCCCGCCACCGACTGGCTGGCCGGCTCCGGCGCCGCCCTCGACCCCAGCGGCGCGCTCACCGCCGACGACCGGCTGCGCACCTCCCTGCCCGACGTGTACGCGGTCGGCGACTGCGCCTCCTTCCCCTCCGCCCGCTACGGCGAACGGCTCCTCGTGCACCACTGGGACAACGCCCTCCAGGGCCCCCGCACGGTCGCCGCCGACATCCTCGGCGCCGCGCCCGAGCCGTACGACCCGGTCCCGTACTTCTGGTCCGAGCAGTTCGGCCGCTTCGTCCAGTACGCGGGGCACCACGGCGCCGCCGACACCCTCCTGTGGCGCGGCGACCCGGCCGACGAGAGCTGGACGGTGCTGTGGCTGCGCCAGGGGACCCCGGTCGCCCTGCTCGCCGTCGGCCGGCCGCGCGACCTCGCCCAGGGCCGCCGGCTGATCGAGCGGCGCACCCCGGTCGATCCCGCGAAGGCCGCCGACCCCGCCGTCCCCCTGAAGGCCGCAGTCAGGTAGGGCCCGACTACCGACTGTCAGTCCGGGATGGCAGGCTTGTCCCGTGACCGAGATTGACGCAAAGACCGATGCTCTCGTCCCCGACTGGCTCTACCTCCCCGACATCGCGGAGAAGCTCGACGTCGAGGTGACGCGCGTGCGGCAGCTGGTGAAGGAGGGCCAGCTCATCGCCGTGCGCCGCGAAGTGCGCCCCGGCGAGAAGATCCTCCAGGTGCCGGCCGCCTTCATCCAGGGCGACAAGGTCGTCAAGGGCCTCGTCGGCACGCTGACGCTGCTGCGGGACGACGGCTTCACGGACGAAGAGATGCTGGAGTGGCTCTTCACCCCGGACCCCTCCCTGCCCGGCACCCCGGCGCAGGCGCTCAACGAGAACCGCGGCACGGAGGTGAAGCGCCGCGCCCAGGCGCTCGCGGTGTGACCCGCTAGGGTCCGCCCGCACGCCCGCACCGAAGACACCACCAGCGGTGCCGGACCGGCCGGCCGCCATCGGCCGCCCGGTCCGGCACCGGCACCACCCGACGGGGGGAACCTCATGTCCACGCCTCGCGCGCAGCTCGCCGACGCCCGCCTCTACCTGTGCACGGACGCCCGGAAGCGCCAGGGCGACCTGCCCGACTTCCTCGACGCCGTGCTCTCCTCCGGGGTCGACATCGTGCAGCTCCGCGACAAGGGCATGGAGGCCGGCGAGGAGCTGGAGCACCTCGCCGTGTTCGCCGAGGCCTGCCGCCGGCACGGCAAGCTCCTCGCCGTCAACGACCGGGCCGACGTCGCCCATGCCATCGGCTCCGACGTGCTGCATCTCGGCCAGGGCGACCTGCCCGTGCCCGCCGCCCGCGCGATCCTCGGCGAGGAGGTCCTGATCGGGCGCTCCTGCCACGCCGAGGACGAGGTCGACGCGGCCGCCGCCGAGCCGGGCGTGGACTACTTCTGCACCGGCCCCTGCTGGCCCACCCCCACCAAGCCCGGGCGGTACGCGCCGGGCCTCGGCCTGGTGCGCCACGCCGCCGGCCTCGCCCAGGACCGGCCCTGGTTCGCCATCGGCGGCATCGACGAGACCAACCTGGACGAGGTCCTGGACGCCGGCGCCCGCCGTATCGTCGTGGTCCGCGCGATCACCGAGGCCGAGGACCCGGCCGCCGCCGCGGCCGCCCTCGCCAAGCGGGTCCGCGAGCGCCTCGGCTGAGCCGTCGGTACGGCGTGCGGCGGCGCCGTCGCACGCCGGATGTCCGGAAACGTGTCCACAACGCGGACAGCGCTTCACCGCTTCTCTGGACTCCGTCTAATCTGCCCGTATGGCCCTTGGTACCGCTTCCGTCCGCTCGGACCGCGCACGCACGGTCCGCGACATCCTCGCCTCCGGTGACACCTCGTACTCCTTCGAGTTCTTCGCGCCCCGGACCGAGAAGAGCGAGCAGAGCCTCTGGAACGCCATGCGCCGGATCGAGGCGGTCGCCCCCAGCTTCGTGTCCGTGACCTACGGTGCCGGCGGCACCACCCGCGGCGGCACCGTCAAGGCCACCCAGAAGATCGCCTCCGACACCACCCTCACCCCGGTCGCCCACCTCACCGCCGTCGACCACTCGATCGCCGAGCTGCGCAACGTCCTCGGCCAGTACGCCGACGCCGGCATCCGCAACATGCTCGCCGTGCGCGGCGACCCGCCGGGCGACCCGCTCGGCGAGTGGGTGGCCCACCCCGAGGGCGTGCACTACGCCGCCGACCTCGTCCGGCTGATCAAGGAGTCCGGCGACTTCTGCGTGGGCGTCGCCGCCTTCCCCGAGATGCACCCGCGTTCCGAGGACTGGGACACCGACGTCCGCCACTTCGTCGACAAGTGCCGGGCCGGTGCCGACTACGCGATCACCCAGATGTTCTTCGACCCGGAGGCCTACCTCCGGCTGCGCGACAGCGTGCAGAAGGCCGGCTGCGAGACCCCGATCATCCCCGAGGTCATGCCCGTGGTCAGCGTGAAGACACTGGAACGACTGCCCACGCTGAGCAACGCCGTCTTCCCCCGGAACGTGAAAGACCGCATCCTCGCCGTCAAGGACGATCCGGCCGCTGTACGCTCCATGGGCATCGAGTTCGCGACGGAGTTCTGCGCGCGGCTGCTGTCCGAGGGTGTCCCCGGGCTGCACTTCATCACGCTGAACAACTCCAGGGCTACGCTCGAGATCTACGAGAATCTCGGACTGCACCAGCAGTCGTGACCGGCCACAGCCGCCCCGACCCGCGGCGGAGGCCGTAGGAGAGGGGCGGGCATGGGGTGGACGGTCCTCTACATCGCGTTCGGTGTCGTCGCGCTGTGGCTTCTCGGTGAGGTGCTGCTGCAGTACAAGGCGAGGCTGCGCTGGCGGCTGCTCGCCTTCGCCGGCTTCCTCGGTGTCGTGGTCGGTGTCCTGGTCCCCTCGACGGTCGTCATCGTCGTCGGCGCGGTCGTCTTCGCCGTCGGCCAGACCTATGTGACCCTCTCCTTCCGGCGCGGCTTCTCCACCGGCTGGGCCCTCGGCGGCAGCCCGGGCGTGAGCCGCCGCCGCAGGTCGGGCAAGGCGGCCGACGAGAAGACGGGCCCGACCCTGGAGGTCACCGACCTCAGCTACGACGAGGTGTACGAGGAGGGCTACGAGGAGGGTTACGCGGAGGGCTACGACCAGCCGACCGAGCGCGCCGACGACCAGTCCACGCCTCTGTACGAGCCCCAGCCGATGCCCGAGGACACCGGCCAGTACGCCGTCTACGGCACCTCCTACGACCAGCAGCAGCCGTACGCCGACCCGTACGCGGCCGCCGGCTACGACCAGCAGCAGCCCGCCTACGACTACGGCACCTCGTACGACCAGCAGCAGTACGCCGCCTACTCCGACCCGTACATCGGCCAGCAGTACGGCGACGCAGGCGCCTACCAGCAGCCGTACGCCGACCCGTACGCCCCCTCGTACACCTACGACACCCCGCCCGGCGGCGTCTGGGTCCCGCAGCAGCGGGACACCGAGCAGGACCAGCAGTACCAGGACCAGCAGGGCTACTACGGCAACGGCGGGGACTACCAGCAGTACCGCTGACCCCGGGGGGGCGACGGGCGCCGGGCTAGCGCGAGCCGCGGAAGTCCGCGCCCTCCACGATCAGCCCGGCCACCAGGGCCCCCGACATTCCGGCGTGGGCGAGCCCGCCGCCGGGGTGGGACCAGCCGCCGACGAGGTAGAGGCCGGGGAGCGGGGAGAGGTTGGCCGCCGGCAGGTAGTGGCCGCGCGCGCCGCCGAGCGCGGGGCCCGGAACCTCGGCGACCCCGGTCTCGCGCAGGGTGTCGTCCGGGGTGCGGACCTCCTGCCAGAGCAGCCGCTCGCGCAAACCGGGGGCAGCGCGTTCGGCCGCGTCCAGCATCCATGCCGCCTGGTCCTGCCAGTCGTCGGAACCGGACGTGTGCACCGTCGACGTCACCGTCACCGACTCATGGGCGTCGTCCGGGCGCAGCGCGGGATCGTCGGGGCGCAGCACGGTCACGCTGTACCGGTCACCGACGTGGACCACCGTGCGGTGCGCGGCCTCCGCCTCGCGGGCACCCCGCAGGGCCAGACAGACCGTCACCCGCCCGGTGAGCTGGGGCTGATGGGCGCCCAGCTCCTCCTGGCCCAGGCCGACGATCTGGTCCCGGTAGAGCACCGGCACCGGCGCGCCCGACACCACGTGGTCCGCCTCCACGACCTCCCCGCCGTCGAGCCGGACCCCGCACGCCCGCCCGTCCTTCTCCAGGACCTCCACGACATGCGCGTCGAAGACGAACTCCACCCGCCGCTGCACGCACCGCTCGTACACCGCGTCCGCGAGCGCCCGCATGCCGCCGGCCACGTACCAGCTGCCGAAGGTCTGCTCCATGTACGGCAGCACCGCCGCCGCGGCGGGTGCGGTGGCCGGGTCGAAGCCGTAGCTCCAGGCGTACGAGTCGAGCAGCGCGGCGAGCCGCGGGTCGCGCAGCTCACGGGCGCCGACCTGGGCGAGCGTGGTCGTGGGACGGCGCAGCAGGCCCGCCTTGAGGGCCGGGTAGGGATCGCGGTCCAGCAGGCGGGAATCGGTCGGCTGCGGCTCCTCCAGGAGTGGCCGGCGGGTCCGGTCCCAGGCCTCGCGGGCCCGTACCAGGAAGTCCCCCCAGCGCTCGCCCGCGCCTGCGCCGAGCGCCGCGTCCAGGGCGGCGACGGTGCCGGCCCGGGAGGCGTTCGGCAGGTCCACGCGGGTGCCGTCGGCGAAGACGTGCCGGCTCGCCGGATCGACCTGGGTGAGCGTCACGCACTCCTCCAGGGGCTGCTTGCCGGTCTTCACGAACAGGTCGCGGTAGACGGCGGGCAGGTGCAGCAGACCGGGGCCGGTGTCGAAACCGAAGCCGTCCTTCGAGAACCGGCGGACCCCGCCGCCGTACGTCTCGCCGCTCTCGTACACCGTCACCCGGTGCCCCGCCACGGCCAGCCGGGCGGCTGCCGCCATGGCGCCCAGACCGGCGCCGATCACCACAATCCTTGCCATGGGGCGACCCTATCCGCCCCGCCGGACGCCTCGACCGGCGGTCAGAAGTGCTCGGAACCGTCCATCGGCACCGGTGGCCGGACCCCGGCCGCCGCGAGCCGCTTCTCCTCCCGGCGCTGTGCCCTGCGCCGCCAGAAGCGACGGATTCGCCGGGCGAGGAAGACCAGTATCACCAGGCCGAGCGCGAGCAGCGTGGCCGCGATCACCGACGCCGCGACGGGATGGAAGACGGCGAAGGTGATGAGCGCGGCGACGCCGAGATCCTCCGCCGTGGACACCACGATGTTGGAGGCGGGCTCGGGCGAGGTGTTGATCGCCATCCGGGTGCCGGCCTTGACGAAGTGGCTCAGCAGCGCCGTCGTACCGCCGACCGCGCCCGCCGCCAGCTCCGGCAGCGAACCGGACTGGCCGGCCAGCAGCGCGGCCACCACCGCTCCGCTGATCGGCCGGATCACCGTGTGGACGGAGTCCCACACGGAGTCGACGTACGGGATCTTGTCCGCCACCGCCTCGCACAGGAAGAGCACGCCGGCGGCGATCATGACGTCGGGTCGCTGCAGCGCCTCGGGCACCTCGTCGGTGAGCCCGGTGGCGCCGAAGACGCCGAGCAGCAGGACCACCGCGTACGCGTTGATCCCGCTCGCCCAGCCGCTCGTGAAGACCAGGGGGAGTACGGACACGCCCGCGATCGTAACCAGACCTGAGTATCCGTACCTAGACGTCGAGATGAGTAGGGATGCGGATGGGCCGTGACCTGCGCGGAAGGGAGAGTGGAGCGCACGGAAGGGGCGCGGCTCCGGGACCGCCGACACGGGGCGGCGGAACGGGGCCGCGCGCCTGCCGGTACGGGGGAACGGGGAAAACGGGGGAGCGGGGAGACACGGGGGAACGGAAAGACGCGCAGGTCCGGCGAGGCTCGGGGGGATCGAGCCTTGCCGGACCTGCGCTCTTCGTATGTCCTGCCGCCGTTCCGCCGGTTCAGCAGCCGCTGACGCGGCCGTGCAGCAGCCGCGAGAGCGCGGAGTGCACGTCGTCCAGAGACCGCTCCCTCTGGAAGGCCTGCCAGTCGAGCGCGGCCACCAGGACCATCCCGACCAGTGCCGAGGCGGTCAGCGGCACATCGATACCGCCGTCGATCTCCCCGGCCGCCACACCCTCGCGCAGCACGTTCTCGACCACCGCGACGGCCTCCTGACGCACCACCAGGAGGGTGGAGTTCCAGGCCCGTCCGGTGCGCCACAGCTCGGCCACGTACAGCTGGGTGAAGGCCGGGTAGCGGTCGATGAAGACCAGACCCGCCCGGATCATCGCGTCCAGCGCCTCGATCCGGCTGCCGCCGCGCTCGGCGGTCTCCTCGGCCGCCGCGCGCAGCGAGCCGGCGAGGAGCGAGACACCGTGCCGCAGCAGCTCCTCGAAGAGCTCGGTCTTGCTCTTGAAGTTGTAGTAGACCGTGCCCTTGGCGACGCCGGCCCGCTCGGCGATCTCGTCGACCGTCGTCGCCGAGAAGCCCTGCTCGGCGATGAGGGTGACGGCCGCCTCGTAGAGCTTGGCGCGGGTCGCCTGCCGTCTGGTGCTGCTGCTGTCCATGGGCTCGATTCTCACAGAGACAGTTCGGGGTGGAGACGGTCCAGCGACCACACCTGCTTCTTGCGGGCGGAGAGGGCGGTCAGGGCGAGCGCGCCGGCCGTGAAGGCGGTGAGGACGGCGACGCCCTGCCAGACCGGTCCGGTACCGCCGCCGGTGATGAGCCGGCGCAGCGCCTCGACGACGTACGTCATCGGCAGGTACGGGTGGATCCAGTTGAAGAAGCCCGGGCTGGTCTGGACGGGGTAGGTGCCGCCCGCCGAGGTCAGCTGGAGCATCAGCACCGCGAGCACCAGGATCCGGCCGGCCGCGCCGAAGCGGGCGTTGAGCCACTGGATGATGGCGGCGAAGCAGCAGGTCACCAGGACGAGGAAGCCGACGGTGCCGGCGGCCCTGGTCATCTCAAGGCCCAGGCCCCAGTGCAGCACCGACATCAGCGCGCCCACCTGGAGGACGCCGATGGCGGCGACCGGGAGCCAGCCCGCGAGCGCGATCCGCCAGGCGGAGGCGCCGGCGGCGAGCGCGCGCCGGTTGAGCGGCTGGATGATCATGTACGCGACCATCGCGCCGACCCAGAGGGAGAGCGGGATGAAGTACGGGGCGAAGCCGGTGCCGTAGTTGGGCGCCTTGTGCATCGACTGGGCGGCCAGCTTGACCGGGTCGGCCATCACCTCGGTGCGGCGGTCCCGGTCCTGCTTGTCGTAGTCGGGGATCTGCTTCACGCCGTCGCTGAGCCCGGTGGCCAGCTCGCCGGAGCCGTCGGCCAGCTTGAACAGGCCGCCGTCCAGCTCGCCCGCGCCCTTCTTGAGCTTGCCGACACCGGTGTCGAGGCTGCTGGAGCCGGTACGGGCCTGGGTCAGACCGGTGTGCAGCCGGTCGGCGCCCGCGGCGACCTGGTGGGCGCCCTTGTTGAGCTCGTTGATCTTCCTGATGGCACCCTCGATGTCCTCGTCGAGGTGCGGGGAGCGCCGGGCCAGTTCGTCGGCGTCCTTCTTCAGTTTCGTCAGCCGGGTGTCGAGGGTCTTGATGTCGCCGTTGCCGTCCTTGGTCAGCTCGTGCAGGTCGTCGGCGATCTTCGCGACGTCACCGGCGGAGACCGAGGCCTTCTTGAGGAGCTCGCAGGCCTTGGGGTCGTGCAGCGGGTCGGCGACGCAGCTCTTCTGGTAGTAGGCGGAGAGCTCGTCGTCGGCCGTGTGGGCGGCGGCGCGGGCGCCCGGGGCCCGGCGCACCAGCACGTCCAGGTTGTGCTGGACGGCGGTGGCCGAGTCGGAGACCAGGCGGGCGGTGTCGCGGATCGACTTGCCGTTGTTCGCGAGGTAGGGGCGGACCTTGTCGGCGGTGCCGTTCACCTTGTCGGCGAGCTGCTGGGTGCCGTCGGCCACCTTGCGGGAGCCGGCCTCCAGGTCCTTGGCGCCCTTGTCCAGCTTGGTGATGCCGGAGGCCAGGTCGCCGCTGCCCTTCTTGGCGGTCTTCAGGCCGTCGGCCAGGTTCTTGGAACCGGCCTTCGCCTTGTCGACGCCGTCCTTGAGGTCGCCGGCGCCCTTGGCCGCCTCCTCGGTGGCGTCGTGGAGGTCGGAGAAGGAGATGAAGATCTTGTCGAGGAAGCTCCGGGAGGACTTCGTGGAGGCGGCGGTGCGCACCTCGGAGAAGACCGTGCGGGAGATCTGGCCGACGATGTAGTTGTTGGCGTCGTTGGTCCGCACCCGCAGCGCGCCGGTCTCCGGGGAGTCGCCGGAGCTGGACGCGATCCGCTCGCTGAAGTCGGACGGCATGGTGAGGGACAGGTAGTACGTCCCGTCCTCGACGCCCTTGCGGGCCTCGGCGTCGCTGACCTCGTGCCACTCGAAGGTGGCGCTCTCGCGCAGCTTCTCGGTGATGTCGGCGCCGGCGGTGATCTTCTGGCCGCCGGTGGTGGCGCCCTTGTCCTCGTTCACCAGGGCGACGGGGATCTTGTCGAGCCTGCTGTACGGGTCCCAGAAGGAGCACAGGTACAGCGCGCCGTACAGCAGTGGCAGCAGCAGGATCGCGACCATGGCGGCCGCCGGGAGCTTCCCCCTGCCGAACCGCTTGAGCTCGAGCGCGGCGAGCTTATGCGAGCGCATCGGCGTCCCCCTTCTCGGTCTTCTGGTTCTCGTCGGTCCTCTGAGGCTTCTGGGTCTTCTTGGTGCCGGGTTCGGCGTCGGTGTCGGCCTCGGGCTTGCGCTCGGGCTCGGGTTCGACCTCGTGCTCGGGCTCGGGCGCGGTCTCGGCCGGCTTCGCTGCCGGGGCCGGGGCCGGGGCCGGGTCCTTGGCCGGGGCGGTGGCGCCGGCCGCGCCGGTCGTGGAGACCCTCAGGGCGTCCTCGGGGGCCTCGCTGCACACGGCGAGGACGGTGGTGCCGGCCGCGGCGACGGAGCGCAGCAGGGCCCAGGCCTCGGCGCGCTCGGCGTCGGAGAGCTTGAGGTCGGTGTCGTCCAGGGCGAGCAGCCGGGGCCGGCCGATGAGGGCGAGCGCGGTCGACAGGCGCAGCGCCTCCAGGCGGTCCAGGTCCCGCACCGAGGTCCGCTCGCCCTTGGCCAGGGCCGCGAGGTCGAGTCCGGCGGCGGCCAGGGCCTCGTCGATCCGGTCCCGGGCGGCGGCGCGGCGTTCGGCCGGCGGGCGCAGCAGGGCCTTGAGGGAGCCGTCGAAACGACGCTGGAGCAGCGCCCGCTCGCGCAGGTGCTCGACGACGGTGAGGGCCGGGTCGAGGTCGCTGACACCGGGGACGGGGCCGAGCGCGCTGATCCGGCGCACGGCCGCCATCTTGTGGGGCAGCCGCAGCCCGGCCACCTCGGCGTGGCCCTCGTGGGTCCTCATCCGGCCGGTGAGCGCGAGCAACAGGCAGGTGCGGCCCGAGCCGGAGGGGCCCTCAAGGGCGACCAGGCTGCCGGGGGCGGCCTCGAAGCCGATCCCCCGGAACACCCGGCCACGCGGGCCCCTCAGTCCGAATCCGTCCGCGACGACGGCGGCGCCGTGGTTCGCTTCCACCATCCCCCCTCTTTTGAACTGACCAGTCAGTGCAAAAAGTTACCGCCGAGTTGGCGAACTGGCAAAAGCCCAGGTCAGCGGGATTGTCAGTGGTGCCGTGCACGATGAACACATACGGCCACAGCGCCGTCACCCGACGACAGGAGGCTCGTCATGGCCGGCCACTCCGCCGCAGCCGCACCCCGGCGCCAGACCGCGCGCCGCTCCGCCCCCGCCCAGCTCGGACCCGCGTCCGACATCCACCCGGTCCTGCGCCGCACCTCGGCACCGCCCGCCGCCCTCGACCTGCTCGCCAAGGCCAGGTCCGGACTCGACGAGGCCGCCGCGCTGGACATGCCCCACGAGCGGTACGCCACCGCCCACCTCGCCGCCCTGCGCACGGCCGCCGCCGTGCTCGCCGCCCGCGGCCGGCCCGAGCGCGACCCCCGCAAGCGGGCGCGGATCCGCAGCGCCTGGGAGGTGCTGCCCGAGATAGCGCCCGAGCTCACGGAGTGGAGCGCGCTGTTCGCCGCCGGCGCCGAGCGGCGGGCCCGTGCCGAGGCCGGCATCACCGGAGCCGCCACCCGCCGCGACGCCGACGACCTGATCAGGGACGCCGCCGTGTTCCTGCGCCTGGTCGAGCGGATGCTCGTGCTCCAGCCGGTGCTGCCGCGCCAGCCGGGCGCGGAGGAGGCCGCCGGATGATCCGCGTGGACCGTCCCAGGCCATAGGGTGGGGATGTTCGTCCCAGTCATCGAGGAGTCAGCAACCGTGTCGGACCCTTCCCCCGTCTCCGGTCGAGAGGCGACTTCGCGCCCGTCGCGCGCCTCCCTGCGTACCGCCGTCGTCTGGGACGTCCTCAAAGACGCCCTGGAGCGCCGGGTCAAGGCCACCGGGAAGGACAGCCTCGATGTCCTCGACACGGGCGGCGGCTCCGGCAACTTCGCGGTGCCGGTGGCCCGCCTCGGTCACCGGGTCACCGTCGTCGACCCCAGCCCCAACGCGCTCTTCGCCCTGGAGCGGCGCGCCGCCGAGGCCGGCGTCGCCGACCGGGTGAGCGGCGTGCAGGGCGACATCCGCGGCCTCTTCGACGTGGTCGGGCGCGAGGGCTTCGACACCGTGCTCTGCCACGGCGTCCTGGAGTACGTGGACGACCCCGCCGAGGGCGTCCGCAACGCCACCGCCGCGCTGCGCCCCGGCGGCAGCCTCAGCCTGCTCGCCGCCGGACTCGGCGGCGCCGTCCTGGCCCGGGCGCTCGCCGGCCACTTCACCGAGGCCCGGCACGCGCTCGGCGACCCGGACGGGCGCTGGGGCGTGGGCGACCCGGTGCCGCGCCGGTTCACCGCCGAGCAGCTCACCGGCCTCGCCGCCGACGCCGGTCTGGAGGTCGGCTCCGTGCACGGCGTGCGGGTCTTCGCCGACCTGGTCCCCGGCGTCCTGGTCGACACCGAGCCGGGCGCGGCCGAGGCCCTGCTCCGGCTGGAGGCCGCGGCGGCGGAGCTGTCCTCCTTCCACGCCATCGCGACCCAGCTGCACGTTCTCGGCGAGAAGCGCGGCTGACCGGCGGGTACACCCGCACGGCGGTGCCCCGGGGGACTCGCCCCCGGGCGTCGCCGTACGCGCTGAGCAGCGGCGCAGTCGCCGATGGAGTACGCCACAGGCCGCCCGAACGGGGACTTGTCCCCGTATGATCGAGGGACACCATCCGGCATGACGGGCAGGGGGCTGGGGAATCAACGCCTCAGCATCCGATCCGCATGGCGGCCCGGTTGGCGATTTGGCATTGAGGGCGGGTTTCACGGGGGCGATTCCCTGCCTATCCTGAAAGGGCCGCAAACCGGTCGCCCCCGCGACCGACGACGAGGAGGACTCCGTGCCGCTCTCGGAGCACGAGCAGCGAATGCTCGAGCAGATGGAGCGAGCGCTGTACGCCGAAGATCCCAAGTTCGCGACAGCGCTCGAGGGAAGCGGGCTGCGTACGTACACCCGGCGACGGGTCTACCAGGCGGTCGCTGGCTTCCTGGTGGGTATCGCGCTCCTCATGGCCGGAATGGTCGCTCAGCAGATCTGGATCAGCGTGGTGGGGTTCCTCGTCATGCTGGGCTGCGCGGTCCTGGCGGTCACCGGATGGCGCAAGGCGCCCAAGCCCGGCGAACACGGCCGAGCCGCAGGCGGAGGCCGGCAGGCCCGGCAGCGCCGCTCCATGATGACCCGCATCGAAGAGCGGTGGCAGCGCCGCCGCGACGAACAGCAGGGCGGCCACCACTAGCTCCTGCACCTTCACCCCGAGCCTTTCGTGGGCCCGCACCGATCCCGGTGCGGGCCCACGGGCGTGTTCGGGGGCGGGGCGGGGCGCTCGGGGCCCGAGGCGGGTCGGCTACCGCCGGTTCCTGGCGCCGGCCCCGGGCCTTGCCCCGGCCCCGGCCCCGGCCTTGCGCCCGGGAGCGGGGGCCGGGCTTGCTACGAGGGCTTCCGGCGCAGGGAGCGGGTGAGTGCGGCGGCGCGGGTGGACCAGGTCTCCCGCAGGGCCTCGGTACGGGCCTGGGCGGCCCAGCGGACCCGTGCGGCCGAGCGCGGGGCCAGGCGGGCCCGCAGGCGGGCCGGGGTGGAGGCCGAGGCATGCAGGGCGCGGCGGATCAGCTCGGCCTGCTCGGTCAGACCCGTGGCCGGGCGGGGCCGGGGCGCGTACAGCGCCTCCTCCACCGCGCGGGCCACCCGGTGCACCGCGTCCGCCGCGTCCGTGGACAGCTCGCCCTCGCGGACCAGACGGGCCGCCGTACGCCGCGGCGTACGGGACTCGTCCGGGGTGATCCCGTAGTCCCAGGCCGTGTCGTTGATCTCCTGCCACACCGCGAGGACCCGGGCCACCGGGTCGGGTGCCGGACCGAGTCTGCGGGCCCGCAGCCGGCCGCGCCACAGCCACGGCAGCAGCGGCAGCCCGAGGACCACGAGCAATACCAGGGCCACCAGAGCGATCTGCCGCCAGTCGAAACCGCCGCCGTCGCCGTCCGTGACACCGGCCGCGGCCTTGTCCTGGCCGCAGCCGCCGAGCTTCTGCTCCTGCGGGGTGCAGCTCACCGAGGCGCTCGGCACCGCCGAGGGCTGCGCCGACGCACCGGTCGAGGGCTGCGCCGACGGGGTCGCCGAACCGCCCGCGGACTGCTCCCGGGTGTAGTCCGGCACGGTGCCGCGCGAGGGCGTCGGCTCGAAGCGGACCCAGCCCGCCCCCTCGAAGTACAGCTCGGGCCACGCGTGCGCGTCCCGGATGCCGACCGACACGGAGCCGTCCGGCTGCGGGGTGCCCGGCATGAAACCGACCGAGACCCGGGCCGGGATGCCCAGCGAGCGGGCCATCGCCGCCATCGAGAAGGAGAAGTGGATGCAGAAGCCCCGCTTGTCCTTCAGGAAGCGGGAGACCGCCCCGACGCCCGTACCGGAGTCGACCGACACGTCGTAGCGGAAGCCGCCGTCCTCGGCGAACCAGTCCTGCAGCCGCACCGCCTGCTCGTAGTCGCTGCTCGCGCCGCGGGTGACCTCCAGGGCCGTCGACCTCACGTCGGCCGGCAACGAGGCCGGCACCCGGGTGTACTCCCGGACCAGCTTCTCCGGGGCGGCCGGGGCCGCCGCCAGCTGCTCGCCGGTCGGCCGTACGTCCAGGCTGGTCACCGAGTAGCGGGCGCCGCGCGTGCTCTGCCCGTTGTCGCCGACCAGCATCCGGCCCGCCGGCTCGTACCGCCAGCTGCCGCCGATGGAGACCCTGGACGCCGGGTACGGCATCGGCAGCCACTTCTGCTCGTACTCACCGGCGGCCACGAAGTTGGTGGTCACCTCGGAGACGCGCACGTCCTGGGCCAGGCCGTCCGGCCACGGCAACTGCTCGGGCACGTCCTCGATCGGGCGGACCGACGACTTCCACGACGTGCCGTCGAACTGGTCGAGGGCGACAAGACGCAGGTACAGGCCGCTCTTGTCCGTGGCGTTGGTGCGGTAGCGCAGGACCTCCCGGTCCTCCGGCTGGCGCAGGTCGTTCTGCAGCGAGACCAGCGGGTTCACCGCCGAGATCGTGCCGCCCCTGCCGCCCCGGCCCTCGCCGCCGCTGTCGCCGAGCACACCGCCGCCCAGACCGGGCAGCGCGAACGGCACCAGGAGTGCCACGCCCAGGGTGACCGCGCCGATCCGCGCCCCGGTGCGGGCCGGTGCCGACGCGGACCCGCCCTCGCCGATCGGGGAACCGGCCCGGCCGGCGCGCTGCGCCCCGCCGAACACCCGGCCCCAGGCCGACAGCCGGTCCCGGCCCTCGGCGAGCAGCAGCACCAGATAGCCGGCCGCGGCGAGCAGGAAGGCCATCAGACCGGCGCCGCCGCCGGACAGCCCGGCGGCCACCGAGTACAGCGCGAGCAGCGGCAGACCCGCCGGGGCCGCGTTGCGGAAAGTCACCGCGAGGGTGTCCACCAGGAGCCCGATCACGGCGACGCCGGTGACCAGGAGCAGCCGGATGCCAGGGGTGTTCGGCGCGGGCGGCGCATAGGTGCCCACGTCGTCCACCCCGGCCGCGAAGAGGTCTCCGAAGGCGCCGAGCGCCTCCGGGCCCGGCAGCACGCCGAGGACCGCCTGCTCGCGGACGAAGATCACCGAGAGCACCAGCAGAGTCAGCACCGCCTGGGCGGCGATGGTCAGCGGCCGGGCCAGCGGCACCCGCCGGGTGACCGCGCCGACCGCGCTCTGCAGGGCGAGTACGAGCGCCGCCGTGAAGATCCAGGTGGCCGGCTTGACCAGTGGCAGCAGCGCGAGGGATGCCGCCAGCGTCGCGGCGTAGGCCGCGAGCGTCAGCCGCGTGCGCCCGCTCATGACCAACCTCCGTAGGTGTCGGCGCCGGGGGCCTGCGCGGCCGCGCCGCCCGCCTGCTGCCACAGATCGGCAAGCCGCACGCCAGGCCGCACGGCGAAGGCCTGCCAGCCGGCCTCCCGGAGCCGGCGCAGCCGGTCCTCGACCGCGCCGGTGACGGCGCCGCCGGTCAGCCAGGTCCCGGAGTCGAGCACGAAGGCGACGGCCGCGCCGCCGCGGTGCCGCATCCGGGCCACGAGCGCCGCCTGCTCCTCGTCGAGGTCGCCGAGGAACGCGACGAGCAGCCCCTCGTGCCCGCCGCGCAGCACGTCGTAGGCCCGGGAGAGACCGGCGCCCTCCGAGTGGTCCACGACCGCGAGGGTGTCCAGCATCAGTCCGGCGGCCTCGCCCGAGTCCTGGCCCGCGCCGGCGAAGCCCTCCGCGCCCTCGCCGGGCACGGTGCTGCCGGTGTCGGTGAGCAGCCGGACCGCGTAGCCCCGCTCCAGCAGGTGGGTGAGCACCGAGGCGGTGCCGGAGACGGCCCACTCGAAGGCCGAGTCGGGACCGCCGCCCTCGTACGCGAGGTCCCGGGTGTCGAGCAGCACCGTGCAGCGGGCCCGCTGCGGCTGCTCCTCGCGGCGCACCATCAGCTCGCCGTACCGCGCGGTGGAGCGCCAGTGGACCCGCCGCAGGTCGTCGCCGTGCCGGTAGGCACGCGGGATGATGTCGTCGTCCCCGGCGAGCGCGAGGACCCGCTGCTGCCCCTCCCCGTACCCGGCGGACTCGCCGCCGAGCCGGACCGGCGGCAGGGCCTCGGTGCGGGGGATGACGGTGAGCATGTCGTAGGCGCTGAAGGAGCGGGTCAGCTCGCACATCCCGAAGGGGTCGGTGAGCCGTAGCTGCAGCGGGCCCAGCGGGAAGCGTCCACGCAGGTCGGAGCGGACCCGGTAGGACACCTCGCGGCGGCCGCCGGCCTCGACCCGGTCGAGCACGAAGCGGGGCCGCGGCCCCAGCATGTAGGGCACGTGGTCCTGGAGCATCAGCAGGCCGGTGGGCAGCCGGGACACGTTGTCCATGCGGAGGTGGACCCGGGCCTCCGTGCTGGTCTCGACCCGCTGCGGGGCGAGCCGGCGGCTCGCCGCGACCCGGTGCCGGGTGCGGTGCAGCACGAGGACGCAGACCAGCGGCAGCACGGCGAGCAGCAGCCCGACGCGCAGCAGGTCGGCCTGGCCGAGCACATAGGCGCAGACGGCCGCGGCGACCCCCGCGGCGAGGAAGGACCGGCCGCGGGTGGTGAGCCCGGCCAGGGCGGCCCGCAGGCTGCCCCGGTCGCTGTCCTGCCACTGTCCCGGGGCCTGCCCCTGCGGAGCGGCGGCGCTCATCACGGCCGCCGGACGCCGGGCTGCTGCTGGCCGTGCTGCTGGCCGTAGTACGGACCGGAGGGCTGCGCGGGCGGGGCGGGCGGCGCGGCGGCCGGCACCGGGGTGCGCTGGAGGATGTCCTGCACGACCTGCTCCGCGGTGCGGCGGCCCAGCTGGGCCTGTGCGGTGGGCAGCAGGCGGTGGGCGAGCACCGGGGCGGCGAGCGCCTGGACGTCGTCGGGCAGCACGTACTCCCGGCCGCTGAGTGCGGCGGAGGCCTTCGCGGCCCGCAGCAGGTGCAGCGTGGCGCGCGGGGAGGCGCCGAGCCGCAGCTCGGGGTGGGTGCGGGTGGCGGCGACCAGGTCCACCGCGTACCGCTTGACGGGCTCCGCGACATGCACCGCGCGGACCGCCTCGATCAGCTTGAGCACGTCGTGGGCGTGGGCCACCGGCTGGAGGTCGTCCAGCGGGGAGACCGAGCCGTGCACGCCGAGCATCTTCAGCTCGGCCTCCGCGTTCGGATAGCCGATGGAGACCCGGGCCATGAAGCGGTCCCGCTGGGCCTCGGGCAGCGGGTACGTGCCCTCCATCTCCACCGGGTTCTGCGTGGCGACCACCATGAACGGGCTGGGCAGCTCGTAGGTCTGGCCGTCGACCGTGACCTGGCGCTCCTCCATGGACTCCAGGAGCGCGGACTGGGTCTTGGGGGAGGCGCGGTTGATCTCGTCGCCGATCACGATCTGCGCGAAGATCGCGCCGGGCTTGAACTCGAACTCGCGCCGCTGCTGGTCGAAGATGGACACACCCGTGATGTCCGAGGGCAGCAGGTCGGGCGTGAACTGGATCCGGCGGACCGAGCAGTCGATGGACCGCGCCAGCGTCTTCGCCAGCATGGTCTTGCCCACGCCGGGGACGTCCTCGATGAGGAGGTGTCCCTCGGCGAGGAGCACGGTCAGCGCAAGACGTACGACCTCGGGCTTGCCCTCGATCACACTCTCCACCGACCCGCGGACCCGCTCCGCGGTCGTGGTCAGATCTGTGAGGCTCGCTCGGTCGTCATAGGTCGTCACCCGGCCCTCCTCGGCCCTTTCGCAGCACCGACACCTGCCCCCGGCTCGCGAGGGCCGGGGGGTGTCACCCGTGCATTCTTGTTGGCGCGAAGGGGTCGTGTCACTTGCCCGCGGCAGGCCTGTGGATAACTCCGGGCGAATTGCCGGGGTTTGTGGGCTTGCGCCGGACGGAAAGCGGTTGAGATCTCAGAGCGGATCTCCGGATCCCGGACTGCGCGGCCGGTCAGGCCGGGTCGATCTCGCGCAGCAGACCCGTCGTCACGTCGAAGACGAAGCCCCGCACGTCGTCGGTGTGCGGCAGGAACGGGGAGGTGCGCACCCGCTGCATCGACTGCCGTACGTCCTGGTCGACGTCCCGGAAGGCCTCCACGGCCCAGGCCGGACGCTGCCCGACCTCGTCCTCCAGCTCGTGCCGGAAGTCCTCGGTGAGGTCCTCCAGACCGCAGTTGGTGTGGTGCACCAGCATCACGCTGCGGGTGCCGAGCGCCCGCTGGCTGATCGTGAGGGAACGGATCACGTCGTCGGTGACCACGCCGCCCGCGTTGCGGATGGTGTGACAGTCGCCGAGCTCCAGGCCGAGCGCGGCGTGCAGGTCGAGACGGGCGTCCATGCAGGCGACCACGGCGACGCGCCGCACGGGGCGCGCGTCCATTCCCGGGTCGTCGAAGTCGGCGGCGTAACGCTCGTTGGCCTCGACGAGGCGGCCGATGACCGGGCTCTCGGTGCCTATCGCGTCGGCGGAGGGGTGCGCAGAGGTCGACATGTCTCGACCGTAATGGTCACGGCCTGGGCGAGCCCGCTGTGAGAGCGGACAAAGAGCGTCAATGAACCTTGTTGTGAGCGACTCCACAGGGCGCCGCGGCCGGGGCCGTCCGGGTGAACCGCGCGAATCGTCCGGCCGCCCGGCCCGGGGTGCGCGACGCGCCAGCCGATTGGTTGACCGGCGGGTCCGGTGGACTAGAGTGACGCGAAGTTCACGGAGACATCGAGCGTTTTCCGCCGATTCTCCCCATATGCGCGGCGGTACCCACGGCTCGGCCCCCATCCGCTCGCCGGCGGTGCCCGTCCCGCCGGATCTGAGAGGGCGCATTGAGCAACGACCGACACGTCCCGGTGATGCTCCAGCGGTGCCTGGACATGTTGGCCCCCGCCCTGCAGCGGCCCGGTGGGGTTTCCCATGCCGAAGGCCGGGGGCCGGTCGTCGTCGACTGCACCCTGGGCCTCGGCGGGCACAGCGAGGCCCTGCTCAAGCGCTTCCCCGAGGCCCGGCTCGTCGCACTCGACCGCGACAAGGAGGCCCTGCGCCTCTCCGGCGAGCGGCTCGCCCCCTACGGCGAACGCGCCACCCTGGTGCACGCCGTGTACGACGAGCTGCCCGAGGTCCTCGACCGGCTCGGCATCGACAAGGTCGACGGCGTCCTCTTCGACCTGGGCGTCTCCTCCATGCAGCTGGACGAGGCCGACCGCGGCTTCGCCTACGCGCAGGACGCCCCGCTCGACATGCGCATGGACCAGACGACCGGCATCAGCGCCGCCGAGGTCCTCAACACCTACCCGGCCGGCGAACTGGTCCGCATCCTGCGCGCCTATGGCGAGGAGAAGCAGGCCAAGCGGATCGTCTCCGCGATCGTGCGCGAGCGCGAGAAGGAGCCCTTCAGCAACAGCGCCCGGCTGGTCGAGCTGATCCGCGACTCCCTCCCGCAGGCCGCCAAGCGCACCGGCGGAAACCCCGCCAAGCGCACCTTCCAGGCCCTGCGCATCGAGGTCAACGGCGAGCTGTCGGTCCTGGAGCGGGCGATCCCGGCGGCCGTGAAGGCCCTCGCCGTCGGCGGGCGGATCGCCGTCCTCTCGTACCACTCCCTGGAGGACCGGCTGGTCAAGCAGGTCTTCGCGGCGGGCGCCGCGACCACCGCGCCGCCCGGCCTGCCCGTCGTGCCCGAGCAGTACCAGCCCCGCCTGAAGCTCCTCACCCGCGGCGCCGAGCTCCCCACCGAGGAGGAGATCGCCGAGAACCGCCGCGCGGCCCCCGCGCGTCTGAGGGGTGCGGAGCGGATCAGGGAGGACGTGCAGCCGTGAGTCAGAAGGGGCCGCTCAAAGGACGCGCCGCCCGGCTCGGCCGGCTCATGCCGTCCGGACCGAGCACCGCGGCCCGCACCCCCTTCGTCCTGCTCGTCGTGCTGCTGCTCGGCGGCGGCCTGATCACCCTGCTGCTGCTCAACTCCGCCCTCAACCAGGGCTCCTTCAAGCTCAGCGAGCTGAAGAAGAAGACCACCGAGCTCACCGACGAGGAGCAGGCGCTCCAGCACGACGTGGACGACAGCGCCGCCCCCGACGCCCTGGAGCGCCGGGCCCGCGAGCTCGGCATGGTGCCCGGCGGCAGCCCCGCCTTCCTCGACCCCGACGGCAGGGTCCGCGGCGTGCCCACCGTGGCGGTCTCCCCGAAGCCCTCGCCCAAGCCCACCCCGCCGGCCGCGAACACCCCGCCGGCCACCGCCCCGCCGGCCACCGGGGCCCCCGCCACCGGGGCTCCGAAGCCGACCGGCACCGCGAGCCCGACCCCCGCGCCGCCCGCCGCGCCGCCCGGCGCCCCGACCGCGACCGCCCCCACGACCTCCGGCAGGTGACCCGTGCCCCCCAAGGAGCCCCCGCGCCGCCGTGTCCCCGGCCCCGCCCGGCCCGCACGCCCCCGCCCCGCCGCCTCCGGCCGGCCCGCCCAGCGGCCCGCACCGCGGTCCGCGCCGCCCCGGCGCCCGGCACCCCGCCCGGCCCCGAAGCCCCGCACCATCCGGCTCGGCAGCCCCAAACCACGGCTCCGCCTGGTCTCGCTCGGCCTGACCCTGGTGCTGCTCGTCTTCGTGGTGCGGCTGCTCCAGGTCCAGGCCGTCGACGCCAACGCGTACGCCGCCAAGGCCGAGAAGCACCGCTACCAGGAGTACACGCTCTCCGCCGACCGCGGTGAGATCACCGACCGCAACGGGGTCGCGCTGGCCGCCAGCGTCGACGCGTACGACGTCACCGCCGACCCCAAGCTGTTCACGCCCGAGGAGTCCCGGCTCAAGGACGCCCCGGAACAGGCCGCCGCGCTGCTGGCCCCGCTCCTCGGCAAGGAACCCGCCGAGCTCGCCAAGAAGCTGCGCACCCCCAAGTCCCGCTACACGATGCTCGCCCGCAAGCAGACCCCGCAGGTCTGGAACCAGATCAAGGACCTCAAGAAGGTCTACGAGCAGAAGGCCAAGCCCGCCAACGGCGGCAACGGCGTCAACCTGCTCGGCGGCGTCCTCGGCGAGCCCAGCACCAAACGCGTCTACCCGAACGGCGAACTCGCCGCCGGGATACTGGGATACGTCAACGCCGAGGGCCGCGGCGCCGGCGGCGTGGAGTCCATGCTCGACAAGGAACTCGCCGGCAAGGACGGCAAGATCCGCTACGCCCAGTCCGGCGGCCGCCGGGTGCCCACCGCCGGTTCCCAGGGCACCCCCGCCGTCCCCGGCTCAGACATCGAGCTCACCATCGACCGGGACATCCAGTGGGCCGCCCAGCAGGCCATCACCGAGCAGGTGAAGAAGTCCCGGGCCGACCGCGGCTACGTCGTCGTCCAGGACATCCGCACCGGCGAAGTGCTCGCCATGGCCAACGCCCCCGGCTTCGACCCCAACGACCTCTCCCAGGCCAACGCCACCGCCATGGGCAACGCCGCCCTCCAGGACGCCTACGAGCCCGGCTCGACTGCCAAGGTCATGTCCATGGCCGCCGTCCTGGAGGAGGGCGCCGCCGCCCCGGACACCCGGGTCACCGTGCCCAACCGGCTGCACCGCGGCGACCGTCTCTTCAAGGACGACGTCGACCACAAGACCTGGTACCTGACGCTCAACGGCGTCCTCGCCAAGTCCAGCAACATCGGCACCATCCTGGCCACCGGCCAGCTCGGCAGGACCCAGCCCGAGGCCAACAAGGTGCTGTACGACTACCTGCGCAAGTTCGGCGTCGGCAGCCCCACCGGCCTCCACTACCCGGGCGAGACCTCCGGCATCCTCGCCAAGCCCCAGGACTGGTCGACCTCCCAGCAGTACACGATCCCCTTCGGCCAGGGCCTCTCCGTCAGTGCCATGCAGGCAGCCTCGGTCTATTCGACCATCGCCAACGGCGGCGTCCGCGTCGAACCGAGCCTGATCCGCGGCACCAAGGGCCCCGAAGGGCGCTTCGGCGCCGCGCCCGAGCCCAAGGAGACCCGGGTGGTCAGCGAGAAGACCGCCAAGACCCTCGCCCAGATGCTGGAGTCCGTCGTCGACGACGAGGAGGGGACCGGCGCCAAGGCCGCCATCCCCGGCTACCGCGTCGCCGGCAAGACCGGCACCGCCAACCGGGTCGACCCCGAACTCGGCCGCTACAAGGGCTACACCGCCTCCTTCGCCGGCTTCGCCCCGGCCGACCAGCCCCGTATCACCGTCTACTGCGCCATCCAGAACCCCACCAAGGGCAGCTACTTCGGCGGCCAGATCTGCGGACCCATCTACAAGAAGGTCATGGAGTTCGCCCTCAAGACCCTGCACGTCCCGCCGACCGGCAGCGGCCCCGCCCGGCTGCCGGTGACCTTCGAGCCCTGAGCCGGTTCGGCCGGCCGGGCCAGGCAAGGCACCGCGCGGCCCGGCCCGGCCCGGCCCGGCCCGGCCCGTATCCGTACCCATACCCGTACGACCGTGACACCGTGTGACACTCCGGGAGCTCCAGTGACAACGATCACCCCCCGTTCCGGGAACCGGAAATCGAACTCCGGCGACGCCATGGCCCGATTTAGCCCTGCGCAGGGTGCGCCCGGTACGCTCACCGCCGTGCCACACGCTGATCAGTCCCGAACCGCCCCGCCCCGCCCCGAGCGGCTCCGCCCGACACCCCTGGGCGAGCTCGCCGACCGGCTCGGCACCGAGCTCTCCGCCGCAGGCCGCGGCGTCGAGGTCTCGGGCATCACCCACGACTCGCGGGCGGTCCGCCCCGGAGACGTGTACGCGGCGCTGCCCGGCGCCCGCGCGCACGGCGCCGACTTCGTCGCCCAGGCCGCCGGCCTCGGCGCCGCCGCCGTCCTGACCGACCCGGCGGGCGCCGAACGCGCCGCCGCGACCGGCCTGCCGGTCCTCGCGGTGGAGAACCCGCGCGGCCGGATGGGCGAGCTCGCCGCCGAGATCTACGGGCGGCCCGGCGAGGGCCTGCTGCAGATCGGCATCACCGGCACCTCCGGCAAGACCACCACCGCCTACCTCGTCGAGGGAGGACTGCGCGGGGCCGGGAAGCACACCGGCCTGGTCGGCACCGTCGAGATGCGGATCGGCGACGAGCGCATCAAGTCCGAGCGCACCACCCCCGAAGCCACCGACCTCCAGGCCCTGTTCGCCGTCATGGGGGAGCGCGGCGTCGAGGCGGTCGCCATGGAGGTCTCCAGTCACGCCCTGGTGCTCGGCCGGGTCGACGGCTGCGTCTTCGACGTCGCCGTCTTCAACAACCTGAGCCCGGAGCACATGGAGTTCCACTCCGGCATGGAGGACTACTTCCTGGCCAAGGCCCGGCTGTTCACGCCGGAGCGCAGCCGCCGCGGCGTGGTCAACCTCGACGACGCCTACGGCCGCCGGCTCGCCGAGGAGGCGACCGTCCCGGTCGTCACCTTCTCCGCGAGCGGCGACCCGGACGCCGACTGGCGCGCCGAGGACGTGGTCAGCGGCGCCGCCGACTCCGCCTTCACGGTCGTGGGCCCGGACGGCACGCGGATCTCCGCCACCGCCCCGCTGCCCGGCCCGTTCAACGTGGCCAACACCCTCGCCGCGATCGTCACCCTCGCCGCCGCCGGGATCGACCCGAAGACCGCCGCCGACGGCGTCGCCGCCGTCCCCGGCGTCCCCGGGCGCCTGGAGAAGGTCGACGCGGGCCAGCCGTACCTCGCGGTCGTCGACTACGCGCACAAGACCGACGCCGTCGAATCGGTCCTGCGCTCGCTGCGCGAGGTGACCCGCGGAAAGCTGCACGTCGTCATCGGCTGCGGCGGCGACCGGGACACCACCAAGCGCGGCCCGATGGGCGCCGCCGCGGCCCGGCTGGCCGACACCGCGGTGCTCACCTCCGACAACCCGCGCTCCGAGGACCCGCTCGCGATCCTCACCGCCATGCTGGCCGGCGCCGCCGAGGTGCCGCCGGCCGAGCGCGGCACCGTCCTCGTGGACGCCGACCGCGCCGCGGCCATCGCCACGGCCGTGGCCCGCGCCGAGCCCGGCGACACCGTCCTGGTCGCGGGCAAGGGCCACGAGCAGGGCCAGGAGGCCGGCGGCGTGGTCCGCCCCTTCGACGACCGCCTGGTCCTGCGCGAGGCGATTCTCAGCCGGCAGCAGGACGCTCCCCGCCCGCAGAACAGCCGTCACCAGAACAGTCAGGGATGAAGCAGTGATCGCCCTCTCCCTCGCCGAGATCGCCGATATCGTCGGCGGGCGGCCGCACGACATACCGGATCCGGCCGTCCCGGTCACCGGTCCGGTCGTCATCGACTCCCGTGAGGTGAAGCCCGGCAGCCTGTTCGCCGCCTTCGCCGGTGAACGGGTCGACGGCCACGACTACGCGACCCGGGCCGTCGAGGCGGGCGCCGTGGCCGTCCTCGCCACGCGCCCCGTCGGCGTGCCCGCCATCGTCGTCGACGACGTCCAGACGGCGCTCGGGGCCCTCGCCCGCGCGGTCGTCGGACGCCTCGGCACCGATGTCGTCGCCCTCACCGGCTCGGCCGGCAAGACCTCCACCAAGGACCTGATCGCCCAGGTCCTGCAGCGGCACGCGCCGACCGTGTGGACGCCCGGCTCCCTCAACAACGAGATCGGCCTGCCGCTCACCGCGCTCACCGCCGGACCCGAGACCCGCCATCTCGTCCTGGAGATGGGAGCGCGCGGAATCGGCCATATCCGGTACCTCACCGGCCTCACCCCGCCGCGCATCGGACTCGTCATCAACGTCGGCACCGCCCACATCGGCGAGTTCGGCGGCCGCGAGCAGATCGCCGAGGCCAAGGGCGAGCTCGTCGAGTCCCTGCCGGCCGCCGAGGACGGCGGAGTCGCCGTCCTCAACGCCGACGACCCCCTGGTCCGCGCGATGGCCTCCCGCACCAAGGCCAAGGTGACGTTCTTCGGAGAGGCGGACGAAGCGGCCGTACGGGCCGAGAACGTCCGCCTCACGGAAAGCGGACAGCCTTCTTTCAGGCTTCACACACCCACCGGGTGCAGCGACGTGACCTTGCGCCTGTACGGTGAGCACCACGTGTCGAACGCGCTCGCCGCGGCCGCCGTCGCCCATGAGCTGGGCATGCCCGTCGAGGAGATCGCCACCGCGCTCTCCGAGGCAGGCACCCTGTCGCGCTGGCGCATGGAGGTCACCGAGCGTCCGGACGGCGTGACGATCGTCAACGACGCCTACAACGCGAATCCCGAGTCCATGCGAGCCGCCCTGCGCGCGCTCGCGGCCATGGGCAGGCCCGCACAGGCCAGGGGCTCCCGTACGTGGGCGGTGCTCGGCAAGATGGCCGAGCTCGGAGACGAGTCGCTCGCCGAGCACGACGCGGTCGGACGGCTCGCCGTCCGGCTCAACGTCAGCAAGCTCGTCGCGGTCGGGGACAGGGAAGCGTCCTGGCTGCAACTGGGCGCCTATAACGAGGGTTCGTGGGGTGAGGAGTCGGTGCACGTGTCCGACGCGCAGGCGGCGGTCGACCTGTTGCGCAGTGAGCTGCGCCCGGGGGACATCGTCCTGGTGAAGGCTTCCAGGTCGGTGGGTCTGGAGCGGGTCGCCCTGGCACTGCTCGAGAACACCGCCGAGGGTGAGGCGGCCGGCCGATGAGGCAGATCCTCTTCGCGGGGGCCATCGGGCTCTTCCTGACCCTGGTCGGCACCCCGCTGTTCATCAAGCTGCTGGCCCGCAAGGGATACGGGCAGTTCATCCGGGACGACGGCCCGCGCACCCACGGCGCCAAGAAGGGCACGCCCACCATGGGCGGCATCTCCTTCATCCTGGCCACGCTCGTCGCGTACGCGCTCACCAAGGTCATCACCGGCGAGGACCCGACGTACTCGGGCGTCCTCGTGCTCTTCCTGATGGCGGGCATGGGCCTGGTCGGCTTCCTCGACGACTACATCAAGATCGTCAAGCAGCGTTCGCTCGGCCTGCGGGCCAAGGCGAAGATGGCCGGCCAGCTGATCGTCGGCATCACCTTCGCCGTGCTCTCGCTGCAGTTCGCGGATCTGCGCGGCAACACCCCGGCCTCCGAGAAGCTGTCCTTCATCACCGACTTCGGCTGGTCCATCGGCCCGGTGCTGTTCGTGGTCTGGGCGCTCTTCATGATCCTGGCCATGTCCAACGGCGTGAACCTGACGGACGGTCTGGACGGTCTGGCCACCGGCGCCTCGGTGATGGTCTTCGGCGCGTACACCTTCATCGGTCTCTGGCAGTTCCAGGAGTCGTGCGCCAACGCCATGACCCTGACCAACCCCAACGCCTGCTTCGAGGTCCGCGACCCGCTCGACCTCGCGGTCGTCGCCTCCGCCCTGATGGGCGCCTGCTTCGGCTTCCTGTGGTGGAACACGGCGCCGGCCAAGATCTTCATGGGCGACACCGGTTCGCTGGCCCTCGGCGGCGCGCTCGTCGGCCTCGCCATCTGCTCGCGCACCGAGCTGCTGCTCGCGCTGCTCGGCGGTCTGTTCGTGCTGATCACGATGTCCGTGGTCATCCAGGTCAGCGCCTTCAAGATGACCGGCAAGCGGGTCTTCCGGATGGCGCCGCTCCACCACCACTTCGAGATGAAGGGCTGGTCCGAAGTACTCGTGGTGGTCCGGTTCTGGATCATTCAGGGCATGTGCGTCATCGTGGGTCTGGGGATCTTCTACGCCGGATGGGCATCGGAGAAGTGAGCGAGACGGTGGACTGGAAGGGCAAGCGGGTCACGGTCGCGGGTCTCGGCGTCAGCGGGATCCCCGCCGCCCGTGTCCTGCACGGCCTCGGCGCGGTCGTGACCGTCGTCAACGACGGCGACGACGAGCGCTCCCGGGCGCAGGCCGCCGAGCTCGAGGCGGCGGGCGTCACCGTCCGCCTCGGCGACGGGGCGACCCTGCCCGAGGGCACCGAGCTGATCGTGACCGCGCCGGGCTGGCAGCCCGACAAGCCGCTCTTCCGGGCCGCCCAGGCGGCCGGTGTGGAGATCTGGGGCGACGTCGAGCTGGCCTGGCGCCTGCGCGGACCCGATGCCGCGCCGTGGCTCGCGGTCACCGGCACCAACGGCAAGACCACCACCGTGCGGATGCTCGCCTCCATCCTGGAGGCGGCCGGCCTGAAGACCGCCGCCGTCGGCAACATCGGCGTCTCGCTCCTCGACGCCGTCCTCGGCGACGAGAAGTACGACGTGCTCGCCGTCGAGCTCTCCAGCTACCAGCTCCACTGGGCGCCGAGCCTGCGCGCCCACTCGGCCGCCGTGCTCAACCTGGCGCCCGACCACCTCGACTGGCACGGCTCCATGGAGGCGTACGCCGCCGACAAGGGCCGGGTCTACGAGGGCAACCAGGTCGCCTGCGTCTACAACGTGGCCGACCGGGTGACCGAGGACCTGGTCCGCGAGGCCGACGTCGAGGAGGGCTGCCGGGCCATCGGCTTCACCCTCGGCACCCCCGGCCCCTCGCAGCTCGGCGTGGTCGAGGGCATCCTCGTCGACCGGGCCTTCGTCGAGAACCGGCAGAAGAACGCCCAGGAGCTCGCCGAGGTCGCCGACGTCCAGCCGCCGGCCCCGCACAACATCGCCAACGCGCTCGCCGCCGCCGCCCTCGCCCGCGCCTTCGGCGTCGAGCCCAGGGCCGTACGGGACGGGCTGCGCGCCTTCCGGCCCGACCCGCACCGGATCGAACTGGTCGAGGAGATCCAGGGCGTCGTCTACGTCGACGACTCCAAGGCCACCAACACCCACGCCGCCGAGGCGTCGTTGGCGGCCTACGACCCGATCGTCTGGATCGCCGGCGGCCTCGCCAAGGGCGCCACCTTCGACGAGCTCGTCCAGAAGTCGGCGAAGCGGCTGCGCGGCGTCGTGCTGATCGGCCAGGACCGCGCGCTGATCCGCGAAGCCCTGACGCGACACGCCCCGGAGGTCCCGGTGGTGGACCTCGACCGGACCGACACTGGGGCGATGTCCGCGGCGGTCCGCGAGGCGGCCGCGCTCGCCCGGCCGGGGGACACGGTCCTCCTGGCCCCGGCCTGTGCGTCGATGGACATGTTCGCCAACTACAACAAGCGGGGCGAGGCCTTCGCGGACGCCGTCCGCGCCCTCGCCGCCACCGGCGAAGCCTGACCTGACCAGCAAGGAGGTCCGGCACGGCCGGACACGACTGGAGGGGACAGGGACCATGCCGAGCAGAACCGCCGGGCCGCGCCGGCCGCCCGCCGCACGCGGCGCCGGCCGTGCCCCCGCGGCACCGAGGAAGCCCCGCGCGGGCGGCCCCAGGGGGCTCTACGAGCGGGCCCGCCGGGCCTGGGACCGGCCGCTCACGGCGTACTACGTGATCGTCGGCGCCGGACTGCTCATCACCGCGCTCGGCCTGGTGATGGTCTACTCCGCGTCGATGATCACGGCGCTCCGCTACGACCTGGTGCCCTCCTACTTCTTCCGCAAGCAGTTCTTCGCGGCACTGCTCGGCGCCGGCCTGCTGTTCCTGGCCTCCCGGATGCCGGTGAAGCTGCACCGGGCGCTCGCCTACCCGATCCTGGTCGGCGCCATCTTCCTGATGGTGCTCGTGCAGGTGCCCGGGATAGGAGTCGCGGTCGGCGGCAACCAGAACTGGATCTCGCTGGGCGGTCCCTTCATGCTCCAGCCCAGCGAGTTCGGCAAGCTGGCGCTGATCCTGTGGGGCGCCGACCTGCTGGCCCGCAAACAGGACATGAAGCTGCTCACGCAGTGGAAGCACATGCTGGTGCCGCTGGTCCCCGGGGCCTTCCTGCTGCTCGGCCTGATCATGCTGGGCGGTGACATGGGCACGGCGATCATCCTCACCGCGATCCTGTTCGGCCTGCTGTGGACCGCGGGCGCCCCCACCCGGCTCTTCGTCGGCGTGCTCGCCGTCGCCGCCGTCATCGGCGGAGTGCTCATCAAGACCAGCCCGCACCGCCTGGAGCGCTTCGGCTGCCTCGGCGCCAGCGACCCGGGCGGCGCCGGGGACCCGTGCTGGCAGGCCGCGCACGGCATCTATGCTCTCGCCTCGGGCGGATGGTTCGGTTCCGGACTCGGTGCGAGTGTGGAAAAATGGGGCCAACTCCCCGAAGCGCACACCGACTTCATCTTCGCCGTCACCGGGGAGGAACTGGGCCTGGCGGGGACGCTGTCGGTGCTCGCCCTGTTCGCGGCTCTAGGCTATGCGGGTATCCGCGTGGCCGGAGGCACGGAGGACCCCTTCGTCAGGTATGCCGCGGGAGGCGTGACCACCTGGATCACGGCGCAGGCCGTGATCAACATCGGTGCGGTGCTCGGTCTGCTGCCGATCGCCGGAGTCCCGCTCCCGCTGTTCTCCTACGGGGGCTCGGCCCTGCTGCCGACCATGTTCGCCGTCGGGCTCCTGATCGCCTTCGCGAGACAGGAACCCGCCGCGAGAGCGGCCCTGGCCCTGCGCCGCCCCGGCTGGGGCAAGCGGGCCGGGGGGAGATGGAAGTCGATGCGACGGCGCGTCAAGAAGCGTCCGTCCGGAGAGCGGTGAATTTCGGTGCATGTCGTACTCGCCGGCGGAGGTACCGCCGGTCACATCGAGCCCGCGCTCGCCCTCGCGGACGCCCTGCGCAGGCAGGACCCCTCCGTGGGGATCACGGCGCTGGGCACGGAGAAGGGCCTGGAGACCCGGCTGGTCCCCGAGCGGGGCTACGAGCTGGCGCTCATCCCGGCCGTGCCGCTGCCCCGTAAACCCACCCCCGAGCTGATCACCGTCCCCGGACGGCTCCGCGGCACCATCAAGGCCGCCGAGCAGGTCCTGGAGCGCACCAAGGCGGACTGCGTGGTCGGCTTCGGCGGTTACGTGGCCCTGCCCGGCTATCTGGCCGCCAAGCGGCTCGGCGTGCCGATCGTGGTCCACGAGGCCAACGCGCGGCCCGGCCTGGCCAACAAGATCGGCTCGCGCTACGCGGCCGGCGTCGCCGTCGCCACCCCGGACTCCAAGCTCCGCAACGCCCGTTACATCGGCATCCCGCTGCGGCACACCATCGCGACCCTCGACCGCGCCCGCGTGCGCCCCGAGGCGCGCGCCGCGTTCGGCCTGGACCCGAACCTGCCGACCCTGCTGGTCTCCGGCGGTTCGCAGGGCGCGCGCCGGCTCAACGAGGTGATCCAGCAGATCGCCCCGGTGCTCCAGCGCTCCGGCATCCAGATCCTCCACGCGGTCGGCCCGAAGAACGAACTGCCGCGTGTCGACAACATGCCCGGAATGCCGCCCTACGTGCCGGTACCGTACGTGGACCGGATGGATCTCGCGTACGCCGCCGCCGACATGATGCTCTGCCGCGCGGGCGCGATGACCGTCGCCGAGCTCTCCGCCGTCGGACTGCCGGCCGCCTACGTCCCGCTGCCCATCGGCAACGGCGAACAGCGGCTGAACGCCCAGCCGGTGGTCAAGGCCGGCGGCGGACTCCTCGTCGACGACGCGGAACTGTCGCCGCAGTGGGTGCAGGCCAACGTCCTGCCCGTACTGGCCGATCCGCACCGTCTGTACGAGATGTCCCGCTCCGCCGCCGAGTTCGGCCGCCGGGACGCCGACGAACTGCTCGTCGGCATGGTGTACGAGGCGATCGCCGCCCGCGGCCGCTAGCGGGCGAGTCGAGCCCGCGAATCAAGGGGAGGTGGATGGTGGCAGCGAAGAGCGCGAAGAGCGGGCCCGAGGGCTCCTCGTCGCGTCCGGCCCGGCCGGAGACCCGGAGGTTCCGTGTCCCCGGCCCGCGGGTGCTGCTGATCGCCCTCGGCACCGTCCTCGTGGCCGCCGGCAGCGTCTGGGCGCTCTACGGCTCCAGCTGGTTCCGGGTCGAGAAGGTCAGCACCTCCGGTACGGCGGTGCTGACCCCGGACCAGGTCGAGCGTGTCGCGGCGGTCCCGGTCGGCGCGCCGCTGGTCTCCGTCGACACCGACGCCATCGAGGCCCGGCTGCGCGCCGAACTGCCCCGGATCGACTCCGTGGACGTGGTCCGGTCCTGGCCACACGGAATCGGTCTGAAAGTGACGGAACGTCGCCCCGTGCTGCTGCTCGAAAACGGCGGAAAGTTCGACGAAGTGGACGCCGGGGCGGTCCGGTTCGCCACCGTCACCACCCCGCCCCGCGGCGTCCCCCGACTGGTCCTCGACGCCGCCGCCTCCCCGAGCCTGCGCCGCTTCGACACCGAGCGGCTGCTGACCGCCGCGGTAGGCGTGACGGGCGAACTCCCGGAGAAAATCGCCCAGGACGTCCGTGTCGTCCGGATCACGTCGTTCGACTCCATCACTCTGGAACTCGGCAAGGGCCGCAGCGTCTTCTGGGGCAGTGGTGAGGACGGGCCCGTGAAGGCCCGGGTTCTCACCGCTCTCATGAAAGCGACCCCCAAAGCGGGGCACTTCGATGTAAGTGCCCCCACCGCACCCGCCTCGTCGGAAAGTTGACGCTCATCACCGCTGGCCAGCACCCTGGTTGGCCAGCGCTACGGGTGATCACATAGGGTGAAAAGAAAAACGGGAGGTTCGGCGTGTTCGTTGAACGTGCGCCGCTTGTCGACTTAGTGTCCTGTTCGGAAGAGTCCAGCGAACAGAGACACTGGTAACCCTAAACTTCAACGTTAGGGTTTGGGTCGGCGTCATGGACCGTCCCAATCGGCATCCGTCGTCGCGACGCGTCAACCACCGCGAAGCGGCGACACGTAACTCGAGGCGAGAGGCCTTCGACGTGGCAGCACCGCAGAACTACCTCGCAGTCATCAAGGTCATCGGTGTCGGCGGCGGTGGTGTCAATGCCATCAACCGAATGATCGAGGTCGGTCTCAAGGGCGTCGAGTTCATCGCCATCAACACCGACGCGCAGGCGCTGTTGATGAGCGACGCCGACGTCAAGCTCGACGTCGGCCGTGAACTGACCCGCGGCCTCGGGGCCGGGGCCAACCCGGCCGTCGGCCGCAAGGCGGCAGAGGACCACCGCGAGGAGATCGAGGAGGTCCTCAAGGGGGCCGACATGGTCTTCGTGACCGCCGGCGAGGGCGGCGGCACCGGCACCGGCGGCGCGCCCGTCGTCGCCAACATCGCGCGTTCGCTCGGCGCCCTGACGATCGGCGTGGTCACCCGCCCGTTCACCTTCGAGGGCCGCCGTCGCGCCAACCAGGCGGAGGACGGCATCGCCGAGCTCCGCGAAGAGGTCGACACCCTCATCGTCATCCCCAACGACCGGCTGCTCTCGATCTCGGACCGCCAGGTCTCGGTGCTCGACGCCTTCAAGTCGGCCGACCAGGTGCTCCTCAGCGGTGTCCAGGGCATCACCGACCTCATCACCACCCCGGGCCTGATCAACCTCGACTTCGCCGACGTCAAGTCGGTCATGTCCGAGGCCGGTTCCGCCCTGATGGGCATCGGCTCCGCCCGCGGCGACGACCGCGCCGTGGCCGCCGCCGAGATGGCGATCTCCTCGCCGCTCCTGGAGGCGTCCATCGACGGCGCCCGCGGCGTCCTGCTGTCCATCTCCGGCGGCAGCGACCTCGGTCTCTTCGAGATCAACGAGGCCGCCCAGCTGGTGAGCGAGGCCGCCCACCCCGAGGCGAACATCATCTTCGGCGCCGTCATCGACGACGCCCTCGGCGACGAGGTACGGGTCACCGTCATCGCGGCCGGTTTCGACGGCGGTCAGCCGCCGGCCCGCCGCGACAACATCATCGGCTCGGTCTCCGCCAAGCGCGAGGAGCCCGCCCCGGCCCCCCGCGTCACCGAGACCGCCCGCCCGCTCGGCGGCCTCGGCACCGTGACCCCGCGCGAGGAGCCGGTCGCCCCGGTCGAGCCCGCGCCGGCCGTGAGCGAGAGCACGCTGCCGCCCGTCGCGCCCCCGGTGGTCCCGCCGGCCCGCCCGTACCCGGACACCCAGGCCGAAGAGCTGGATGTCCCGGACTTCCTGAAGTGACACCTTGATAGGGCAGCGTTACGAGACGAGCGGCGCGCACTTCGCCTTCACCGACCGGTGGGGCGGGGTGAGCGCCGTTCCGTACGAGGAGCTCAACCTCGGCGGCGCGGTGGGGGACGAGCCCGCGGCCGTCCTGGCCAACCGGGCCCGCGCCGCGGACGGGCTCGGGCTCGACCCGGCGCGGGTCGTCTGGATGAACCAGGTGCACGGCGCCGACGTGGCCGTGGTCGACGGACCGTGGTCCTCGGACGAGATCCCGTCCGTGGACGCGGTGGTCACCGCCACCCGCGGCCTTGCACTCGCGGTGCTCACCGCGGACTGCGTCCCGGTCCTGCTCGCCGACCCGGTCGCCGGGGTCGCGGCCGCCGCCCACGCCGGGCGGCCCGGGATGGTGGCGGGCGTCGTGCCCGCCGCGGTCGCGGCGATGACGAGGCTCGGCGCCGACCCCGCCCGGATCACCGCCCGCACCGGACCCTCGGTCTGCGGACGCTGTTACGAGGTGCCCGAGGCGATGCGCGCCGAGGTGGCCGCGGTCGAACCGGCCGCGTACGCCGAGACCTCCTGGGGGACTCCGGCCGTGGACGTGGCCGCCGGAGTGCACGCCCAGCTGGCCCGGCTCGGAGTCCGGGACGTCTCGGACGCCGGGGTCTGCACCCTGGAGTCCCGGGACCACTACTCGTACCGCCGCGACCGCACCACAGGGCGACTCGCGGGATATGTCTGGTTGAGCCGAGAAGAGACATGACCGACCTGACCGACCGCAAGTCCGAACTCGCCGCCAACCTCGCCCGGGTGGAGGAGCGCATCGCCGCCGCGTGCGCCGCCGCCGGGCGGGCGAGGGACGAGGTGACCCTGATCGTGGTGACCAAGACCTACCCCGCGAGCGATGTGCGGCTCCTGCACGAACTCGGTGTGCGGCATGTGGCGGAGAACCGCGACCAGGACGCCGCCCCCAAGGCCGCCGCCTGCGCGGACCTCGACCTCAGCTGGCACTTCGTGGGCCAGTTGCAGACCAACAAGGTCCGTTCTGTGGTGGGTTATGCCGATGTGGTGCAGTCCGTCGACCGACTGAAGCTCGTTTCCTCTCTCTCCGCTGCCGCGGAGAAGGCGGAACGCGAAGTCGGCTGTCTGATCCAGGTCGCCCTCGACGCCGAGGCGGGCGGGCGGGGCGACCGGGGCGGGGTCGCCCCGGACGGGATCGAGGAGTTGGCGGCCGCGGTGGACGCCGCCCCCGGACTGCGTCTCGACGGACTGATGACGGTCGCGCCGCTGGCCGGCCCCTTCGCCGGCCGGCAACGCGCGGCGTTCGACCGGCTGATGGATTTGTCGACTGTCCTGCGCGCGACCCGTCCAACTGCGAACATGGTGTCAGCAGGGATGAGTGCGGACCTCGAAGAGGCCGTGGCGGCCGGAGCGACACACGTACGCATCGGTACGGCGGTACTCGGAGTCCGCCCGAAGCTCGGGTAACGTCGCGAAGCAGGTCGGACCACAGCAGAAAATATGGTCATTCCGCCGAGTAGGCGGGGGGACCCGTGGATCGCGGGCACTTGGTGACACTGCGACATTCGGTAAGGCGATCCACCACTGAGCGGAGGATGCAGAGAATGGCCGGCGCGATGCGCAAGATGGCGGTCTACCTCGGCCTCGTGGAGGACGATGGCTACGACGGCCGGGGATTCGATCCCGACGACGACTTCGAACCCGAGCTGGAGCCGGAGCCTGAGCGCGACCGGCGCCACCAGCCCCCTCGGCAGATCGAGCGGGAGGAGCCGGTACGGGTCGTGCAGCCGCCCGCGCCGCGCGAACCCGTCGCTCAGTCTGTACCGGTACACGCGGAAAGCGGACGTCCTGCCCGAATTGCCCCCGTGGCATCCATCACACCCGAACGTCCGAGCCTGGAGAAGAACGCGCCGGTGATCATGCCCAAGGTCGTGTCCGAGCGGGAGCCCTACCGCATCACCACGCTGCACCCGCGGACCTACAACGAGGCCCGTACCATCGGGGAACACTTCCGTGAGGGCACCCCGGTGATCATGAATCTCACGGAGATGGACGACACCGACGCGAAGCGACTTGTCGACTTTGCCGCCGGACTCGTGTTCGGGCTCCATGGCAGCATTGAGCGAGTGACGCAGAAGGTGTTCCTGTTGTCGCCTGCTAACGTCGATGTCACGGCGGAGGACAAGGCCCGCATCGCAGAGGGCGGATTCTTCAACCAGAGCTGAGAACACGAGACCGAGAACGGCCGGCCGCGGGAGCGGTCGGACAAGTAAGAGCACGAGAGCCAGGGGAGAGGGAACCGCGGGATGGGCGTCGCACTACAGGTGGTCTACATCGCGCTGATGTGCTTCCTCGTCCTTCTGATCTTCCGGCTGGTCATGGACTACGTCTTCCAGTTCGCCCGGTCATGGCAACCCGGCAAGGCGATGGTGGTGGTCCTCGAGGCCACCTACACTGTGACCGATCCACCGCTCAAGCTTCTGCGGCGGCTCATCCCGCCGCTGCGCCTCGGGGGCGTGGCACTCGACCTGTCCTTCTTCGTTCTGATGATCATCGTCTACATCCTGATCTCCGTCGTGAGCGGCTTCGCGAGGTGATGGTGGAGGAAACTGTGGACGATACGGTCTTGCCGACTGCCGACGACTACGTAGAGGTGAAGAAGAGATGCCGCTGACCCCCGAGGACGTGCGGAACAAGCAGTTCACGACCGTCCGCCTTCGAGAAGGCTATGACGAGGACGAGGTCGATGCCTTCCTCGACGAGGTCGAAGCCGAACTGACCCGACTGCTCCGCGAGAACGAGGACCTGCGCGCCAAGCTGGCCGCCGCGACCCGTGCCGCCGCGCAGAACCAGCAGCAGGGCATGCGCAAGCCGCCGGAGCCGCAGGATCGTCCCGTCGGTCCCGGCGCTCCCGTGCCCGCCGCCATATCCGGACCGCCCGCCCAGCAGCAGGGCCCCATGCAGGGCCCGCCGCAGCTGCCGTCCGGTGCTCCCGCGCTTCCCCCCGGCCCGATGCAGGGCGGCCCCATGCAGGGTGGCCCCATGGGCCCCGGCCCGATGCAGGGCGGCCCGATGGGTCCCGGCCCGATGCAGGGCGGCCCGATGGGTCACCCGCAGCAGCAGCCGATGGCGCCGGCGCCGCAGGCGCCCGGTGGCGACAGCGCCGCGCGCGTGCTCTCGCTCGCGCAGCAGACCGCCGACCAGGCGATCGCGGAGGCCCGCTCCGAGGCCAACAAGATCGTCGGCGAGGCGCGCTCGCGCGCCGAGGGCCTGGAGCGGGACGCCCGCGCCAAGGCCGACGCCCTGGAGCGGGACGCGCAGGAGAAGCACCGCGTCGCGATGGGCTCCCTGGAGTCCGCCCGCGCCACCCTCGAGCGCAAGGTCGAGGACCTGCGGGGCTTCGAGCGTGAGTACCGGACCCGCCTGAAGTCGTACCTCGAGTCCCAGCTGCGTCAGCTGGAGACCCAGGCCGACGACTCGCTGGCCCCGCCGCGCACCCCGGCCGCCGCGTCCCTGCCGCCGTCCCCGTCGATGGCTCCGGCCGGCGCCGGCGCCCCGTCCTACGGTGGCAACGGCCCGATGGGCGGCGCCCCGTCGTACGGCGGGCAGCAGCAGATGTCCCCGGCGATGACCCAGCCGATGGCCCCGGTCCGTCCGCAGGCCCCGCAGCCGATGCAGCAGGCCCCGGCGCCGATGCGCGGCTTCCTCATCGACGAGGACGACAACTGAGGCCGGCGGATCAACGCGTGTTGAACGCGTAGCCGTCGTCGGCAGTCCTGAAGGGCCGGCCCCCGAATCCGGGGGCCGGCCCTTCGGCGTGCGGGGGCGTTGGCGGGCGCGCGCGCCGGTGCGGGTGCGGCAGGATGCGCCGCCGCGGCGGGTGGGCGGCGGCTTCGCGCCGCCGGGGAAGTCCTTGTCAGTTGCGCGCAGGGTACGGCGAAGGGCCCGGCGCCGTTACCGGAGCCGGGCCCTTCGCCGTACCGCTACGCCTTGCGGAGACGGAAGGCGAGGGCCAGGCCCTCGTCCTCGAACGGGGCGCCGAAGGTGTCGTCGGCGTCGCCCTGGGCGTAGTCCGTGGACAGCACCTCGTCGGCGATCAGGGCCGCGTGGGCCGTCAGGGCCTCCACCGTCTCCTCGGAGGAGGAGGTCCAGCGCAGGGCGATGCGGTCGGCGACGTCGAGGCCGCTGTTCTTGCGGGCCTCCTGGATCAGGCGGATGGCGTCGCGGGCGAGGCCGGCCTTCCGCAGCTCCGGGGTGATCTCCAGGTCGAGGGCGACCGTGGCGCCGGAGTCGGAGGCGACGGACCAGCCCTCGCGGGGGGTCTCGGTGATGATGACCTCCTCGGGGGTGAGGGTGATCGTCTCGCCGTTCACCTCCAGGCTCGCCTCGCCGTCGCGCAGGGCCAGGGAGAGCGCCGCCGCGTCGGCCGCGGCGACCGCCTTGGCGACGTCCTGGACGCCCTTGCCGAAGCGCTTGCCGAGGGCCCGGAAGTTCGCCTTCGCCGTCGTGTCGACCAGCGAGCCGCCCACCTCGGACAGCGAGGCCAGCGAGGAGACGTTGAGCTCCTCGGTGATCTGCGCCTGCAGCTCCTCGGACAGACCGGCGAAGCCGGTCGCCGCGACCAGCGCCCGGGACAGCGGCTGACGGGTCTTCACGCCCGACTCCGCGCGCGTGGCGCGGCCCAGCTCGACCAGGCGGCGGACGAGCAGCATCTGCTCCGAGAGGGTCGGGTCGACGAGCGCCGCGTCCGGCTCCGGCCAGGTCGCCAGGTGGACCGATTCGGGCGCCTCGGGGGTGACCGGGACGACCAGGTCCTGCCAGACCCGCTCGGTGATGAACGGGGTCAGCGGGGCCATCAGCCGGGTCACCGTCTCCACGACCTCGTGGAGCGTGCGCAGCGCCGCCTTGTCGCCCTGCCAGAACCGGCGGCGCGAGCGGCGCACGTACCAGTTCGACAGGTCGTCGACGAAGGCCGAGAGCAGCTTGCCGGTGCGCTGGGTGTCGTACGCCTCCATCGCCTCGGTCGCCTCGGCGACCAGGGTGTTGAGCTCGCCGAGCAGCCAGCGGTCGAGGACCGGGCGGTCGGCCGGCGCCGGGTCGGCGGCGGACGGCGCCCAGCCGGACGTCCGGGCGTACAGCGCCTGGAAGGCGACCGTGTTCCAGTACGTCAGGAGGGTCTTGCGGACGACCTCCTGGATGGTGCCGTGACCGACGCGGCGGGCCGCCCACGGCGAGCCGCCGGCCGCCATGAACCAGCGCACGGCGTCGGCGCCGTGCTGGTCCATCAGCGGGATCGGCTGGAGGATGTTGCCCAGGTGCTTGGACATCTTGCGGCCGTCCTCGGCGAGGATGTGGCCCAGGCAGACCACGTTCTCGTAACTGGACTTGTCGAAGACCAGCGTGCCGACCGCCATCAGCGTGTAGAACCAGCCGCGGGTCTGGTCGATCGCCTCGGAGATGAACTGCGCCGGGTAGCGGCTCTCGAACAGCTCCTTGTTCTGGTACGGGTAGCCGTACTGCGCGAACGGCATCGAACCCGAGTCGTACCAGGCGTCGATGACCTCCGGCACGCGCGTCGCGGTCTTGCCGCAGCCCTCCGCCGGGCAGGCGAAGGTGACGGCGTCGATGTACGGGCGGTGCGGGTCGAGGCCCGACTGGTCGGTGCCGGTCAGCTCCGACAGCTCCGCGCGCGAGCCCACGCAGGTGAGGTGGTCGTCCTCGCAGCGCCAGATCGGCAGCGGGGTGCCCCAGTAGCGGTTGCGGGAGAGCGCCCAGTCGATGTTGTTGTTCAGCCAGTCGCCGAACCGGCCGTGCTTGACGGAGTCCGGGAACCAGTTGGTGTTCTCGTTCTCCTCCAGGAGCCGGTCCTTGACCGCGGTGGTGCGGATGTACCAGGACGGCTGCGCGTAGTAGAGCAGCGCGGTGTGGCAGCGCCAGCAGTGCGGGTAGCTGTGCTCGTACGCGATGTGCTTGAAGAGCAGGCCGCGGGCGTCCAGGTCGGCGGTGAGCGCCTCGTCGGCCTTCTTGAAGAAGACGCCGCCGACCAGCGGCACGTCCTCCTCGAAGGTGCCGTCGGGGCGGACCGGGTTCACGACCGGCAGGCCGTAGGCCTTGCAGACCTTGAGGTCGTCCTCGCCGAAGGCGGGGGACTGGTGGACCAGACCCGTGCCGTCCTCGGTCGTCACGTACTCGGCGTTGACGACGTAGTGGGCGGGGGCGTCGAAGGGGATGAGCTCGAACGGGCGGTCGTAGGTCCAGCGCTCCATGTCCTTGCCGGTGAAGGACTCGCCGGTGGTGACCCAGCCCTCGCCGAGCGCCTTGTCGAGCAGCGGCTCGGCGACGACGAGCCGCTCGTCGCCGTCCGTGGCGACCACGTAGGTCACCTCGGGGTGGGCGGCGACGGCCGTGTTGGACACCAGGGTCCACGGGGTGGTCGTCCAGACCAGGAGCGCCGCCTTGCCGGCCAGCGGGCCGGAGGTCAGCGGGAAGCGCACGTACACCGACGGGTCGACGACCGTCTCGTAGCCCTGCGCCAGCTCGTGGTCCGAGAGGCCGGTGCCGCAGCGCGGGCACCAGGGGGCGACGCGGTGGTCCTGGACGAGCAGGTCCTTGTCGAAGATCTGCTTGAGCGACCACCAGACCGACTCGATGTACGAGGGGTCCATGGTGCGGTAGGCGTCGTCGAGGTCCACCCAGTAGCCCATGCGGGTGGTCAGCTCGGCGAAGGCGTCGGTGTGGCGGGTCACGGACTCGCGGCACTTGGCGTTGAACTCGGCGATGCCGTAGGCCTCGATGTCCTTCTTGCCGGAGAAGCCGAGCTCCTTCTCGACGGCGAGCTCGACCGGCAGGCCGTGGCAGTCCCAGCCGGCCTTGCGGGCCACGTGGTAGCCGCGCATGGTGCGGAACCGGGGGAAGACGTCCTTGAAGACCCGGGCCTCGATGTGGTGGGCGCCGGGCATGCCGTTGGCGGTCGGCGGGCCCTCGTAGAACACCCACTCGGGGCGTCCCTCGGACTGCTCAAGCGTCTTGGCGAAGACCTTGTTGTCGCGCCAGAAATCGAGCACGGAGTGCTCGAGCGCGGGCAGGTCTACCTGGGCGGGTACCTGGCGGTACTGCGAAGACATCGATCTTCCTCCGGCGGATGTGCCTCGTTCCGTCCGGAGGGACGAGAGCACTGCTCCCGCGGTACCACCCTCCTTGGCCCCGGGCGCGGACGCCCTGAGCCCCCTCATTGGGGTCGCGACGCCGGGTCTACTCGCCGCGCGGTCCTCACGGTCCGGCGGCTTTCTTCCGGCAGCTCCGGGGTGATGCTTCACATCGGGCTCGCCCCCGGGCTCGCACCGTCCCCGGGTCGCTCATGGCTGCTTACGACGCTACTCGTCCCCATCCAAGCCTTTCGCTCCGCCCAGTGTACGGGGCGGCGGACGGCTCGGCCGACCGGTTTTCCCCGGATTCCCGGTGGCGTCCCGGTGACCCGAATGGTCACACGGCCCGGCACGGACTTCCGCTGCGGCCAAGTGGGGGAGGCACGGCGCGGATAACCCGCCGGGGAGCTGGGCACAACCGAGGCAGGTTCGCCCCGCGGGCCGCCGGGGCGGGCGGAATGGGCGGCGTGCCCCGTTGCCGCGGACCTTGGGCCGATTTATCGTCCCAGCACGATTCGCGAGCAAGATCACAAAATGTGAAGGGGCCGCGACATGGTGGCGAAGAAGACCGCCGCGGAGAAGACGACGGCCACGAAGACCGCGGCCGCGAAGGCGCCGGCCGCGAAGAAGTCCGCGGCCGGAAGGGCGGCGGGCAGGAAGACCGCCGAGGCGGCCCCAGCCGGCGAGCCGGCCGCGAGGAAGACGGCCACGAGGAAGACGGCCGCGAACGCGCCGGCCGCGAACGCGACGGTCACGAAGAAGACCGACGGCAAGAAGGCGGTCACCAAGAAGACCGCCACCGAGAAGGCGGCCGCGAAGAAGCCGGCCGCCGGCAGGGCGCCCGCGAAGAAGGCGTCCGCCAAGAAGGCGCCGGCCGGGAAGACGGCCGCCCCGACCAACCGGAAGACAGGAGCCAGCACGGTGGCAGCGAAGAAGACCGCGGGCGGCGTCACGACGGCCGGCGGGAACGGGGCCGCGGTGCCCCAGGCCCGGGCCGGAGAGCTCGCCGTACGCCCCGGTGAGGAGCCGTGGACCCCCGAGGAGGTCGCCGAGGCCCGCAGCGAGCTGCAGGCCGAGGTGCTGCGGCTGCGCAGCGAGCTGGTGCACTCCGAGGAGGAGCTGACCGGCCTGATGCGCGACTCGGGCGACGGCGCGGGCGACGACCAGGCCGACACCGGCACCAAGAACATCACGCGGGAGCACGAGCTCGCCCTGGCGGCGAACGCCCGCGAGATGCTGGAACAGACCGAGCACGCCCTGGAACGGCTCGACGCGGGCACCTACGGCCTGTGCGAGGTCTGCGGCAAGCCCATCGGCAAGGCGAGGATGCAGGCCTTCCCGCGCGCCACCCTGTGCGTGGAGGACAAGCAGAAGCAGGAGCGGCGGGGCTGACGGCGCCGGAGGCGTGTGCCGTACTCTCGGTGCACATCAGGCACCTAGGTTGAGGGACTCACGTGGCAGAGGCGGAGAGCGTCATCGGTACGCCGGATTCACCGGATGCAGCAGGGGCCGACGAGACGGCCGCTCCTGAGGAGCGGCCGCAGCCGAAGGGGAAGCGCCGGATCGCCGCGCTGTTCGTGGTGGCCGTGCTCGCCTACCTGCTCGACCTCGGCAGCAAGATGCTCGTGGTGGCGAAGCTGGAGGGGCACGAGCCGATCGAGGTGATCGGCGACCTGCTGCGCTTCGAGGCCATCCGCAATCCCGGTGCCGCCTTCGGCATGGGCGAGGCCTTCACGATCATCTTCACCGTGATCGCGGCCGTGGTCATCGCGGTGATCATCCGGCTGGCCCGCAAGCTCTACAGCCTGCCCTGGGCGATCGCGCTCGGCCTGCTGCTGGGCGGCGCGCTCGGCAATCTGACCGACCGGATCTTCCGCTCGCCGGGCGTCTTCGAGGGCGCGGTCGTGGACTTCATCGCGCCCAAGGGCTTCGCCGTCTTCAACCTCGCCGACTCGGCGATCGTCTGCGGCGGCATCCTCATCGTGCTGCTGTCGTTCCGGGGCCTGGACCCCGACGGCACCGTCCACAAGGACTGACAAGGCATACTCGACGGGTGAGCACGAGTCCCGAGATCCGCACGCTGCCCGTTCCCGACGGCCTGGAGGGCGAGCGCGTCGACGCCGCCATCGCCCGTATGTTCGGGTTCTCCCGTACGAAGGCGGCCGAGCTGGCCGCCGCAGGCAAGGTCCAGGTCGACGGCTCCGTCGTCGGCAAGTCCGAGCGGGTCAGCGGTGGCGCGTGGCTCGAGGTCGAGATGCCCGGCGCGCCCGCGCCGGTGCAGATCGTCGCCGAGCCCGTGGAGGGCATGGAGATCGTCCACGACGACGACGACATCGTCGTGATCATGAAGCCGATCGGTGTGGCCGCGCACCCCAGCCCCGGCTGGACCGGCACCACCGTGATCGGCGGCCTGGCCGCCGCCGGCTACCGGATCTCCACCTCCGGCGCCGCCGAGCGCCAGGGCATCGTGCACCGGCTCGACGTCGGCACCTCGGGCCTGATGGTGGTGGCGAAGTCGGAGTACGCGTACACCTCGCTGAAGCGCCAGTTCAAGGAGCGCGTGGTCGACAAGCGCTACCACGCCCTGGTGCAGGGGCACCCGGACCCGCTGAGCGGCACCATCGACGCGCCGATCGGCCGGCACCCGAACCACGACTACAAGTGGGCCGTGACCGCCGACGGCAAGCCGTCCGTGACCCACTACGACCTCATCGAGGCCTACCGGGCGGCCTCGCTGCTCGACATCAAGCTGGAGACCGGCCGCACCCACCAGATCCGGGTGCACATGTCGGCCCACCGCCACCCCTGCGTCGGCGACCTCACCTACGGCGCCGACCCCACCATGGCCAAGCGCCTCGGCCTGACCCGGCAGTGGCTGCACGCCGTCCGGCTCGGCTTCGAGCACCCCGGCGACGGCAAGTGGGTCGAGTTCGCCAGCAACTACCCGGCCGACCTGCAGACCGCCCTCGACCGCATCGAGGCGGAGAGCCGGTGAGCGCCGACGGAGCGGCCGCCTACACGGTCCGGGAGGCCGTGGCCCAGGACGACCGCGAGGCCTGTTTCGCGGTGCGCCGCGAGGTCTTCGTCGAGGAGCAGGGCGTCCCGCAGGAGATCGAGTACGACACGTACGACGAGACCGCCGTGCATGTCCTCGCGATCCGTGCGGACGGTGTGCCGCTGGGCACCGGGCGGCTGCTCCACGGCTCCGACGCGACCGGCAAGACCGGCGCCGACGCCACGGTGGGCTCCCTCGGGCGGCTCGCGGTGAACAAGGCGGCGCGCGGCCTCGGGGTCGGCGCGGCGCTGGTGCGGGCCATCGAGGACGCGGCCCGCGAGCGCGGGCTCGCCGCCGTCGACCTGCACGCCCAGACCCACGCCCTCGGCTTCTACGAGCGGCTCGGCTACGAGGCGTACGGCCCCGAGTTCCCGGACGCGGACATGCCGCACCGGGCGATGCGGCGCGCGTTGTAGCCCTTCGCGAGAGGCGATACCGGGCGAAACGGGCGTACGTGACAGGGTAGGGCCGTGGATCAACTGGCCCTGCTCTTCCTGCTGCTCCTCGGCGCCGTCCTGACCGTGCCCCTCGGGGACCGGCTCGGGCTGCCGGCGCCCGTCCTGATGACCCTCGTCGGGATCGTCCTCGCGTTCCTGCCCTTCGTGCCGAACGTCGACGTCCCGCCCGAGTTCATCCTGCCGCTGGTGCTGCCGCCGCTGCTCTACGCCGCGGCGCAGCGCACCTCCTGGCGTCAGTTCGCGGCCAACCGGCGGCCGATCTTCCTGCTCGCGGTGGCTCTCGTCTTCGTCACCACGGCCGCCGTCGGCGCCGTCGCGGACGCCCTGGTGCCCGGCATCCCGCTGGCCGCCGCGCTGGCCCTCGGCGCGCTGGTGGCACCGCCCGACCCGGTCGCGGCGACGGCCGTGGCGGGCTCCCTCGGACTGCCGCGCCGGCTGGTGTCGATCCTGGAGGGCGAGGGCCTGTTCAACGACGTCACCGCGATCGTGCTCTACCACGTGGCGATCACGGCGGTGGTCACCGGCCACTTCTCCTGGCCCGAGGCGCTGGGCGAGCTGGTCCTGTCCGCGGTCGTCGCCGTCGTCGTCGGCCTCGCCCTCGGCTGGGCCGCCAACAAGCTGATGGGCTTCCTCGCCGACGCCACCCTGCAGACCGGGCTCACCCTGCTCGTCCCCTTCGTCGCCTACGTGATCGCCGAGGAGCTGCACGGCTCCGGCGTGCTCGCGGTCCTGGTCACCGCGCTCTACCTGGCCGAGTACGCGCTCGACGCCGACGACGTGATGGGACGGCTCGCCGGGCAGACCTTCTGGGAGATCGTCGAGACCCTCGTCACCGGCATCGCCTTCGGGCTCATCGGCCTGGAGCTGGTCCATGTCTTCGGGGTCGCCGAAGGGCGCGGCGGGGAGATGCTCCGGTGGGGCGCGGCCGTCGTCGGCGTGGTGGTCGTGGTGCGGCTGCTCTGGCTGCTGCCCGCCGCCTGGGTGGCGAAGAAGCTGCACGACCGGCGGGACTACGCCGAGGAGATCCCGATGAGCTGGCGGGAGTCCGTCGTCATGTGGTGGGCCGGGATGCGCGGAGTGGCCTCGGTGGCGCTCGCGCTCGCCATCCCGCTGCGCACGGACCGCGGCGCGCCCTTCCCCGGCCGGGACGAGCTGATCTTCATCGCCTTCTGTGTGATCCTGTCGACCCTGGTGGTACAGGGCCTCACCCTGCCGTGGCTGGTGAAGCGGCTCGACGTGAAGGCCGACTCGTACGCCGAGCGGGCCTTCGAGCGCGATCTGGCGATCCGGGCGGCGAAGGCCGCCAAACAGCGCCTGAAGGAGATCGAGGAGCTGGAGGAACTGCCGGAGGAGGTGGCCGAGCGGCTGCAGCGCGGTGCCTTCGACATCGGGGCCCGGATCAGTCCCGACATGGTGGACGAGGAGCGGCGGGCCGCGTTCACCCAGCGCGTGGAGCGCCTGAAGTCGGTGCAGCGGATCCAGAAGGAGCTGATGTCGGCGGCCCGGCACGCGGTCCTCTCGGCGCGCAGCGAGCCCGGGGCGGACCCGGAGGTGGTGGACCGGGTGCTGCGGCATCTGGACGTGCGCAGCATGCGCTGAGGCGCCCGGCGGGTGGGCGCCGGGCGGGGTGGGCGCGGGGCGGGTGTCCCGGCCGCCGGATGGGAGGATGGAGCCCATGGACATCATGCTCTTCCACTCGGTCCACGGGCTCACCCCGTCCGTGACGGCCGCGGCCGAGCGGCTGCGGGCCGCCGGTCACCAGGTCTGGACGCCGGACCTCTTCGACGGACGGACCGTGCGGACCACCGAGGAGGGCATGGCCCTGCGGGACGAGATCGGCAAGGACGAGCTCCTGAAGCGGGCCGTGCTCGCCGCCGCCCCTTACTCGGAGCGCGGCCTGGTCTACATGGGGCTGTCCTTCGGCGCCTCGGTGGCGCAGACCCTCGCGCTCGGCGACGAGAAGGCGCGCGGGCTGCTGCTCCTCCACGGCACCTCGGACATCGCCGAGTCGGCCGCCGTGGACGAGCTGCCGGTGCAGCTGCACGTGGCGGAGCCCGACCCGTTCGAGACGGACGACTGGCTGTCGGCCTGGTACCTCCAGATGCGCCGGGCGGGGGCGGACGTGGAGGTCTACCGCTATCGGGGCGCCGGGCACCTGTACACCGACCCGGAGCTGCCGGACTACGACGCGGAGGCGGCGGAGCGGACCTGGGCGGTGGCCCTGGACTTCCTCGACAGCCTCTAGGAGGCCTCGGGGAGACGTACGGGTGTGGCCCCCGGGAACTCGGTTCCCGGGGGCCACACCCTTGTGCCGGTGGCGTTCACACGGCGACGGTCCGTCAGGCGCGGTACGCGGTCCAGGCGTCGTTCATCCGGGTCACCTGGCCCGAGGTGAACTGGTACATGCAGGAGTCGTACGTGTAGTCCATGAAGTTGTGGATCGGGTCCACACCCGTCTTGGACGCGCAGGAGTCACGGCCGGTCGGGCACTCGTAGGCCGGGCTCTTCTCGGCCGGGGTGTCGGAGACGTAGTCGCCGTTGCCGTTACAGCCGCCCTGGAAGGTGTGGTACAGGCCCATCCAGTGGCCGACCTCGTGGGTCGCGGTGTCGCCCTCGTCGTAGTTGGTCGCCGAGCCGCCCGGCAGGGAGGCGTCGAGGATGACGACACCGTCCATGGAGGGGTTGGAGTTGTAGGAGGACGGGAAGGTCGCCCAGCCGAGCAGGCCGCCGCCGAGGTTGGCGGTGTAGATGTTCAGCGCGCCCGCGCCGCCCTTGCGGAGGGTCTGCTTCATCTGCTTCTCGGCGGTGGAGCCGGAGGTCAGGTTGTACCAGGTGGCGTTGTCCGTGTAGTCGGTGGCGGCCAGGGTGAACTGGAAGCCCGTGTTCACGTTGCCCGTGCCCTGGCCCGCGTAGGCGGCGTTCAGGACGGCCAGCTGGTTGTTGACGTCCGTGGCGCTGAGCTTGCCCGTCGTGCCGCTGTGGATCACGTGGAAGTAGACGGGGATCGAGACCGCGGTGGCGCCGAGGGTCGCGGAGGGGCTGAGCCGGCTGTCGGTCCAGCCGGCGGCGACCTTCTTCTTCAGGTCCGCGTCCATGGCCAGGGCCTGGGCGGCCGTGACCTCGTTGGGCTCGGCCTTGGTGGCGGTGCCCTTCGCCTTGCGGGCGCCGGACAGGGCGGTGGTGCCGTCGGCGCACTCCTCGGCCGAGGCCAGGGTGGTGGTGCCGGCCGACGGGGTGGCCGCCGGGGCGGAGAGGGGGGCCAGGGCCAGGGTTCCGGCCATCACGGCGGTGCCGAGAATGCGACGGGACATACGCGGCGATATACGTGCAAGAGCGCGCACGGGGGACTCCTCGTGGGGGTGGTGGGGAGGCACTTCCTCGCCACGGCGGGGAGATTACGCGTCCATGTCATATGTCGTTGAGGGTCGATCAAGCCCAATCAATCGGCGGGCAAATCGGGGCATGCGGAAGAAAAACTCGTGCCGATTCCGGAGTTTGAGACGTGGACGTAACAGAAGAAGTGACAAAGGCGGGTGGTGTGTCCGGATTCGCTGCCCCGAACTCACCACCCGCCGTAGCCGCGTGATCTTCCGTTAACAAACGGGATCTTGGCTGAAAATCGTCGGTCAGATGACCGGCTGGTACACCCGCTCGACACGCTGCGTTCCGTTCAGCGTGCGATACGAGCGCGCCCAGGCCGCCGTCGCGTTCCGGTCCGCCCGGTTCGAGAGCGTGTAGTAGTCCATTTGCGAGCGCTCGGCGGTCACGTCGAGCACGCCGTAGCCGTGGTGGTCCATGTCCACCCACTTCACATGGCGGTTGGCCGCCTTCACCGCGCCCGCGGCCACCACCGAGAGGGTGCCCGGCGCCACGTGCAGGATGTCGTCGAGGTTGTCCGAGGTCACCGAGGTCACCACGAACTCGGTCGCCGCCGAGGCCGACAGCGGATACGTGGACGCCTTCACCGGCACGTCATTCGCCCAGGCCATGTGGATGTCGCCGGTCAGGAAGACGGTGTTGCGGATGCCCCGGTCCGTCAGGTGCTTCAGCAGCTCCTTGCGGTCGTCGGTGTAGCCGTCCCACTGGTCGACGTTGACCGCCAGGCCCTCCTGGGGCAGCCCGAGCAGCTCCGCCAGCGGGCCGAGCAGATCGGCCGGCAGCGCGCCGAAGGCCACCGGCGAGATCATCACCGAGGTGCCCACCAGCTGCCAGGTCGCGTTCGAGGTCGAGAGGCCCGACTTCAGCCAGTCCAGCTGCGCGCGCCCGGTGATCGAGCGCTCCGGGTCGTCCACCGTGCCGCTGCCCACGCCCGCCTGCTGCGAGCGGAAGGAGCGCAGATCGAGCAGATGCAGATCGGCCAGGCGCCCGAAGCGCAGCCGCCGGTAGACCGTGCCCTCGGTGGAGGTGCGCACCGGCATCCACTCGAAGTAGGCCCGCTTGGCCGCCGCGACCCGGTCCGCCCAGCCGCCCTCGGCGCCCGGGGTGTGGTTCTCGGCCCCGCCCGACCAGGCGTCGTTGGCGAACTCGTGGTCGTCCCAGATCGCCACCATCGGGTGCGCCGCGTGCAGCGCCTGCAGGTCGGCGTCCGCCTTGTAGGTGGCGTGCCGCAGCCGGTAGTCGGCCAGCGAGACGATCTCGTGCGCCGGCTGGTGCTGCCGGACCCCGTACTTCGCCTCCGGGTAGGCGCCGGCGGCGTACTCGTAGATGTAGTCGCCGAGATGGAGGATCGCGTCCAGGTCGGTACGGGCGGCCAGGTGCCGGTACGCCGAGAACCAGCCGGCCTCCCAGTTGGCGCAGGAGACCACGCCGAAGCGCACGCCGGGACCGGCCGCGTCGGCGGCGGGCGCGGTCCGGGTGCGGCCGGCGGGGGAGACGGTGCCGTCCGCGGTGAACCGGTACCAGTACGGGGTGGCCGGGCGCAGGCCCCGTACGTCCACCTTCACCGTGTGGTCGGAGCTCGCGGAGGCGACGGTGCTGCCGCTCGCCACCGTACGGGCGAAGCCGCGGTCCTCGGCTAGCTCCCAGCCGACCGTCACATCGGGGCCCTGACCGGAACCGGGCAGGGCGTCGGGGGTGGGGGTGACGCGCGTCCAGAGCAGGACGCCGTCGGGCAGCGGGTCGCCGGAGGCGACACCGTGCAGGAAGGCGGGTGCCCCGGCGGCGGCGATCGCGGGAGAGGCGGCGGCCGCCAGTGCCGGCGCGGCGACGGCGGTCACGGCGGCGGCCTTCACCACGGAGCGGCGGGTGGGGGCGGATATGTGGTTACGACTGGTCACGGGCCGTCAGATTACCGACTGGTAGGGCGAATCGGCAGACCTCCGCGCAATGTTCGCCGGGTCTTCTTCCGCCGTTCCGCCGTTCCGCCGTTCCGCCGTTTCGTCGATCAGCCGATCAGCCGATCAGCCGATCGGCCGTTCTGCCGATCAGCCGTTCCGTAGGGCCCGTGCCCGCCCCGCCCCCACTCCCCGAGGGGCTCAGCCCTTCAGGACCTTGCCCAGGGCCGCGTTGAACTGCTCCACCGTCAGCGGCGGGTTCTCGCTGCCCTCGGCGGTCAGCGTCTTGCCGTCCATCTTCAGGGTCGGCGTGCCGCGCACCCCGCTGTCGTCGAAGGCCTTCGACATCTTCATCGCCCAGGCGTCGAAGGTGCCGTCCTCGACGTTCTTCCTGAACTCCGCGTTGCCCTTCAGGGCCGGGACCGAGTCCGCCACCTTCAGCAGGTAGGAGTCCTTGGCGAACTTGTCCTCGCTCTCCTTCGGGTGGAAGTCGGAGGAGTACAGCGCCGCCTTGTACTTCAGGAACGCCTCCGGGCTCACGTCCAGGGCGGCGCCGAGCGCGGAGAGGGCGTTCTTGGAGCCCTCGCCCTGGTCGGAGTTGTCGATGAAGGTCGCGCCCACGTACTTCAGCTTGTACTTGCCGTCGGCGACGTCCTTCTCGACCGTGGAGCCCACGCCCTGCTCGAAGGTCGCGCACACCGGGCAGCGCGAGTCCTCGTAGATCTCCAGGGTCTGCTTGGCCTCGGGCTTGCCGACGATCACGGTGGTGCCGTCCGTGCCCTCGGTGTTCTTCGGGGCCGAGACGCTCTTGGCGTCCGCCGCGGCCTCCCAGGCGGACGGCTTGTTGGTCTGGACGACGGCGAAGCCGATGCCGCCGGCCACGGCGAGGATGCCGAGCGCCGATGCGGCCACGATCACCTGACGGCGGGCCTTCTCCTTCTTGGCCTGCCTCTCGCGCTCGATCCGCAGCCGCTCGCGGGCCGCTGCCTTGTTGGACTGGCTGTTGCGCTTGCTCATGCTGAAGTTCTCCGTGACTCGGGAGGAGGAAGAGGGGGATGCGCGTGCTGCTCAGACGAGCGCGAGCACGGGCGGTCCCCGCCGTCCCACGGAGTGCGCGAACAGCCGGGTGCCGGACCGGCGCGGCCGGCCCACGGGGCGCCCGGCGCGCCGCGGCTCGGCCACGGCGGCGCCGAAGAAGGCGGCCGCCACGAGCAGCGGCCGGAAGGCGACGGCCACGGCCGCCCGCAGCAGCCGGGCGAGCGCCCGCTCGCCGCCGCGCAGCCAGGAGGCCGCGGCCAGCCCGACCACCACATGGGCGGCGAGCAGCAGCCAGGGCACGGCCGGGTCGGGGGAGGTCAGCAGGGCAGCGGCCGTGCCGCTGCCGGGGGCGGCCACACCGGGCAGCGGAGTGCCCACGGCGCCGCCGCACAGCGCGTCCACGTCGAGGCCGACGGCGCGCAGCGACCCGGCGACCGGGCCGCCGGCGGGGCCGTAACAGGCGGCCTGTCCGCTGGTGAAGAGGGTGTCGGCGGCCAGCTCCAGCGGGACCAGGAGTCCCGCGATCGGGCCGAAGCCGCGCTCACGCCCGGCGAGCGCGAAGGCCACGCCGAAGACGGCGACGGCGACCGGGGCGACCGTGCCGAGCGGCAGCGGCACCCCGGACAGCAGGACGTGCGAGGCCACGGACAGCGCCACGACCAGTGTCGTGAAGAACGCCGCCCGGAGGGCTCGCAGCTGGATTCCTGCCATGTTCATCGCCGTCGAAGTGTGCCATGCCGGGACATAAGGCGACCCTAAGCACTGGCTGTGAGGCGTCTCAAGGGGCCATCGGACCCCTTGCGTTCCACGCGCTCACAGGCCCGGGATCCGGCCGTTGCGGAACAGGTCCACGAAGATCTGGTGGTCGGCACGCGCGCGTGCGCCGTACGTGTGCGCGAAGTCCACCAGGAGCTCCGCGAAGCCCTCCTCGTCGCCGGCGATGGCCGCGTCGATGGCCCGCTCGGTGGAGAACGGCACCAGGGAGTGGCCGCTGGAGTCGTCCGCCGCCGCGTGCATGGTCGCGGTCGCCCGGCCCAGGTCGGCGACGGTCGCCGCGATGTCCTGCGGGTCGTCGATGTCCGACCAGTCCAGGTCCACGGCGTACGGCGAGACCTCGGCGACCAGCTGCCCCGTGCCGTCCAGCTCCGTCCAGCCCAGCCACGGGTCGGCGTGCGCCTGCAGCGCCCGCTGCGAGATCACGGTGCGGTGGCCCTCGTGGTGGAAGTAGTCCCGTACCGCCGCGTCCGTCACGTGCCGGGAGACCGCCGGGGTCTGCGCCTGCTTCAGGTAGATCACGACGTCGTTCTCCAGGGCGTCGCTGTTGCCCTCCAGGAGGATGTTGTACGAGGGCAGGCCGGCCGAGCCGATGCCGATGCCGCGGCGGCCGACGACGTCCTTCACCCGGTACGAGTCGGGGCGGGCCAGACTCGACTCCGGCAGCGTCTCCAGGTAGCCGTCGAAGGCGGCGAGCACCTTGTAGCGGGTGGCCGCGTCCAGCTCGATCGCGCCGCCGCCGGCCGCGAAGCGGCGCTCGTACTCGCGGATCGCGGTCATCGAGTCGAGCAGCCCGAAGCGGGTCAGCGAGCGGGCCTCGCGCAGCGCGCCGAGCAGGGCGCCCTCGGCGGTCTCCAGGGTGAAGCCGGGCGCCTCGTCGCTCTTCGCGCCGGTCGCCAGGGCGTGGATCCGCTCCCGGTAGCCCGCCGCGAAGACCCGCACCAGGTGGGTGATCTGGTCGTCGGAGAGCGCCTTCGCGTAGCCGATCAGGGCGAGGGAGGCGGCGAGCCGCTTGAGGTCCCAGGTGAAGGGGCCGACATAGGCCTCGTCGAAGTCGTTGACGTTGAAGATCAGCCGCCCGTTGGCGTCCATGTAGGTGCCGAAGTTCTCGGCGTGCAGATCGCCGTGGATCCACACCCGGCCGGTGCGCTCGTCCAGGTACGGCCCGCCGTGCGCCTCGTGCTCCAGGTCCTTGTAGAACAGGCAGGCGGTGCCCCGGTAGAACGCGAAGGCGGATCCGGCCATCTTCCGGAACTTGACCTTGAAGGCGGCCGGGTCCGCGGCGAGCAGTTCGCCGAAGGCGGTGTCGAAGACGGCGAGGATCTGCTCACCGCGCTCGGCGGCGGTGGGCTGGGGGACCGACATCGAGGGTGCCTCCTGGCTGAAAACCGTGCATGACAAATGGGACGGGTGTTCCCTGTCTCCCAACGCGCGAAGGTACCCCCGAGTGCCCGCCCGCTGTCAGTGGAGCGACGTAGACTTCCACGCTGTCCCCCCAGAAATTCGTATGGAGGCATCCCCACCGTGACCAGGCCGCCCTTCACGCACCTCCACGTCCACACCCAGTACTCCCTGCTGGACGGTGCCGCGCGGCTGAAGGACATGTTCAACGCGTGCAACGAGATGGGCATGACCCATATCGCCATGTCCGACCACGGAAACCTCCATGGCGCGTACGACTTCTTCCACAGCGCCAAGAAGGCCGGTGTGACGCCGATCATCGGCATCGAGGCGTACGTGGCGCCCGAGTCCCGCCGCAACAAGCGGAAGATCCAGTGGGGCCAGCCGCACCAGAAGCGGGACGACGTCTCCGGTTCCGGCGGTTACACCCACAAGACCATCTGGGCGGCCGACGCGACGGGCCTGCACAACCTCTTCAAGCTGTCCTCCGACGCGTACGCCGAGGGCTGGCTCCAGAAGTGGCCCCGGATGGACAAGGAGACCATCTCCCAGTGGTCGGAGGGCCTGATCGCCTCCACCGGCTGCCCCTCCGGCGAGCTCCAGACCCGGCTGCGTCTCGGCCAGTTCGACGAGGCCCTGAAGTCCGCCTCCGAGTACCAGGACATCTTCGGCAAGGACCGCTACTTCCTGGAGCTGATGGACCACGGCATCGAGATCGAGCGCCGGGTCCGCGACGGGCTCCTGGAGATCGGCAAGAAGCTCGGCATCCCGCCGCTGGTCACCAACGACTCGCACTACACCTACGCGCACGAGGCCACCGCCCACGACGCCCTGCTGTGCATCCAGACCGGCAAGAACCTCTCCGACCCGGACCGCTTCAAGTTCGACGGCACCGGCTACTACCTGAAGTCCACGGACGAGATGTACGCCGTCGACTCCTCGGACGCCTGGCAGGAGGGCTGCCGCAACACCCTCCTCGTCGCGGAGCAGATCAACACCGACGGCATGTTCGAGGCCAAGAACCTCATGCCGAAGTTCGACATCCCCGAGGGGTACACCGAGGTCACCTGGTTCCGCGCGGAGACCATGCGGGGCATGGAGCGGCGCTTCCCCGGCGGCATCCCCGAGGACCGCATGAAGCAGGTCGAGTACGAGATGGACACCATCATCTCGATGGGCTTCCCGGGCTACTTCCTCGTGGTCGCCGACTTCATCATGTGGGCCAAGAAGCAGGGCATCGCCGTGGGCCCCGGCCGAGGCTCCGCGGCCGGCTCGATCGTCGCGTACGCCATGGGCATCACCGACCTCGACCCCATCCCGCACGGTCTGATCTTCGAGCGCTTCCTCAACCCCGAGCGCATCTCGATGCCCGATGTCGACATCGACTTCGACGAGCGTCGGCGCGTCGAGGTGATCCGGTACGTGACCGAGAAGTACGGCGCCGACAAGGTCGCCATGATCGGCACCTACGGCAAGATCAAGGCCAAGAACGCCATCAAGGACTCCGCCCGCGTCCTCGGCTACCCGTACGCGATGGGCGACCGGCTCACCAAGGCCATGCCCGCCGACGTCCTCGGCAAGGGCATCGACCTCGACGGCATCACCAACCCCAGCCACCCGCGCTACAGCGAGGCCGGCGAGATCCGGGGGATGTACGAGAACGAGCCGGACGTGAAGAAGGTCATCGACACCGCCAAGGGCGTCGAGGGCCTGGTCCGGCAGATGGGCGTGCACGCCGCCGGCGTGATCATGTCCAGCGAGCCCATCGTCGACCACGCCCCGATCTGGGTGCGGCACACCGACGGCGTCACCATCACGCAGTGGGACTACCCGCAGTGCGAGTCGCTCGGCCTGCTGAAGATGGACTTCCTGGGCCTGCGCAACCTGACCATCATGGACGACGCCGTCAAGATGGTGAAGGCCAACAAGGGCATCGACCTCGACCTGCTCGCCCTGCCGCTGGACGACCCGAAGACCTTCGAACTGCTCCAGCGCGGTGACACCCTCGGCGTCTTCCAGTTCGACGGCGGCCCCATGCGGTCCCTGCTGCGGCTGATGAAGCCCGACAACTTCGAAGACATCTCCGCCGTGTCCGCGCTCTACCGCCCGGGCCCGATGGGCATGAACTCGCACACGAACTACGCGCTGCGCAAGAACGGGCAGCAGGAGATCACGCCGATCCACAAGGAGCTGGAGGAGCCCCTCCAGGAGGTCCTGGCGGTCACCTACGGTCTGATCGTCTACCAGGAGCAGGTGCAGAAGGCCGCCCAGATCATCGCCGGCTACTCGCTCGGCGAGGCCGACATCCTCCGCCGCGTCATGGGCAAGAAGAAGCCCGACGAGCTGGCGAAGAACTTCACCATCTTCCAGGCCGGCGCCCAGAAGAACGGCTACAGCGACGAGGCCATCCAGGCCCTGTGGGATGTCCTGGTCCCCTTCGCCGGCTACGCCTTCAACAAGGCGCACTCCGCCGCGTACGGACTGGTCTCCTACTGGACCGCCTACCTCAAGGCGAACTACCCCGCCGAGTACATGGCGGGACTGCTCACCTCGGTCAAGGACGACAAGGACAAGTCCGCCGTCTACCTGAACGAGTGCCGGCGCATGGGCATCAAGGTGCTCCCGCCGAACGTCAACGAGTCCGAGGCGAACTTCGCCGCCCAGGGCGACGACGTGATCCTCTTCGGCCTCACCGCCGTCCGCAACGTCGGCGCCAACGTCGTCGAGTCGATCATCAAGACCCGCAAGAGCAAGGGGAAGTACAGCTCCTTCCCCGACTTCCTCGACAAGGTCGAGGCCGTGGTCTGCAACAAGCGCACCATCGAGTCGCTGATCAAGGCCGGTGCCTTCGACACCATGGGCCACACCCGCAAGGGCCTGGTCGCCCAGCACGAGCCCATGATCGACACCGTGGTGGCGGTCAAGCGCAAGGAGGCCGAGGGACAGTTCGACCTCTTCGGCGGCATGGGCGAGGAGGACAGCAGCGAGCCCGGCTTCGGCCTGGACGTCGAGTTCTCCGACGTCGAGTGGGAGAAGGCCTACCTCCTCGCGCAGGAGCGCGAGATGCTCGGCCTGTACGTCTCCGACCACCCGCTCTTCGGCCTGGAGCACGTGCTGTCCGACAAGACCGACGCGGGTATCGCGCAGCTCACCGGCGGTGAGCACGCGGACGGCGCGGTCGTCACCATCGGCGGCATCATCTCCGGCCTCCAGCGGAAGATGACCAAGCAGGGCAACGCCTGGGCCATCGCCACCGTCGAGGACCTGGCCGGCTCCATCGAGTGCATGTTCTTCCCGGCCACCTACCAGCTGGTCTCCACCCAGCTGGTCGAGGACGCGGTCGTCTTCGTCAAGGGCCGGCTCGACAAGCGCGAGGACGTGCCGCGCCTGGTCGCCATGGAGCTGATGGTCCCCGACCTGTCGAACGCGGGGACCAACGCCCCGGTGATCCTCACCATCCCGACGGTCAAGGTGACCCCGCCGATGATCAGCCGGCTCGGCGAGATCCTCGGGCACCACAAGGGCAACACCGAGGTGCGGATCAAGCTCCAGGGCCCGCGGTCGACCACGGTGCTCCGGCTCGACCGGCACCGGGTCCAGCCCGACCCGGCGCTCTTCGGCGACCTGAAGGTGCTGCTCGGCCCGTCCTGCCTGGCCGGCTGACCTTCCTCGTACACGTTCCTCGTACACGCCAAGGGGCGCGCCCGTCGTCACGGGCGCGCCCCTTCGCCGTACCGCCTACGGCTCGTCAGTGGCCTCAGTTGTGGCCGAAACGCTTCTGCCGGCCCTTGCGGGCCATGTCACCCGGGGTGACCTGGCTCATGCGCTGCTCCGTCTGCGCCTCCATCGACGAGCGCTCGGCCTGCTGCTGGCCGCGCTCTGCCTGGGAGCCGCGCTGCTGACTGCGATCCTGCTTGCGATTCTTGGCCATGGTGATGATGCCTCCTCAAGGGGGTCTGGGGGCCAGGGCCGCTGTCAGACTCACACACCGCAGAAAGCGCCGCATTTTGGATCATTACGGATAGTGAGTGCGGCCCTCTCTCCCCTCCCGCGTGAGATCCGCCACGCCGATGATCGAGTTCCGGACGTCAACCGCATCCGGGTCGGGCAGACTCGGAGAAACCCGGAGCACGTCCGATCCCGAGGTTCCCGCAGGGCTTACCGAAGCTTCCCGAAGCGCGTTGAAAGAGGGTGGAACACGTGGACCGATGCGTCGTCCTGGTCGACGCCGGCTATCTGCTGGGCGCCGCCGCCAGCCTCCTCGCCGGCGAACCGGCCCGCTCCCGGATCACCGTCGACCACGCCGCGCTCATCCAGCAACTGCGCGACCGCGCCGAGGCGGAGACCCGGCTGCCGCTGCTGCGGATCTACTGGTTCGACGGCGCGCCCGACCGGGTGCCCCAGCCCGAGCACCGCCGGCTGCGCGTGATGCCCCGGGTCACCGTCCGGCTCGGCGCCCTGACCCGCAGCGACGGCCGCTGGGCCCAGAAGGGCGTCGACGCGGCCATGCACACCGAGCTCACCGAGCTCTCCCGCAACCGCGCCTGCTCCGACATCGTGCTCGTCACCGGCGACGGCGACCTGCTGCCCGGCCTCATGTCCGCCAAGGAGCACGGCGTCGCCGTCCACCTCTGGGCCGTCCAGGCCGCCGACGGCGACTACAACCAGTCCGAGGACCTGGTCGCCGAGGCCGACGAGCGGCGCGTCCTCGACCGCGCCTGGATCACCCGCGCCGTCCGCGCCAAGGACCTCAGCGGACTCTGCGCCCCGCCGCCCGCGCCGCGCCCCGAGATCGCCGCGATCCTCTCCGCGCCGCTGCCCGAGTCCGGCCTCGCCGCCTCCGCCGAACGGGCCGCCGCCGAACGAGCCGCCGCCGAACGAGCCGCGGCCGCCCACAACGGCTCCGCCGCGCCCGCCGACGCCCCTGGCCGCGCCCCGGCGCCCGACGGGGGCGAGCCGGTCGGCGGCGGCACCGTCCCGCAGCCCGCCGCCCGGGCCGTCCCCACCCCCAAGGACCTGGCCGCGCTGCGCGGCCCCAGCCTGCCGCCCCCGCCGCCGGCCGCCGCCACCCTGCGCTGGTCCTCCGACCGCGGCTGGATCGACCGCCCGGCCGCCCCCCTCGGCGAGCCCCCCGAGACCGCCTCCCTGCCCACCCTCGCCCAGCTCACCAGCGCCGAGCAGCGCTGGGCCGACCGCGAGGAGGACATCACCACCGTCGGCGGCGACCCCTACGAGGTCGGCCAGGTCTTCGCCCGCCGCTGGCTCGACCGGCTCCCCGAGTCCGGCCACGTCCCCAAGCTCGCCACCATGTACCCGCGCATCCCGCACCGTATCGACGGCGAACTCCTCCGCTACGCCGCCCGCTTCGGCCTGCTCGCCCACAAGGACGACCAGATCGACGAGCACGACCGCTATGCCATCCGGGCGGGTTTCTGGCGCGAGATCGACGTCCACGCCGCCACGCAACACGCCCCCGCGCCCGAGGAGAGCCGCGGGACCCCGTAGGCTCATCCCTCGTGAGTACGGTGTGCGTGGTGCGGGACCTGGTCAAGACGTACCCCGCCACACGCGGCAGACGCGGAGCACCCGCGACCCCGGAGGTACGGGCCACCGACGGGATCAGCCTCGATGTGCGCGGCGGCGAGATCTTCGGTCTGCTCGGCCCCAACGGAGCCGGCAAGTCCACCCTGGTCCGCCAGCTCACCGGCCTCATGCGCCCCGACTCCGGCACCGTCCGGATGCTCGGCCACGACCTGGTCCGCCACCCCGAACGGGCCGCCCGGCTCCTCGCCTACCTCGGCCAGGAGTCCACGGCCCTCGACGAGCTGACCGTCGCACTCGCCGCCGAGACCACCGGCCGGCTGCGCGGCCTCGGTGCCGCCGCGGCCCGCGCCGAGCGCGACGCCGTCCTCGGCGAACTCGGCCTCGACGAGATCGCCGGCCGCCCCTTGAAGAAGCTGTCCGGCGGGCAGCGCCGGCTCGCCTGCTTCGCCGCCGCCCTCGTCGGCGAGCGGCCCGTGCTCGTCCTCGACGAGCCCACCACCGGCATGGACCCGGTCGCCCGCCGCGCCGTCTGGGCCGCCGTCGACCGGCGGCGCGCCGAGCGTGGCACCACCGTGCTGCTCGTCACCCACAACGTCATCGAGGCCGAGACCGTCCTCGACCGGGTCGCCGTGATCGACCGCGGCCGGGTCATCGCCTGCGACACCCCGGCCGGGCTCAAGGAACGCGTCGCCGGCGAGGTCCGGGTCGAACTGGTCTGGCGCGAGCGCGCCCCCCTCGACGTCCCCGAGGTCGCCGCGCTGCGCACCTCGGCGCAGGAGTCGGGGCGCCGCTGGGTGCTCCGGCTCGCCCCGGACGAGGCCCGGGCGGCGGTCGCCGCCGTCACCGGCGGCGCGGCCTTCGCGGCCCTGGACGACTTCACCCTGGCGACGCCGAGCCTGGAGGACGTGTACCTGGCGCTCGGCGGCGAGACGCGGGGGCTGGTGAAGGCGTGAGTCACCGGAACGCGAGTCAGCGGAACGCGAGTGACCGGTACGCGAGTCGCCTGAGGGAAGCCAGGAGCGGGACACGCAACGTCAGGAGCTGGACGAGTTGAGCACCCTGCCCGCCGAGGCCGTGACGGCCACGGCCCCGGCCGCCCCGGCCCGCGACGAGGAGCCCGCCGCGGCGCCGCTCGCGCCGCGCGCCCGGCTGCTGCCCGCGCTCGGCGCGGTCTACAAGGCACAGCTCAGCCGGGCCCGGGTGGCCCGGATCCCGCTGCTGTTCGTGGCGACCTTCCAGTCGATCGGGATCATGGTCCTGATGCGCGGGGTGGTGGACGGCGGCTCGGAGGCCCGGGCGGTGGTGGCCGGCTCCGCCGTGCTCGTCGTGGCCTTCGTGGCGCTCAACCTGCTCGCCCAGTACTTCGGGCAGCTGCGGGCCGGCGGCGGGCTCGACCACTACGCCACGCTGCCGGTGCCGCCCGCCGCCGTCGTGCTCGGCGCGGCCGGCGCGTACGCCTCCTTCACCGTGCCCGGCACCGTGGTCACCGCGGTGGCCGGCTCGGTGCTCTTCGGGCTGCCGCTCGGCCACCTGTGGATCCTGGCGGCGGTGGTGCCGCTGTCCGGGGCCGCGCTGTCCGGGCTCGGCGCCGCGCTCGGCCTGCTCGCGCCCCGGCAGGAGCTCGCCACACTGCTCGGCCAGCTCGGCATGTCGGCCGCGCTGCTGCTCGGCGTCCTGCCCGCGGACCGGTTGCCCGGCCCGATCGGCTGGGCCCGCGACCTGCTCCCCTCCACGTACGGGGTGGAGGCCCTGGCCCGTACCTTCGACAACCACCCGGACTGGGCCGCGGTCGGCCTGGACCTCGCGGTGTGCGGGGCGGTCGGCGTGGTGTCCCTCGCGGTGGCGACCTGGGCGTACCGCAGGGCGGCTGTGCGGTGACCTGCGGCTCGGTTCGCCCCCTGCCTTCGGCGGGGGGACCCCCACGGGGCGCTTGAGCGCCCCCTCGGTTCACTCACCGGTCCGCTGAGGCGGCGCACAGGGACACCTGGCACGATGGCGTGGTGACCGCACCTCTGACTCCGCCGCACCAGCCGCCGCCGCACGATCACCATCGGCCCGAGCCGCTGCCGGCGCTGCCCGCGCCCGACGGCGCGCCCGGCACGGCCGCCGAGCTGCGGCAGTCCGCCGTCGTGGTCGCCCTGTCCGTGGTGGCCGGGGCCGTGCTCGGGCTGTTGTGGCTGTGGCTCGCGCCCCGGACCACGCTGTTCTCCGACGGCAAGGCGGTCTTCCTCAAGAACAGCGAGGGGGAGGCGGCGATCGGCACGGACGGAACGTTTGTCCTGATCGCCCTGGGCTTCGGCGCACTCGCCGCGCTGCTCGTCTTCCTGATCCACCGGCACGGCGGGGTCGCCCTCGTCCTCGGTCTCGCCCTCGGCGGCGTCCTCGGCTCGCTGCTCGGCTGGGGCGTCGGCGTCTGGCTCGGGCCCGAGCGCGATGTGGTCGCGCATGCCAAGGCGGTCGGCCCGGACGTCCCCTTCGACGCCCCGCTCGAACTGAACATGTGGGCCGCGGCGATGCTGGCCTGGCCGATCGCCGCGATGATCGTCCATCTCGCCCTGACCGCCCTGTTCGGCCCGCGCGACCCGGAGCCGGAGGACGGCCCGTGGCCGCCGGCCCCGAAGACCACCGCCTCCTAGGCGGGCGAAACCCCTAGGCGCACGGCGAAGGGCCCGATCCGCTCGGATCGGGCCCTTCGCCGTGCGTACGGTACGGGGTCAGCCGCGGCCGATCGGGGCGAGCACCGCGGCGGTGAGGGCGGCCAGGTCCCGCGGGGACAGCTCGACCTCCAGACCGCGCCGCCCGGCCGAGACGCAGATCGTCTCGTGCGCCGAGGCCGAGTCGTCCAGGACCGTGCGCAGCCGCTTGCGCTGACCGAGCGGCGAGATGCCGCCGCGGACGTAGCCGGTGGTGCGTTCGGCCGCCGCCGGGTCCGCCATCGTCGCGCGCTTGCCGCCGACGGCCGCCGCGAGCGCCTTCAGGTCGAGCTGCCCGGCGACCGGGACCACCGCGACGGTCAGCTCCCCGTCCACGTCCGCGACCAGCGTCTTGAACACCCGGTCCGGGGAGACGCCGAGGGCCTCCGCGGCCTCGTCGCCGTAGCTGGCTGCGGCCGGGTCGTGCTCGTACGCGTGCAGCGTGTACGCCGTGCCGGCCGTGGTCAGGGCCACCGTCGCCGGGGTGCCGCCGCTGTTCTTCTTCTGCTTCTTCGCCACGGAGGGCTCTCTCCTCGCGGGATCAGAGGGGTCAGTTGGGACTGGTCGGCGCGCGGGTCAGCTCCACCGCCGGCAGCGAGGGCAGATGGCGCAGCACCGCCGTCTCCGCGCGCAGCAGCGCCAGCTCCTCGCGCAGCCGGGTCGCCGTGTCCGGCGCCTGCAGCAGCCGCTGCTTGGCCGGGATGTCGAGCACGGCCGCCGCGGCGACCAGGTACGACACCACCGACGGGTCGTCGGGCAGCTCGCTGGTGGTCAGCGAGCGCTCCCGGGCCCCGGCGAGCCGCTTCTGGTAGCTGCGGAAGGCGCGCAGCACGCCCTCTGCGAGCGCGTCCGCCTCCTCGCCCCGCTCCTCCGGGATCTCCTCGGTCTCGGCGGTCAGGAACGGCCCGCTCGCGTCGACCGAGAGCAGCTTCACCCGGACGGTCCCGGTGACCATCACCTCGAAGCCGCCGTCCGCGCGCTCCCTGATCGACGCCGCGTCGGCCACGCAGCCGACCCGGTGGAAGGCCTGGATCGGGTCCGGGCCGAAACCGGCGGCGGGACCCTTCTCCGGCAGCGCCGTCTGGTCCGGCAGGCCCGGTGCGGTCGGCGCGACCTCACGGCCGTCGCGGATCGCCACGACGGCGAAGCGCCGCGGCTCGGACTCGTCCGTGGCGAGCAGCTCGCGCATGAGGGCGCGATAGCGCTCCTCGAAGATGTTCAGCGGCAGCACGAGACCCGGGAACAGCACCGTGTTCAGCGGGAAGAGAGGCAGGCGGGCGGTGGTCACAGCGGTCAAGCGTAATGGCCGCCGGGCCCGCTCCGGCCGCCCCGGTCCGCATCGCCCGGCCCGGCCCCGTACGGCTCCGGCGGCACGGCCCGCAGCGGGGTGCGCCGGGCCACCTCGCGGACGGTCCGGGACCGCGCCTCCAGGAAGCCGCGCAGCGGGTCGTCGGCCACCAGTGACCAGGGGAAGGTGCTGGCGTGCGGCCCGATCCGGCCGAACTCGGCCAGCGCCTCGGTCCAGCGGCCCCGCTCCACCAGGACGTGCACCAGCAGATTGCGCACCTCGCCCGGCCACAGGTCGCCCGCCGGGTACTCGGCCGACAGCGCGAGCGCCCGGTCGGCCGCCGCGTCGATCCGCTCGCCGCACACCGGACGCCCGGGTCCGGGCCCGGCGATCAGCAGCGTGAAGGCCGCCCGCACCGGCAGCGCCTGCACCAGCGAGCCGGGCAGCGCGTCCTCGGCGGCCTGCTCGGCGAAGTCGAAGCACTCGCGGTGGGAGCCACAGGGGGTGCGGGGGGCGTCCCCCCGCGGAGCGCAGCACTGGGCGGACAGGTACTTGAGGGCGGCGACATGGCTGCCGTAGTGGTGCGGGGCGCGGCGCACCGCCTGCTCCCACAGCGACTCGAAGACGGTGTGGGAGGCGTGCGTGCCGCGTGCGTGGTCCAGGGCGAGCCGCCACGGCACCGGGTCGTTCGGCGCGGCCTCGGCCGCCGCCTCGATCAGCGGGCCGAGCTCGCGCAGCCGCTCGGCGCGGGCCGGCGACTCCCAGGCCCGGCGGACCGCGAGCTGGGCCTTCACAAGCAGGGCGTCGGGGTCCTGCGGCGCGACGGCGAGCCAGTGCTCCAGCCAGCCGTCCCTGCGGTACGCGAAGGTGCTCAGCCGGGTCGTGTAGCGGTCCCGGTCCTCCCACTCGGCGGCGTCCCGGGTGGTCGCGAGCAGCTTGGCGGCCGGCTCGGGGTCGTCGAGGGCGGCGGCCACCAGGGCCGGCGCCAGGCGTCCGTCCGGCGGGTCGAGCAGCACGTCGTCGTCCGGCGGGAGCGCGGCGAGAAGCCGCGGGGTGTGCCGGACCAGGCGGGAGGTGCCGATCAGGGCGCGGAGCAGTGACATCGTGCGAAACATTGAAAACCGCAGGTGAGAGACGCGCCAGTAGCGGACTGTGAAGCTTTGGTAGCGGCGGGAAGGTTGTATCGGAGGGGGTCAAGACAGCGTAAAGAAAGGGGTGGAACAGTACCCGCGCCACCCCGTCCGCGACCCCGTTCCGCGCCCCCTTCCCCGCCGTCGGGCGAGCTGCCCGAGGCCCGTGCCCGCCCCGCCGCCGCCCCGCCTCAGCCCCGGCGCAGCAGCCGCGAGGCCCCCGCCGCGACCGTCGTCGCGAGCACCCAGCCGAGCAGGACCAGCGCCGTCGACGCCCACTGCCAGAAGCCCTCCAGGCGCCAGTAGCCCACCTGCCCCAGGTCGATCACCGGAAGCAGCAGATCCAGGGCGTACAGCGAGGCGTTCCAGTGCGGGGCCTCGCCCGGCTTCAGCGGTACGGGCTCGTGGCGGGAGAACACGAAGGCGCCCGCCGCCCACAGCACCGCCATCCACAGCGCCGCCCGCCCCGGCCGGTACCCGTAGGCCACGGTCAGGTCCTGCACCCAGCCCCACAGCTTCCCGGCCACCGGCAGCGTCTCCCGGCGCCGCCGCTGCTTGGCGAGCAGCACCTCGCGCGCGTCCGCGTCCTCCCCGCTGTTGCGCAGCACCGTGGCCAGGCGTTCGTACGGCTCCGGCGCGTACTCCGGGGTGGCCGCCGCGACCCACTCCAGGCGCCGGGCCAGCGGGAAGTGCCCGTACGGCACCAGGTTCTCGTAGACGAAACCGCCCATCGCCAGGCCGCCCGGGCCGGGCCAGCTGCTGGACAGGTCGATCAGCGTCACCACCTTCGCGCCGTTGAGCACGACCCGGCCCTCCTCGGGCCGCTCTCCGTTGAACCGCAGCTCGGGGGTGACGATCCGGCGCAGCGACAGCTCCTCGCGGCGCGAGCCGTCGAGCACGAAACGGGCGTAGTGCAGGTCGAGGGAGTCGCCGAAGCGCCCGTCGTCCAGCCGCACCCCGCCGTGGCACTCGAGCGGTTTGCGCCGGGCGCCCTGGGCCGGGGTCACCCCGTAGGGCGGGGTCGCCGTCGCGTTCCCCGAGGAGTCGTAGACCCATGCCGCGTTCAGATAGAGCGTGCGCTCCACCGTCAGCTGCGGCGCGTTCAGCGCGCGGCGCTGCTGCGCCCCGCGCAGCACACTGCCCCGCAGGCTCAGCGACACGCCGACCTTCGCGCCGCGCAGACTCAGCTCCCCGTGCGTCTCGATCAGCTCGGCCTGGAGGTCCTGGGCCACCACCATGCCGTCCGCCGTGATCGCCCGGCCGCGCCGGTCCGGCCACACCCGGATCTGGTTGATCAGCAGGTCCGTGCCGATCTGCGCGTCCGTCAGCCGGATGCCCCGCTCCACCCGGCAGCGCGGCAGATGCAGGTCGCCCGCCGTGTGCAACCGGGCCGCCTCCAGGCGGGGTATCGCGCACTCGACCATCCGCAGCGTCCCGAAGTGCGCCTCCGGCACCACCACCTCGCCGTCGAAGCGGCAGCCGTTCAGCTCCACGTACGGCCCTATCGTGCCGCCGGCCAGATTGAGCACCCCGGTGATCCGCACCCCGCGCAGCTTCAGCGCGGCGACCCGCCCGGACACCGCCGGCGGCCCGTCGAGCAGCAACAACTGCACGATCTCCGCCCGCACGCTGCGCTGCGCGCCCCACACCGTCCGCGCCGCGAACGGATCGTCCCGCCCGGCGACCCCCTCCCTCAGATCGCACATCGCGCCCACCCGGAACGCCCTCCACATGACCCGCTCGGGCCGGGTCAGGCCCTCCGGCATCCCGTCGTCCTCGCGCGGCTCGGTCACTGCCGCCCCCTCGCTTCCCACGATTCCGCTTTCCCGGATTCGTACAGCCGTTCTTCCCGCTGAGTGACGGACTGAACGCTAACGGTCAGGAGTGGCGACAAGACGCCAGTGGTGCGTATCAGACGTCAGAGGGGTTCGTATCAGCCAGTGATACGGAAGACCGGCCCTGTGGGCCGTCTGAGAGAATTGACCCGTGATCTCTCGAATCGATCTGCGCGGTGAGACCCTGCCCGAGGGTTCCGCCCTGCGCGACCTGCTGCCCCGTGCCGAGTTCGACGTGGAAGCCGCCCTGGAGAAGGTGCGGCCGATCTGCGAGGACGTCCGGCATCATGGCGCGGCCGCGGTGATCGACTACGGGGAGAAATTCGACGGCGTCCGCGTCCCGAGCCTCCGCGTGCCCGCCGAGGCGATCGCCCGCGCGCTCGACGAGCTCGATCCGGCCGTCCGCGCGGCCCTGGAGGAGTCCATCCGGCGCGCCCGCATGGTCCACCGCGAGCAGCGCCGCACCACTCACACCACCCAGGTCGTGCCGGGCGGCACGGTCACCGAGAAGTGGATCCCGGTCGACCGCGTCGGTCTGTACGTGCCGGGCGGCCGCGCCGTCTACCCGTCCTCCGTCGTGATGAACGTCGTGCCGGCCCAGGAGGCCGGCGTCGCGGGCCTGGCCGTCGCCTCGCCCCCGCAGAAGGAGTTCGGCGGCCTGCCGCACCCGACGATCCTCGCCGCCTGCGCCCTCCTCGGCGTGGACGAGGTCTACGCGGCCGGCGGCGCCCAGGCCATCGCGATGTTCGCGTACGGAACCGCCGACAGCGCCGACACCGCCGACGAGCCCGGCTGCGCCCCGGTCAACCTGGTCACCGGCCCCGGCAACATCTACGTGGCCGCCGCCAAGCGCCTCCTCAAGGGCCGCATCGGCATCGACGCCGAGGCCGGCCCCACCGAGATCGCGATCCTCGCCGACTCCACCGCCGACCCGGTGCACGTCGCCGCCGACCTGATCAGCCAGGCCGAGCACGACCCGATGGCCGCCTCCGTCCTCGTCACCGACTCCGCGGAGCTCGCCGAGGCCACCGAGGCCGAGCTGAAGACCCAGGTCGCCGCCTCCAAGCACGTCGACGACCGGATCGTGCCCGCCCTCGGCGGCCGGCAGTCCGCGATCGTCCTCGTCAGCGGCCTGGAGGACGGTCTGAAGGTCGTCGACGCCTACGGCGCCGAGCACCTGGAGATCCAGACCGCCGACGCCTCCGCCGTCGCCGACCGGGTCCGCAACGCGGGCGCGATCTTCGTCGGCCCCTGGGCGCCGGTCTCGCTCGGCGACTACTGCGCCGGCTCCAACCACGTGCTGCCCACCGGCGGCTGCGCCTGCCACTCCTCCGGCCTGTCCGTGCAGTCCTTCCTCCGTGGCGTCCACATCGTGGACTACAGCCGCGACGCCCTCGCCGAGGTCGCCCACCACGTGGTCACCCTCGCCGAGGCGGAGGACCTGCCCGCGCACGGCGCCGCGATCAAGGCGCGGTTTGGGGGTACCCCCACGGGCGAAGCCCTGTGGGGGAGGAAGGTGCCCGAGAGCAAGTGACCTCGTACGACAAGGTCGGGATCGACGACCTTCCCATCCGCGACGAGCTGAAGGGCAAGTCGCCCTACGGCGCGCCTCAGCTCGACGTCCCCGTCCAGCTGAACACCAACGAGAACCCCTACCCGCTGCCCGAGCCCCTGGTGGCGCGGATCGCGGAGCGGGTCGCCGAGGCCGCCCGCGGCCTCAACCGCTACCCCGACCGCGACGCCGTCGAGCTGCGCACCGAGCTGGCCCGCTACCTCACCCGTACGGCCGGGCACGAGGTCGCCCTCGCCAACGTGTGGGCCGCCAACGGCTCCAACGAGGTGCTCCAGCAGCTGCTCCAGACCTTCGGCGGCCCCGGCCGTACCGCGATCGGCTTCGAGCCCTCGTACTCGATGCACGCCCTGATCGCCCGCGGCACCGGCACCGGCTGGATCTCCGGTCCGCGCAACGAGGACTTCACCATCGACCTCACGGCGGCCGTCAGCGCGATCGCCGAGAACGCGCCGGACGTCGTCTTCGTCACCTCGCCGAACAACCCCACGGGCACGGCCGTCGACGCCGGGACGGTCCTCGCGCTCTACGAGGCCGCCCAGGCCGCCAGGCCCGGAGCCGGAGCCCTCGTGGTCGTGGACGAGGCGTACGTGGAGTTCAGCCACCGGGCCTCGCTGCTGCCCCTCATCGCGGGCCGTCCGAACCTGGTGATCTCCCGGACCATGTCCAAGGCCTTCGGCGCCGCCGGACTGCGCCTGGGCTATCTCGCCGCCCACCCCGCCGTGGTCGACGCCGTCCAGCTGGTGAGACTGCCGTACCACCTCTCGGCCGTCACCCAGGCCACCGCCCTCGCGGCCCTGGAGCACACCGACACCCTCCTCGGGTACGTCGAGCAGCTCAAGGCCGAGCGCGACCGCCTGGTCGCCGAGCTGCGCGCCATCGGCTACGAGGTCACCGAGTCCGACGCCAACTTCGTCCAGTTCGGGCACTTCGACGGGGCCGCCGGCTCCCACGAGGCCTGGCGGAAGATCCTCGACCGGGGCGTCCTGGTCCGGGACAACGGCGTACCGGGCTGGCTGCGGGTCACCGCCGGCACCCCCGAAGAGAACGACGCGTTCCTCGACGCGGTTCGTGAGCTGAAGAAGGAGCAGAACGCATGAGCCGCGTAGGCCGCGTTGAGCGCACCACCAAGGAGACGTCCGTCGTCGTCGAGATCGACCTCGACGGCACCGGAAAGGTCGACGTGTCGACCGGGGTCGGCTTCTACGACCACATGCTCGACCAGCTCGGCCGGCACGGTCTGTTCGACCTGACCGTGAAGACCGACGGCGATCTGCACATCGACTCGCACCACACCATCGAGGACACCGCCCTCGCCCTCGGCGCCGCCTTCAAGCAGGCCCTCGGCGACAAGGTCGGCATCTACCGCTTCGGCAACTGCACCGTCCCCCTTGACGAGTCGCTGGCGCAGGTGACGGTGGACCTTTCGGGCCGCCCCTACCTGGTGCACACCGAGCCGGAGAACATGGCGCCGATGATCGGCTCCTACGACACCACGATGACCCGGCACATCCTGGAGTCCTTCGTGGCCCAGGCGCAGATCGCGCTGCACGTGCACGTGCCGTACGGGCGCAACGCGCACCACATCGTCGAGTGCCAGTTCAAGGCGCTCGCCCGGGCCCTGCGCTACGCCTCCGAGCGCGACCCGCGCGCCGCCGGCATCCTCCCCTCGACGAAGGGCGCCCTGTAACCGTGAACGGCCTCTCCACCGTCCTCATCGTCGTCGGGCTCTTCCTGCTCGGCGGCATCTACTCCTTCGTCAAGCAGCAGATGCCCAAGGGCCTGATCGTGCTGCTCTCCATCGGTGCCGTCATGTGCATCTCGGCCGGCGTCCTGCGTCTGGACGTGTGGTCATGAGCGTGAGCAGCCCCAAGACCCCCAAGAAGGTCGTCGTCTTCGACTACGGCTTCGGCAACGTGCGCTCCGCCGAGCGCGCGCTCGCCCGGGTCGGCGCCGACGTCGAGATCACCCGCGACTACGAGAAGGCGATGAACGCGGACGGGCTCCTCGTCCCCGGCGTCGGCGCCTTCTCCGCCTGCATGAAGGGCCTCAAGGAGGCCCGCGGCGACTGGATCGTCGGCCGCCGGCTCGCCGGCGGGCGCCCCGTCATGGGCATCTGCGTCGGCATGCAGATCCTCTTCGCCCGCGGCATCGAGCACGGCGTGGAGACCGAGGGCCTCGACGAGTGGCCCGGCACGGTCGAGCCGCTGAACGCCCCCGTCGTGCCCCACATGGGCTGGAACACCGTGGACGCGCCCGCCGGCACCGAGCTGTTCGCCGGCCTGGACGCCGACGCCCGGTTCTACTTCGTGCACTCCTACGCCGTGCGCGACTGGACCCTGGAGGTCGGCAACCCCAACATGCGCGCACCCAAGGTCACCTGGGCCACCCACGGCGAGCCGTTCGTCGCCGCCGTCGAGAACGGCGCCCTGTGGGCCACCCAGTTCCACCCCGAGAAGTCCGGCGACGCCGGCGCCCAGCTCCTCACCAACTGGATCGGAACCCTGTGACCGTGTCGCCCAGCGTCCTCGAACTCCTCCCCGCCGTCGACGTCCGCGACGGCCAGGCCGTCCGCCTCGTCCACGGCGAGTCCGGCACCGAGACCTCCTACGGCTCCCCGCTGGAGGCCGCCCTCGCCTGGCAGCGCTCCGGCGCCGAGTGGCTCCACCTGGTCGACCTGGACGCCGCCTTCGGCACCGGCGACAACCGGGACCTGGTCCGCCAGGTCGCTGAGTCCATGGCGGACATGAACCTCCAGGTCGAGCTGTCCGGTGGCATCCGCGACGACGCCTCGCTCGCCGCGGCCCTCGCCACCGGCTGCACCCGGGTCAACCTCGGCACCGCCGCCCTGGAGACCCCCGAGTGGGTCGCCAAGGTCATCGCCGAGCACGGCGACAGGATCGCCGTCGGCCTGGACGTGCGCGGCACCACCCTGAAGGGCCGCGGCTGGACCCGTGACGGCGGCGACCTCTACGAGACGCTCGCCCGCCTGGACGCCGAGGGCTGCGCCCGTTACGTCGTCACCGACATCGCCAAGGACGGCACCCTGCAGGGCCCCAACCTGGAGCTCCTGAAGAACGTCTGCGCCGCCACCGACAAGCCGGTCGTCGCCTCCGGCGGCGTCTCCTCCCTGGACGACCTGCGGGCCCTGGCCGGCCTCGTCCCGCTGGGCGTCGAGGGCGCGATCGTCGGCAAGGCGCTCTACGCGAAGGCGTTCACCCTCGAAGAGGCCCTGGAGGCGGTGGCCGCCGTATGAGCGACGCGGTGAGGAAGGTCGTGACCGGCGCTCCCTGGGAGGAGCAGTTCGGCTACTCGCGCGCGGTCGAGCTGCCCAACGGCACCGTCCTGGTGGCCGGCTGCACCTCGGTCGTCGACGGCGCCATCGCCGACGGCGGCCCGTACGAGCAGACCGTCAACTCCTTCAACGTGGCCTTCGCGGCCCTCAAGCAGCTGGGTCTGGCCGCCGAGCACGTGGTGCGCACCCGGATGTACATCACCCACGCCCGGGACGTGGAGGAGGTCGGCCGCGCCCACAAGGAGCTGTTCGACACCGTCCGCCCCGCCGCGTCGATGATCATCGTCTCCGGCTTCGTCGACCCGCGTCTGGTCGTCGAGGTCGAGGTCGAGGCCTACAGGAGTGATGTGGCATGAGCCTCGCCGTACGTGTGATCCCCTGCCTGGACGTGGACAACGGCCGGGTGGTCAAGGGCGTCAACTTCCAGAACCTGCGGGACGCGGGCGACCCCGTCGAGATGGCCAAGCTGTACGACGCCGAGGGCGCCGACGAGCTGACCTTCCTCGACATCACCGCCTCCTCCGGCAACCGCGAGACCACCTACGACGTGGTGCGCCGCACCGCCGAGCAGGTCTTCATCCCGCTCACCGTGGGCGGCGGCGTGCGCTCGGCGGAGGACGTCGACAAGCTGCTGCGCGCCGGGGCCGACAAGGTGGGCGTGAACACGGCCGCCATCGCCCGCCCCGAGCTGATCCAGGAGATCGCCGAGCGCTTCGGCCGCCAGGTCCTCGTCCTGTCCGTCGACGCCCGCCGTACCCCCACCGGCTCCTTCGAGGTGACGACGCACGGCGGCCGCAAGGGCACCGGCATCGACGCCGTCGAGTGGGCGCACCGGGCCGCCGAGCTCGGCGCGGGGGAGATCCTGCTCAACTCGATGGACGCCGACGGCACCAAGGACGGATACGACACCGAGATGATCGCGGCCGTGCGCAAGCACGTGACCGTCCCGGTGATCGCCTCCGGCGGCGCCGGCAAGCTGTCCCACTTCCCGCCGGCGATCGACGCCGGCGCGGACGCGGTGCTCGCCGCCTCGGTGTTCCACTTCGGCGACCTGCGGATCTCGGAGGTCAAGCAGACGCTGAGGGAAGCGGGTCACGAGGTCCGCTGACCATGGGCGGGCCCCGGCCCGCTGCACGACGGTGGGGGTGGGACCCGGGGCGGGCCCCACCCCCACCGTCGTGAGGTCTTCGTCGTCAGCGCGGCCGTCAGCGTGCCGTCTGCGCCCTGTCGGGAGTCCTCGCCCTGCTGGTGCCCGCCCTGCGCCGCGCCGAACTGCCCGAGGGCTAGATGCCCAGCTGCTTCGCCTCGTGCAGCCGCTCCACCGCCGCCCGCTCCCCGTCCAGCTCCACCTTCGCCGCGTCCTGCCGCCCGAACAGGTACATGGTCAGCTCGCCCGGCTCCCCGGACACCGTCACCACCGGGGTGCCGCGGTGCGCCACCACCGTCTGCCCGTTCGGCCGGCGAAGCACCAGACCCACGGGCGCCTTCCGGCCCAGCAGCCGGGCCGACTTCTCCAGACGCGACCACAGCGCGTCCGCGAACACCGGGTCGAGATCGCGCGGCGACCAGTCCGGCTGCGCCCGGCGCACGTCCTCGGCGTGCACATAGAACTCCACCACGTTCGCGCCCTCGTCCACCTGCTTGATCGTGAACGGCGACATCCGCGGCGGCCCCGTACGGATGAGCTGGATCAGCTCCTCGTACGGCTTCTCGGCGAACTCCGCCTGCACCCGCTCCAGCCGGTCCTTGAGCAGCGGGACGAGCGTCCCGGCCGCGGCGTCCGGCCGGCGCTCGCGCACCACCACGTGCGCCGCCAGGTCCCGGGTCCGCCAGCCCTCGCAGAGCGTCGCCGCGTCGGGGCCGGCCGCCTCCAACAGGTCGGCGAGCAGAAGACGTTCACGCTTGGCATGGGTCGACATGGGCGCCAGCGTACGACCGCGGCCACGGCTCCGCCCAGTGGATGCCCGCCGACCGGACCCGCCGTTCCGCCCAGTGGACGTACCCCGGCCATCACCCCCGGTCACGGCACAATGGCGGCATGAGCAGCACGCCCCGGACCCCCAGCGGCCTCGACCCCGCCATCGCCGCCCGCCTCAAGCGCAGCGCCGACGGGCTCGTCCCCGCCATCGCCCAGCAGCACGACACCGGCGAGGTGCTGATGCTCGGCTGGATGGACGACGAGGCGCTGCACCGCACCCTCACCACCGGCCGCGCCACCTACTGGTCCCGCAGCCGCCAGGAGTACTGGGTCAAGGGCGACACCTCCGGGCACGTCCAGCACGTCAAGGCCGTCGCCCTCGACTGCGACGCCGACACGCTCCTCGTGAAGGTCGACCAGGTCGGCGCCGCCTGCCACACCGGCACCCGCACCTGCTTCGACACCGACGTGCTCCTCGCGGCCGAGTAGGGTCTGGCGCCATGGATCTCGAGACCTTCCGCAAGCTGGCGGCCGACCGCCGCGTCATCCCCGTCAGCCGCCGGCTCCTCGCGGACGGGGACACCCCGGTCGGGCTCTACCGCAAGCTCGCCGCCGAACGCCCCGGCACCTTCCTCCTCGAATCCGCGGAGAACGGCCGCAGCTGGTCCCGCTACTCCTTCATCGGCGTCCGCAGCGACGCCACGCTGACGGTGAAGGACGGCGAGGCACACTGGCTCGGCGCCCCGCCCGTCGGCGTCCCCGTCGACGGCGACCCGCTCGCCGCCCTGCGCGCCACCGTCGCGACCCTGCACACGCCCCGGGACCTGGCCTCCGGCATGCCGCCGTTCACCGGCGGCATGGTCGGCTACCTCGGCTACGACATCGTGCGCCGCCTGGAGCGGATCGGCGAGCACGGCCGCGACGACCTCAGGCTGCCCGAGCTCACCATGCTGCTCACCAGCGACCTCGCCGTCCTCGACCACTGGGACGGCACGGTGCTCCTGATCGCCAACGCGATCAACCACAACGACCTGGAGACCGGCGTCGACGAGGCGTACGCGGGGGCCGTCGCCCGGCTCGACGCGATGGAGGCCGACCTGGCCCGCCCCGTCGCGTCCATCCCGGCCGCCCTGCCCGAGTCCGCGCTGCCCGAGTACACGGCCCTGTGGGGCGGCCCCGCCTACCAGGACGCCGTCGAGGACGTCAAGGAGCGCATCCGGGCCGGAGAGGCCTTCCAGGTCGTCCCCTCGCAGCGCTTCGAGACCCCCTGCACCGCCTCCGCGCTCGACGTCTACCGGGTCCTGCGGGCCACCAACCCGTCCCCGTACATGTACCTCTTCCGCTTCGAGAACGGCTTCGACGTCGTCGGCTCCTCGCCCGAGGCCCTGGTCAAGGTCGAGGACGGGCGCGCGATGGTCCACCCCATCGCCGGCACCCGGCCCCGCGGTGCCACCCCGCAGGAGGACCACGACCTCGCCGAGGAGCTGCTCGCCGACCCCAAGGAGCGCGCCGAGCACCTGATGCTCGTCGACCTCGGGCGCAACGACCTCGGCCGGGTCTGCGAACCGGGCTCCGTCGAGGTGGTCGACTTCATGTCGGTCGAGCGCTACTCGCACGTCATGCACATCGTCTCCACCGTCACCGGCAAGGTCGCCGAGGGCCGCACCGCCTTCGACGTCCTCACCGCCTGCTTCCCGGCCGGCACCCTCTCCGGGGCACCCAAGCCGCGCGCCATGCAGATCATCGAGGAGCTCGAGCCGTCCCGGCGCGGCCTCTACGGCGGCTGCGTCGGCTACCTCGACTTCGCCGGCGACTCCGACACGGCCATCGCCATCCGTACCGCGCTGCTCCGCGACGGCACGGCGTACGTGCAGGCCGGAGCCGGTGTCGTCGCCGACTCCGACCCGGTCGCCGAGGACGACGAGTGCCGCAACAAGGCCGCCGCCGTCCTGCGGGCGGTCCACACCGCCAACCGGATGACGGCCGGGTGACACCCCGGCTGACACCCGGGGTGAACTTCCTCGGGTGATCGCCAGGTGGGCAGGTTCACACGACCGGATGAACGAACGGCCAGCCGGTAGGGGATAGTGGGGTATGTGAGTGCTGTACCCGTACCCCAGCCCCGAGCCGCCCGACCGGGCGGCGCCGCCTCCTCCGGCGCCCGCCGCAGCCTGGCCGCGGCCCTGCTGCTCGGCGCCCTCGGAGCCACCGTCGTACTGCTCTCCGCCGGCCAGATCTGGGCCGAGGGCACCGCGGCCGTGGGCGGCGGAACCGTCCCCGTCGAGGCCGACGGCGGCACCGTCACCGGCGTCCCGACCGCGCTCGCGATCGTCGGCCTCGCCGCCCTCGTCGCCGTCTTCGCGGTCCGCCGCACCGGCCGCACCATGGTCGCCGCGCTGCTCGCCCTGAGCGGCGCCGGCGCGGCCCTCGCCGCCGTCCTCGGCGCCTCCGACAGCGCGGCCCTGGACGCCGAGGCCGCCCGGATCACCGGCAACACGGCCGCCGCGGTCGGCAGCCTCAGCCACACCGTCTGGCCGTACGTCACGGCCGCCGGCGCCGTCCTCATCCTGGCCGCCGGGCTCTTCGCGCTGCGCTTCGGCAAGGCCTGGCCCGCCATGGGCGGCCGCTACGAGCGTTCCGGCGCACCCCGCGCCGCCCGCCGCCCGGCCACCCCGGCCACCGTCGACCCGGACCGCCCCGAGGACCTCTGGAAGGCCCTCGACCGCGGCGAGGACCCCACCCACGGAGCCTGACCAGGCCCCGCCGGATGCGACGCGTGATCGTTCGGGCACCCCGATTCATCGTCGCGCGCCCATGTGCGGAACAATGAGGCGTCACCACCGAGCAACATCGACGAGGAGCAACTCATGGCGGGCAGCGCCCACGGACACACCCCGGCCGCCTGGACCGGTGTCATCATCTCCTTCATCGGCTTCTGCGCCGCCGGCGTCTTCATGGTGGCGGCGAACGCGCCCGGATTCTGGGCGAGCATCGGTGTCATCTTCCTCGGCGGTGTCGTCGGCCTCGCGATGAAGGGCGCCGGCCTGGGCAAGCCGAAGGAATCGGCCGACGTCGTGGCCGCCCGCGATGCCGCCACCCGGACCGCCCTCGGCAAGGCCTGACCGGCCGCCGCCGCACCACGGTTCACCCCGAAGGCGCAGTCCCGCGACGCGGGGCTGCGCCTTCGCGCCGTACGGGTGAGAATCACCGGGTGGATCCGAACCCGACCCCGACCCCGACGGCGGCAGCCGTGAGCGAGTCGTACTCCAGCCAGGCGCACGGGCCCTCGGGTCCGTACGGGGCCTACGCGGCGTACGGGCCCGCCGGGCCGCCCCCGCCGCCCCGGCCGCTCGCCCGGCGCCTGCTGGCCCCGCTCGGCGCCCTCGCGGGGGTCGCCGCGGCCTTCGCGTACGTCGGCACCGTCGACCCCAACGAACCCGGGCACTACCCCGTCTGCCCGCTGCTCCGCTTCGCCGGCCTCTACTGCCCCGGCTGCGGCGGACTGCGCAGCGCCCACGCCGTCGTCCACGGCGACCTCGGCGCCGCCCTCGGCGCCAACGCGCTCGCCGTCATCGGCTACGGGATCTTCGGAGTGGTGATGGCCGTCTGGCTGGTTCGCGCCGTCCGTGGCATCCCCATGCGGCTCGCGATCTCCCCGGCCTGGTGGTGGGGCATCGGAGCCGTACTCACCCTGTTCACTCTGGTGCGGAACCTGCCGTTCGGGGCCGCGCTCGCACCCTGAGGGCCCGCCGGGCACCCCCTCGAAGTCCCAGCAGATGGGACGCGTCGTCGACCGATGCGGGTCAGCGGCCCACCTGCGGATACCATCGACGTGGCTGAACGTTGTTCATCGAAGTTCATCGAGTCCCGGAAGGGGGCCTCTCGCGTGAGTGTGCTCGACGAGATCATCGAGGGCGTGCGCGCCGACCTCGCGGAGCGGCAGGCGCGGGTCTCCCTCGACGAGCTCAAGGAGCGCGCCGCAAAGGCGCCGCAGGCCAAGGACGGCGTCGCCGCACTACGCGGGGACGGCGTCAAGGTGATCTGCGAGGTCAAGCGCTCCAGCCCGTCCAAGGGCGCGCTCGCCGCCATCGCCGACCCGGCCGGTCTCGCCGCCGACTACGAGGCGGGCGGCGCCGCCGTCATCTCCGTCCTCACCGAACAGCGCCGCTTCGGCGGCTCGCTGGCCGACCTGGAGGCCGTGCGCGCCCGCGTCGACATCCCGGTCCTGCGCAAGGACTTCATCGTCACCGCGTACCAGCTCTGGGAGGCCCGGGCCTACGGCGCGGACCTCGCACTGCTCATCGTCGCCGCCCTCGAGCAGGAGGCCCTGGTCTCCCTCATCGAGCGCGCCGAGTCCATCGGCCTCACGCCGCTGGTCGAGGTCCACGACGAGGACGAGGTCGAGCGGGCCGTCGACGCCGGCGCCCGCATCATCGGCGTCAACGCGCGCAACCTCAAGACCCTCAAGGTCGACCGGTCCACCTTCGAGCGCGTCGCGCCCGAGATCCCGGCCGGCATCGTCAAGGTCGCCGAGTCCGGCGTCCGCGGCCCGCACGACCTGATCGCGTACGCCAACGCCGGCGCCGACGCGGTCCTGGTCGGCGAGTCCCTGGTCACCGGCCGCGACCCGAAGGCCGCCGTCGCCGACCTGGTCGCCGCCGGAGCCCACCCGGCCCTGCGCCACGGGCGGGGCTGACCCCGGCATGACCGTCCGCTTCCGCCACGACACGCCGCACGTCCCGGGCCGCATCGCCCGGGGCGCCGTCGACGTGCACGCGGACGGAAGCGACCGTCGCCACGCCCCGCTCGCCCGCGGCTGCCGCCCCCGCGGCTGCCGCGCCCCCGCCCGGCGCGTCCACGGCCGCCGGGTCCGCTACGTGATCGGCGACGAGCCGGGCCAGGTCAACGGCATGCGATGGCGCCCGCGCCGAGCGCGCGTCTCCTGACGTCGCCGTAGCCCGCAGAGCGGGCTGCGCGCCCGCGCCTGCGCCGCCGGCTGTGCCTAGCCGTTCCTGCCGGGCCGCGCTGTCCCGTTGTGGGCATTCGTCCCGCAGGGCGGGACGGGTGGGCACACGGGACGGCGCCCGTGCGGGCGCGTTCCGCACCTGGGCCTGGACCCGCACCACGAATGCGGCGCCCTATGGGTGGCCGTTCAGGCGCGGAAGCCTAGGCCCGGCAGGGGGCGCCGTCCGTTGTGCCCACCCTCCCCCTAAGGCTTCGCCCTGGGGGGACCCCCACGCCCCTGCGGAACGTATGCCCACAACGGAGCGGCGAGGCGCAGCCCGCAAGGGCGAACCGCCCCGCGGGCGAAGGCGCAACGGAGCGGCCCGCACCGCCCCGCTGCCGGACGTCAGCGACTCGCGCGCAATACCGTGACCACCGACAAACACGTGATCCCGGGGCACCCGCCCCGCGAGGAGCAACCGCATGTCCAGCGAGTTCTTCATTCCCGACCCGGAGGGTCAGATCCCGTCCCCCGAGGGCTACTTCGGCGCCTACGGCGGCAAGTTCATCCCCGAGGCCCTCGTCGCCGCCGTCGACGAGGTCGCCGTCGAGTACGAGAAGGCCAAGCACGACCCCGAGTTCGCCCGCGAGCTCAACGAGCTGATGGTCCACTACACGGGCCGCCCCAGCGCCCTCACCGAGGTGCCGCGGTTCGCCGAGCACGCCGGCGGCGCCCGCGTGTTCCTGAAGCGCGAGGACCTCAACCACACCGGCTCGCACAAGATCAACAACGTGCTCGGGCAGGCCCTGCTCACCAAGCGCATGGGCAAGACCCGCGTCATCGCGGAGACCGGCGCCGGCCAGCACGGTGTCGCCACCGCCACCGCGTGCGCGCTGTTCGGTCTCGACTGCACCATCTACATGGGTGAGGTCGACACCCAGCGCCAGGCCCTCAACGTCGCCCGGATGCGCATGCTCGGCGCCCAGGTCGTGGCCGTGAAGTCCGGCAGCCGCACCCTCAAGGACGCCATCAACGAGGCGTTCCGCGACTGGGTCGCCAACGTGGACCGCACCCACTACCTCTTCGGCACGGTCGCCGGCCCGCACCCCTTCCCCGCCATGGTCCGCGACTTCCACCGGGTCATCGGCGTCGAGGCCCGCCGGCAGATCCTGGAGCAGGCCGGACGCCTCCCGGACGCGGCCGTCGCCTGCGTCGGCGGCGGATCGAACGCCATCGGCCTCTTCCACGCGTTCATCCCCGACGCCTCCGTCCGTCTGGTCGGCTGCGAGCCGGCCGGCCACGGTGTGGAGACCGGTGAGCACGCGGCGACCCTCACCGCCGGCGAGCCCGGCATCCTGCACGGCTCGCGCTCCTACGTCCTCCAGGACGAGGAGGGCCAGATCACCGAGCCGTACTCGATCTCGGCGGGCCTCGACTACCCCGGCATCGGCCCCGAGCACGCCTACCTCAAGGACAGCGGCCGCGGCGAGTACCGGGCCGTCACCGACGACGCCGCCATGCAGGCACTGCGTCTGCTGTCCCGTACCGAGGGCATCATCCCGGCCATCGAGTCGGCGCACGCCCTCGCCGGGGCCCTGGAGGTCGGCAAGGAGCTCGGCCCCGAGGGGCTGATCGTCGTCAACCTCTCCGGGCGCGGCGACAAGGACATGGATACCGCCGCTCGCTATTTCGGGCTGTACGACACCGACGCCGAGGTGGCCGCCGACGCCGCCGACACCGCCGAGATCGAGGGGGACGCGAAGTGACCGGCAACATCCAGCTCCTGAGCGACACCCTCGCCAAGGCGAAGGCCGAGAACCGGGCCGCGCTCATCGCGTACCTCCCGGCCGGCTTCCCGACCGTGGACGGCGGCATCGCCGCCGTCAAGGCGGCCTTCGACGGCGGCGCGGACGTCGTCGAGGTCGGCCTGCCGCACAGCGACCCGGTGCTCGACGGACCGGTCATCCAGACCGCCGACGACATCGCGCTGCGCGGCGGCCTGAAGATCGCCGACGTGATGCGCACGGTCGAGGAGACGTACGAGGCCACCGGCAAGCCGGTCCTCGTGATGACCTACTGGAACCCGATCGACCGCTACGGCGTCGAGCGCTTCACCTCGGAGCTCGCCGCGGCCGGCGGCGCGGGCTGCATCCTGCCCGACCTGCCGGTCCAGGAATCCGCCCTGTGGAGGGAGCACGCCGGGAAGCACGGTCTCGCCACCGTCTTCGTCGTCGCCCCCAGCAGCAAGGACGAGCGCCTGGCCACCATCACCGCGGCCGGCTCCGGCTTCGTCTACGCCGCCTCCCTCATGGGCGTCACCGGCACCCGCGAGTCGGTCGGCGAACAGGCCGCCGAACTGGTCCGCCGCACCCGGGCCACGTCCGACCTGCCGGTCTGCGTCGGCCTCGGCGTCTCCAACGCCACCCAGGCCGAGGAGGTCGCCGGCTTCGCCGACGGCGTCATCGTCGGCTCCGCCTTCGTCAAGCGGATCCTCGACGCGGACGGCGACGAGACCGCCGCGCTCGGCGCCGTAAGGGAACTGGCGGCCGAACTCGCGGAGGGCGTCCGCCGCAGGAGGTAACCCATACGGGTGGATTCGTGACCGGGGAGGCACGCCCGTGCCTCCCCGGTTCGTTCTCGTGGGCGTGAGCGAGAAGAACCGTGACGGTAATCGGAGCGCGCGGGAGCGCCTTCAGCAGCAGCGCGAGCGCGACAAGGCCCGGGAGAAGCAGCGGCGCGTCCTCATCGTGTCGGCGGCGGTGGTCGGCGTCCTCGGCCTGGCCGCGGTCGTCGGTGTGATCGCCGCCAACAGCGGCGGCAAGGGCAGCTCCGACAAGGCCGGCCCCGTCGTCGACCCGGCCGGGGCGATCGCCGGCGACAAGCCCGCCATCCCGACGGGCAAGCCGGACGCCCCGTCCACCCTCCAGATCTGGGAGGACTTCCGCTGCCCCGCGTGCGCCCAGTTCGAGACCTACTTCCGGGACACGATCCACGAGCTGGAGGCCTCCGGCGCGCTCAAGGCCGAGTACCACCTCGCCACCCTCATCGACGGCAACCTCGGCGGCAGCGGCTCGCTGCGCGCCGCGAACGCCGCGGCCTGCGCCCAGGACGCCGGGAAGTTCACGGCGTACCACGACGTGCTGTACACCAACCAGCCGCAGGAGACCGACGACGCCTACGCCGAGAACGGCAAGCTGATCGAGCTCGCCGGGAAGGTCCCCGGGCTCGACACGCCCGCCTTCCGCAGCTGCGTCGAGGACGGCACGCACGACGGCTGGGTGAAGAAGTCGAACGACGCCTTCAAGAAGAGCGAGTTCAACGGCACCCCGTCCGTGCTGCTCAACGGAGAATCGATCTTCCCGCAGAAGGGCAGCGAGCAGATCTCCCCGGACAACCTGAAGAAGTGGGTGGCCGAGGCCAACAAGGGCAAGCAGCCGGGCACCGCGTCCCCCGCCGCCGGCTCCCCGACGGGCCGCTGACCTCCTCCGGGTTCCCCGAGCGGGTTCCCCCGGGTGGTCGCGGTTCCCTCAGGTAGTTACGGAGAAGTTGCCGGGCTGGCTGCCGTACGGCCCGCCCGGCAGGGTAGCGTCGGACCTGCCATGGACCTTGCCTACATTCCCAGCCCGTCGACCGGCGTGATCCACCTCGGACCGATCCCGCTGCGCGGCTATGCCTTCTGCATCATCATCGGTGTCTTCGTCGCCGTCTGGCTCGGCAACAAGCGCTGGATCGCCCGGGGCGGCACCGCCGGTACGGTGGCCGACATCGCCGTCTGGGCGGTGCCCTTCGGCCTCGTCGGCGGCCGCCTCTACCACGTGATCACCGACTACCAGCTGTACTTCAGCGAGGGTGAGAACTGGGTCGACGCCTTCAAGATCTGGGAGGGCGGCCTCGGTATCTGGGGCGCCATCGCGCTCGGTGCCGTCGGCGCCTGGATCGGCTGCCGCCGCCGCGGCATCCCGCTCCCGGCGTACGCGGACGCCATCGCGCCCGGCATCGCCCTCGCCCAGGCCGTCGGCCGCTGGGGCAACTGGTTCAACCAGGAGCTGTACGGCAAGTCGACCGACCTGCCCTGGGCGCTGAAGATCACCGAGGGCCCCAACCGCGAGGCCGGCCTCTACCACCCGACCTTCCTCTACGAGTCGCTGTGGTGCGTCGGCGTCGCGCTCCTGGTCATCTGGGCCGACCGCCGCTTCAAGCTGGGCCACGGCCGCGCGTTCGCGCTGTACGTCGCCGCCTACTGCGCCGGCCGCGTCTGGACCGAGTACCTGCGCGTCGACGAGGCGCACCACATCCTCGGCCTGCGGCTCAACGTGTGGACCGCGATCATCGTCTTCCTGCTCGCCGTCGTCTACATGGTGATCTCGGCGAAGGTCCGCCCGGGCCGCGAGGAGATCGTGGAGCCGAAGAGGGGCGAGAAGGAGCCCAAGGACGGCGACACCGCGGAGAAGACCGCCGAGGACGCCGAGGCCGAGGAGGAGGCGCCCGTCGAGGACGCGCCGCCCGCCGACGAGGACCGGGCCGAGGACCGGGTCGGGGAGAAGCACAAGGACGGCGCCGGGAACGGAGCCGGGGCCGGCGGGCGCTGACCCGTACGGCACAGGCCGATCACGGCACAGGACATGGCGGAGGGCCGCCGGGACCACAGGGTTCCGGCGGCCCTCCGCCGTTGTGCACGCGGCGGTGTCAGGAGCGGCGGGCGGCGAGGGCGAGGACGCGGCGGGCCCGGGTCACCACGGCCGCGTCGACGAACCGGCCGTCCGGCAGCGCGAGGGCGCCCTCCTGGGCCTCGGCGGCCTTGACCACCTCCTCGGCGGCGGCGATCTCGTCGGGTGTGGGGAGATAGGCCCGCTCGATCACCGGGAGCTGGCGGGGGTGGATCGCGGTGCGCCCCAGGAAGCCGAGGGCGCGGCCCCGGGCGCAGCTCGCGGCGAGCGCGTCGAGGTCGCGGACGTCGGGGTGGACGGACTGGGCGGGCGGCGGCAGGGCGGCGGCGCGGGCGGCGACCACGATCCGGCTGCGCGGCCAGTCGAGCCCGCGGTCCTCCCGTACACCCAGGTCGGCGGCGAGGTCGGCCTCGCCGAGGGCGATGCCGTGGACCGAGGGGTGGGCGGCCGCGATGGCGTGGGCGTGCTCGACCGCGAGCGCGTTCTCCAGCAGGGGGTAGAGCGGGAGGCCCGCGGCGATCTCGGCGATCCGGGCGATGTCAGTGGGGTGTGTCACCTTGGGAACACGGAGAGCGACGAGTCCGGGGAGGGAGACCAGGGATGGGATGTCGCGGGGTGCGTGCACGCGGACGTGGACCGGTACGGGCTGGGGGTCGGCGAGCAGTTCGCGGGTGGCCGCGAGGGCGTAGGCCCGGCGGTCCGGGGCCACCGCGTCCTCCAGGTCGACGATGACGACGTCGGCGCCGGAGGCCAGGGCCTTGCCGACCACGTCGGGGCGGTCGCCGGGGGCGTAGAGCCAGGTGAGCGGGACGGGCCGGGTGGCCGGCCGGGTGACGGGCCGGTCGGGGGTCATACGGCTCCTTCGGCGCGCAGGGTGGCGATCTCGTCGGGGGTGAGGCCGAGCTCGGAGAGGAGGGTGTGGGTGTCGGCGCCGTGCGGGCGGCCGGTCCAGCGGATCGCGCCGGGGGTGTCGGAGAGCCGGAAGAGCACGTTCTGCATCCGGATCGGGCCGAGTTCGGGGTCCGGGACCTCGGTGACGGTGCCGAGGGCCTGGAACTGGGGGTCGTCGAGGACGTCGCGGACGTCGTAGACGGGCGCGATGGCGGCCTCCGCCTTCTCGAAGGCGGCCATGGCCTCGTCGCGGGTGTGGCGGGCGATCCAGGAGCCGACCGCCTCGTCGAGGACGTCGGCGTGCGCGGCCCGGCCGGTGCCGGTGCCGAACCAGGGTTCGTCGATCAGCTCCGGACGGCCGACCAGGCGCAGTACGCGTTCGGCGATCGACTGGGCTGAGGTGGAGACGGCGACCCAGGAGCCGTCGGAGGTCTTGTAGGTGTTGCGCGGGGCGTTGTTGCGGGAGCGGTTGCCGGTGCGCGGCTGGACGTAGCCGAGCTGGTCGTACCAGAGGGGGTGGGGTCCGATGACGGAGAGCATCGGTTCGATGATGGCCATGTCGACGACCTGGCCGTGGCCGGTGGTGTGTCTGGCGGTGAGCGCGGTCATCACGGCGTACGCGGTGGCGAGGGCGGCGATCGAGTCGGCGAGGCCGAAGGGCGGCAGGGTCGGCGGTCCGTCCGGCTCGCCGGTGATGGCGGCGAAGCCGCTCATGGCCTCGGCGAGGGTGCCGAAGCCGGGCCGGTGGGCGTACGGGCCGAACTGGCCGAAGCCGGTGACCCGGGCGAGCACCAGGCGCGGGTTGACCGTGGACAGCTCCTCCCAGCCGAGGCCCCAGCGTTCCAGGGTGCCGGGTCGGAAGTTCTCCACGATCACGTCGGCGTCGGCGGCGAGCCGGAGCAGGGTGTCGCGGCCGCCGGGGGTGGACAGGTCGAGGGTCATGGTCCGCTTGTTGCGGCCGAGGACCTTCCACCACAGGCCGACGCCGTCCTTGGCGGGGCCGTGGCCGCGTGAGGGGTCGGGCTTGCGGGGGTGCTCGATCTTGACGACGTCGGCCCCGAAGTCGCCGAGCATCATCGCGGCGAGCGGGCCCGCGAAGAGGGTGGCGAGGTCGAGGACGCGCAGTCCGTGGAGGGGCGGCCGGGGCGTGTCCGTGGCGGCGGGGCTCGGGGCGGCGGTCATGCGAGGGCCGCCTCGATCGCGGCGCGGTACGGCATCGAGGTGGACGCGCCCTCGTGCTGCACCGAGAGCGCGGCGGCCGCCGACGCCCAGGCGAGGGCCTCCGGCATCGGGCGCCCCTCGGTGAGGGCCACGGCCAGGACCCCGGCGAAGGTGTCGCCGGCGGCCGTGGTGTCCACGGCCCGGACGCGGGGCGCGGGCACGGTCCGCGGCTCGGCGCCGCGGACGGCGTGGAGGCAGCCGGCCGCGCCGAGTGTGACGACCACCTCGGGCACCTGGTCGAGGAGGGCGCGGGCGGCGGCGGCCGGCTCGGTCTCGCCGGTGAGGGCGGCGGCCTCGTGCTCGTTCGGCACCAACAGGTCGGTGTTGGCGAGGAGTTCCGGCGGAAGGGGCTGGACGGGGGAGGGGGTGAGGATGGTGCGGACGCCGCGCTCGCGGGCGGCCCGCGCACCCTCGACGACCACGGAGAGGGGGAGTTCGAGCTGGAGGAGCAGGGCGTCGGCGGTGCCGATCAGGGCCTCGTCGCCGTGGTCGAGGGAGGTGACGGTGCCGTTGGCGCCGGGGACGACGACGATCGCATTGCCGCCCTCGTCGTCGACGACGATATGGGCGGTGCCGGAGGCGCCCTCGACGGTGCGGAGCAGGTCGGTGTCGACACCGCTGTGTTCGAGCGCGGCCCGCATCCGGACGCCGAAGTCGTCGGCGCCGACCGCGCCGATCATCGACACCTCGGCGCCGGCCCGGGCGGCGGCGACGGCCTGGTTGGCGCCCTTGCCGCCGGGCACGGTGCGGAACTCGCGGCCGGTGACGGTCTCGCCGCGGGCGGGGGCCTTGGCCACATAGGCCACGAGGTCCATGTTCGTGCTGCCGAGCACGACGATGCTGCTGGTCATGGGCGTACTGCCTCCGAGTGCGTCAGTGCGGCCAGGGTGTCGAAGCCGATGCCGTCGAAGGACGGCACCGAGGTCGAGAGCCGGTTCTTGAGAGGGGAGGTCCAGGATTCGGGAAGGCGGTCGGGGTGTCCGGCGAGCAGTCCCGCGACCGAGCCGGCGGTGGCGCCGTTGGAGTCGGTGTCCCAGCCGCCGGAGACGGCCGCGCCGATGGAGCGGGTGAAGTCGCCGTCGGCGTGGGTGAGCGCGGCGGCGAGCAGGGCGGCGTTGGGGACGGCATGGACCCAGTGATACCCGCCGAGTGCGGAGTGGAGCCGGTCCACGACGGTGTCGAAGTCCCGCTGCGTACGGGCGGCCTCGATACCGGACCGTACGGCGCGGGCGAGCCGTGACTCCGGGGGCACGACGGCCAGTCCGGCGGCGAGGGAGGTGTGCACGTCGGCGTTCCCGCTCGCGGCGGTGGCGATGGCCGCGGCGACGAACATCGCGCCGTACACGCCGTTGCCGGTGTGGGTGAGCACGGCGTCCCGGTGGGCCTGGCGGGCGGCGCCGGCCGGGTCGCCGGGGTGGGTCCAGCCGTGCACGTCGGCGCGGATCTGCGCGCCGATCCACTCGCGGAAGGGGTTGCGCAGGGCGGCGGTGTGCGGGGGTTCGACGCCGTCGAGGAGGTTGCGGTAGGCGATCCGCTCGGCGGTGAAGGTGCGCCCGGCGGGCAGTTCGTCCAGCCAGAGGCGGGCGACGTCGGCGGTGCTGAAGCCGCGGCCGTGGCGCCGGAGGAGGAGCAGATTGAGGAGGGGGTAGTTGAGGTCGTCGTCCTCGGGCATCCCGTCGATGTTCTCGGCGAGGGAGGTGGCGGCGGAGCGCCGGTTCCACGGGTGGGCGGCGAGGAGTTCCGCCGGGACGCCGCGGGCCGTGAACCAGTCGCGGAGCGGCCAGTTGCCGGTGGCACGGGCGAGGGCGCGGATGGCGGGGAGGGGCAGCTTCTCCACGGGCTTGCCGAGCAGGCAGCCGGCGGCGCGGCCGAGCCAGGCGGCGTGCAGCCGGTCGAGGAGGGCCCCGCCCCCGTCTCCCCGGTGCCGCGGCGCCTGGTGCGCGGAGGCCGGATCGGCGGGGCGCGACGGCCAGTCGGGACAGGCGGCGACGATCGCGTCGAGGGCGGTGGGTTCCACCGGGGCGAGCGGAGAGGGGAGTTCGGCCAGGGCGTCGAGGATGCTTTCGGCCAGGGGGCGGAGGTCCGGGCGGGGGGTGGGGGAGGCGCCGGCGGACGGCGGGGCGGGGTGGCCGCCGGCGGCGTACCAGCGGGCGGCGAGCTCCCTGGCGTCGCGGCCGTCCTCCGCCGCCTGGCGCAGCTCGTGGCCCACCAGGTCCTCGGGCTGGACCCAGGTGAGGCGGAGCGGGGCGGGGCGGAGCGGACGGGCGGGCGTTCCGGTGGCGCGGCCGTCTTCCGGGGCCCGGTGGAGTTCGCGGCCGACGGGGTCCTCGGGCTGGACCCGGGGCAGGTGGACGGGGGCGGCGGATGCGCCCGGGGCGCTCGTCATCGCGCCGCGCCCGTCAGGGTCGCGTACGCCGACTCGTGGGCCCGGCGGCGGGCCGTGTCGCGGGCGAAGACCTCGTGGGCCACGGCGGTCAGCGCGGCGGCCGGGGCGTGCAGGTCGAGCCGGCTGGCCTCGGCGACCCGCTTGGCCCACTCGGCGGGGACGGCGGACTCGCCGTGCAGGGCCCCGGCGAGGGCCCCGGCCATGGTGGCGATGGAGTCGCAGTCGCGGCCGTAGTTGACGGCGCCGAGGACGGTACGGCGGTAGTCGCCGTCGCCGACGAGGAGCATGCCGAGGGCGACGGGGAGTTCCTCGACGGCGTGGGTCCGGGAGGGGCGGCGGGCGTCCAGGGAGGGGGCGCGGTAGTCGGGGCCGACGGAGTCGAAGGGGGCGACGGCCCGGCGCAGCGGGGCGAGCGCGGTCTCGAAGTCGCGGTGTGCTTCGCCGACTTCGGCGACCGCCTCGATGGCCGCGCGGGTGCCGTCCTTGGCGAGCGCGAGCGCCGTGTCGACGACCGAACGCGGGGTCGCGCCGGGTGCGCAGGCGGCGGCGACGGCGGCGGCGAAGACACCGGCGGCCTCGCGTCCGTACGAGGACTGGTGGGCGCCGGCGATGTCCAGGGCCTCGGCGTAGGCGGCCGCCGGGTGGGCGGCGTTGACCAGGCCGACCGGGGCCATGTACATCGCGGCTCCGCAGTTGACGATGTTTCCGGTGCCGGCCTCGCGCGGGTCGGCGTGCCCGTAGTGGAGCCGGGCGACGATCCACTTCTCGGCGAGGAAGACCCGCTGGAGGGGCAGTGCCTCCGCCTCCAGTTCGGGGATCCAGACCGGGCGGCCGATGAGTTCGGGGACCAGGTGCTCGGCGACCGCGTAGGCGTCGAGGTGGTCGCGGACCTTCTCGTACACCCTGATCAGGGCGTGGGTCATCAGGGTGTCGTCGGTGACGTGCCCGTCGCCCTTGTGGTACGGCGCGATGGGGCGGGCGGTGCGCCAGTCCGCGCCGTTCCAGGGGCCGACGACGCCGGTGACGCGGCCGCCGTGGCGCTGCAGGATCTGTTCGGGGGTGTAGCCCTCGACGGGGCCGCCGAGGGCGTCGCCCACGGCGGCCCCGAGGAGGCTGCCGGTGATGCGGTCATCCAGAGTGGGGTGAGTTTGAGGTGTCATGCCGGAATTGTCCACCCGGGGTGGTCGGTTCCGTGGCTGCGAGGAGACCGGCGAGTTCGACCAGGTCGGTGCCCGCCAGGCGGGGCAGGGCGCAGCCGGCGAGGGTGCGGCAGACCGCCCGCCAGGTCGCCGGCACCGAACCCCCGCCGCCCAGTGCCCCGGTGAGCGCGCCCGCCAGTGCCGGGGCCGAGTCCGCGACCCGGGACAGACAGACGGCGGCCGGTACGGCGGCGGTCATGTCGCCGCGTGCGGCGAGCGCGAGGGCGAGGGCGACCGGAACGGTCTCGGCGGCGGCGATGCCGTAGCTGTAGACGTGGTCGACGATCTGGTGCTCCAGGAGCGGGACGAGCTCGAAGGCGGTGGTGGCGGCGCGGGCCAGCTGGACGGCGTGGCGGGCGTTGCGGCCGATCTCCGTCGCGGGCGGCAGCTGCGCGAGCGCCGCTTCCACCGCCTCCTCGGCCGACGCTCCGCCGAGCGCCGCCGCGACCGCCGCCGCCATGGCCCGGGCGCCGTGCACGCCGTCGCCGTCCTGCGTGTACCGCGCGTCGAACTCGGCGAGAGCGGCCGCCGCCTGGGGATCCCCGGGGTGTACGAGGGCGAGGACGGCGGCGCGGACGCAGGCGGCGTCGTCGAAGTAGTGCGGGTTGTCGTGCCCGGTCGCGGGCGGTCGCAGCCCGGTCGCCAGGTTCCCGAGCCCGGCCCGCACCGAGATCCGCGCCCGCAGCGGCAGTACGGCGGACTCGACCTCGGGCGCGCGGGCGGCCGCGGCGGCGACCTGGCTCGCGAGCGCGTTCCACGCGAGGTCGACGGCCGCCCGCAGCCGCCGCTCGGGCGGGAGCGTCCGGAACAGCGGCCCCGTCGCCGCGAGCAGCGCCTCGGCCGTGAACACCGCCCACTCGGCGTCGTCCGAGGGCCCGAGGCGGAGGGGCTCGGGCGGCTGGTTCAGGGCGATCGGTACGGGCAGCGTCGTCGTCGCGTTCTCCTCGGCGAACGTGTCCAGCTCCCGGGTGAGCCGCCGCGTCCACTCCGGCATCCGCGCCGCCCGATGCCGCGCCGCCGGCCACCCCGCCGCGTCCCCCGCGGCCATCCCGAGCAGCACCCCCTCGATCCCCGCCCGCCGCCCCCCGGACCGTGTCCGCGTCCCGAGCACCGGCGCGCGACGGCCGCGGGCGGTTCGCCGGCCGGCGGCCGCGGGCGCCGGTGCGCCGCCGTCCGGACCCGGGCCCGGGCGGGCACTCGTCTCCGCGCCGCTCTCCGGGTGCGGCGAGGTCCATTCCTCGCCGCCCCTGGTCGGTGTCGCCGTGGTCGTCAGGTCTGCGCTCATCAGGCTTCTCCCTCCGGGGTGAGCAGGTCGGCGATGTCGAGGACGTGGTAGCCGCGCATGGAGGGGAGGCAGGAGCCGGCGACCGGGGGGATGGCGGAGCCCCACTCGTCCGGGATCGCGGCGGCGCCGCCCAGCGCGCCGGCCAGGGCGCCGGCGACGGCGGCGGTGGTGTCGGCGTCGCGGCCCATGTTGACGGCGGTGAGGACCGAGGTGCGGAAGTCGCCGCGGGCCGCCGCGAAGGCGCCGAAGGCGAGGGCGACGGCCTCGGGGGCGAGGTCGGTCCAGGGGTAGCCGCCGATGACGACCGCCGAGCGGACCGCGCGCTCGCGGGTCAGCGGGTCCGGCTCGACCCGCTGCGCCGCCACCACCGCGCGGCGCATCGAGCGGGCGGTCCAGGAGTCCATCGGGACCACCGAGAGGGCGGCCGCGATGACGGAGGTGACCGTCGCGCCGTCCATCGCCGCCGCGACGCCCGCCGCCACCGCCTGGCCGCCGTAGATGCCCTCGCCCTCGTGGCTGACGCTGCCGTCGATGGCGACGAGCCGCGCCGCCTCCGCCGGGCGGCCCGCCGCGAACACCCCGAAGGGCGCCGCCCGCATCGCGAGGCCGTCGCTCCAGGCGTGCCGGTGCTGGGCCGAGATGGGTGCGGCGAGGCCCCGGCGCAGGTTCTCCAGGGTGCCGCGCTCCGAGAAGCCCGCGCCCCGGAACGGGCCCTCGTCGAGGTCGGCGATCCAGTGGTGCCAGGCCCGTTCGACATGGGCGACGGTCAGGGCGGAGCCGTGCCGGGCGAGCAACAGGCCCGAGAAGATCGCGTACTCGGTGTCGTCGGTGCCGGCCGGCCGCTCCGCCACGAAGCCCTCGATCCGGCCCCAGCGGCGGCGGATCTCCGAGGGGCGCAGGTTCTCGGCGGGGGCGCCGAGCGCGTCGCCCACCGCGAGGCCGAGCAGTGCCCCCCGCGCCCGTTCCCGCACCCCGCCCGCCGTGCTCGCCGCCCCCGCCGTGACCGCCACGTCGCCCGTCATGCCGTACCCCTTCCGTACTCCCTCCCATCTCTGCCACGTGAGGGTCCCGACCCTTCACGGAAACGTTTCTGTCACCCGGGTGACGGCGTGTCAGACCTCTCGCCGCCGCATCGGCGCCCATCCGCACCCCCGCGCCAACACCAAGGTCAGCCTTAGTAAGTACGGCCTACCTTGCTGGCGCGCCCCTTACATCGGGCGTATTTTCGAGGACGTCGAAGGGGGCGGGGCTGCCGAACCCGCAGGGAACACAGGGGAGAAGCATGTCCATCATCGAAGCCGTCGCTCCGCTCCATCAGGCCCACCGCGACAACCACACCCACCGTGACGTCAACGGCGGCTGGCTGCGCCCCGCGGTCTTCGGCGCGATGGACGGACTCGTCTCCAACCTGGCGCTCATGACCGGTGTCGCCGGCGGTGCGGTCTCCTCGCAGACCATCGTCATCACCGGTCTCGCCGGACTCGCCGCCGGCGCCTTCTCCATGGCCGCCGGCGAATACACCTCGGTCGCCTCGCAGCGCGAGCTGGTCCAGTCCGAACTGGACGTCGAGCGACGCCAGTTGCGCAAGCACCCGGTCGACGAGATGGAGGAGCTGGCCGCGCTCTACGTCTCCCGCGGCGTCGAGCCCGCGCTCGCCCGCGAGGTCGCGATGCAGCTGTCCAGGGACCCAGAGCAGGCGCTCGAGATCCACGCCCGCGAGGAGCTGGGCATCGACCCCGACGACCTGCCGTCGCCGATGGTCGCCGCGGTGTCGTCCTTCGGTTCCTTCGCGCTCGGCGCGCTGCTGCCCGTCCTGCCGTACCTGCTCGGCGCGACGGAGCTCTGGCCGGCCGTGCTGCTCGCCCTCCTCGGGCTCTTCGCCTGCGGCGCCCTGGTCGCCCGGGTGACCGCCCGCAGCTGGTGGTTCAGCGGGCTGCGGCAGCTCGTCCTCGGCGGTGCCGCCGCGGTCGTCACGTACGGGCTCGGCATGCTCTTCGGGGCGGCCCTGTAGCGCCCGCGCCGCTTCCGTACGCCCCCTCCGTCCCGCCCCTGGTCCTTCCCGGCCAGGGGCTTTCGGCGTGCTCCACGCACGTGACCTGCGGCGCTGTCTCTGTGACGTATCTCCCTGGGCGGATCGGCCGTTCCGGTGAGACACTATGCGGAGCGCCACATATCTAGCCGGTTACCGGGCGGTTTCGAAGTTCCGTTCGGCGGGCATGAGGCACAAGCGCCGCGGGCAATGAGGCCCGCTCTGCGACGGAGCGAAGAGGCGTCCGACAGATCTCGGAAACCTCGGTCCGTCCCCCATGGGAACGCCGCCGTTCTCGTGCCCCACAGCTGAACCACCCACCACCGCCCGTATCGACGGTGTCCGCATGCTGGAACGAGCTATCCACTTTCCGAGAAGCCAGCCATCATGTAACCTGCACGAAATTTCGCGGAGGGCCAACGTCGTCCCTCGGCTGTTGCATATGCCACGACGACGACGGGAGAGCCGATGCGTTCCGACGCCTGGTCGCCCATGGACGGTCGCCCCGCCCCGCAGGGGATGTACGACCCCCGTAACGAACACGACGCCTGTGGTGTCGGGTTCGTGGCCACCCTCACCGGTGTTGCCAGCCACGAGCTGGTCGAGCAGGCGCTGACCGTACTGCGCAATCTCGAGCACCGCGGCGCCACCGGCTCCGAGCCCGACTCCGGTGACGGCGCCGGCATCCTGCTCCAGGTCCCGGACGCCTTCCTCCGCGAGGTCGCCGGATTCGAGCTTCCCGAGGCCGGCTCGTACGCCGTCGGCATCGCCTTCCTCCCCGCCGACGGCTCCGCACAGGCCGTCTCGCGGATCGAGACGATCGCGTCCGAGGAGGGTCTGAACGTCCTCGGCTGGCGCGAGGTCCCCGTCGCCCCCGACCTGCTCGGCGCCTCCGCCCGCTCCACCATGCCGGTCTTCCGCCAGCTCTTCGTCGCCGGGGGCACCTCCCGGACGGAGTCTGGGGGAGGCGAGAACAGTGGCATCGCGCTCGACCGCAAGGCCTTCGTCCTGCGCAAGCGCGCCGAGCGCGAGGCCGGGACCTACTTCCCGTCGCTCTCCGCCCGCACCATCGTCTACAAGGGCATGCTGACCACCGGCCAGCTGGAGCCCTTCTTCCCGGACCTGTCGGACCGCCGCTGCGCCACCGCCGTGGCCCTGGTCCACTCCCGGTTCTCCACCAACACCTTCCCGAGCTGGCCGCTCGCCCACCCGTACCGCTTCGTCGCGCACAACGGCGAGATCAACACGGTCAAGGGCAACCGCAACTGGATGACCGCCCGCGAGGCCCAGCTCGCCGGCGACGTCTTCGGCCAGGGCCGGGACGGCAGGGGCATCGAGCGGATCTTCCCGGTCTGCACCCCGGACGCCTCCGACTCCGCCTCCTTCGACGAGGTCCTGGAGCTGCTCCACCTCGGCGGCCGTTCGCTCCCGCACGCGGTCCTGATGATGGTCCCCGAGGCGTGGGAGAACCACGACTCCATGGACCCGGCCCGCCGCGCCTTCTACCAGTACCACTCCACCCTGATGGAGCCCTGGGATGGCCCGGCCTGCGTCACCTTCACCGACGGCGTCCAGGTCGGCGCGGTCCTCGACCGCAACGGTCTGCGCCCCGGCCGCTACTGGGTCACCGACGAGGGCCTCGTCGTGCTCTCCTCCGAGGTCGGCGTCCTCGACATCGACCCCGCCAAGGTCGTCCGCAAGGGCCGGCTGCAGCCCGGCAAGATGTTCCTCGTCGACACCGCCGAGCACCGCATCATCGAGGACGACGAGATCAAGGCCGCCCTCGCCGCCGAGCAGCCCTACGCGGAGTGGCTGGAGACCGGCGAGATCGAACTCTCCGACCTCCCCGAGCGCGAGCACATCGTGCACACCCACGCCTCGGTCACCCGCCGCCAGCAGACCTTCGGCTACACCGAGGAAGAGCTCCGCGTCATCCTCGCCCCGATGGCCCGCACCGCCGCCGAGCCGATCGGCTCCATGGGCACGGACTCGCCGATCGCGGCCCTGTCCGAGCGCCCGCGGCTGCTCTTCGACTACTTCACCCAGCTGTTCGCGCAGGTCACCAACCCGCCGCTCGACGCCATCCGCGAAGAGCTGGTCACCTCCCTGCGCTCCTCGCTCGGTCCCGGCAGCAACCTGCTCGACCCGACCGCGGCCTCCTGCCGCAGCGTCACCCTGCCCTTCCCGGTGATCGACAACGACGAGCTGGCCAAGCTCATCCACATCAACCACGACGGCGACATGCCCGGCATGAAGGCCGTGACCCTCTCCGGCCTCTACCGGGTCACCGGCGGCGGCGACGCGCTCGCCGCCCGCATCGAGGAGATCTGCGCCGAGGCCGACGCGGCCATCGAGGACGGCGCCCGGCTGATCGTCCTGTCCGACCGGCACTCCGACGCCGAGCACGCGCCGATCCCGTCGCTGCTGCTCACTGCGGCCGTCCACCACCACCTCATCCGTACCAAGCAGCGCACCAAGGTGGGGCTGCTCGTCGAGGCCGGTGACGTCCGCGAGGTCCACCACGTCGCCCTGCTCATCGGCTACGGCGCCGCCGCGGTCAACCCGTACCTGGCCATGGAGTCCGTCGAGGACCTGGTCCGGGCCGGCACCTTCATCACGGACGTCGAGGCCGAGCAGGCCATCCGGAACCTGATCTACGCCCTCGGCAAGGGCGTCCTCAAGGTCATGTCCAAGATGGGCATCTCCACCGTCGCCTCCTACCGCGGCGCCCAGGTCTTCGAGGCCGTCGGCCTCGACACCGCCTTCGTCGAGAAGTACTTCAACGGCACCGCCACCAAGATCGGCGGCGCCGGCCTCGACGTGGTCGCCAAGGAGGTCGCCGCCCGCCACGCCAAGGCGTACCCCGCCACCGGCATCCCCTCGGCGCACCGCGCCCTGGAGATCGGCGGCGAGTACCAGTGGCGCCGCGAGGGCGAGCCGCACCTCTTCGACCCGGAGACCGTCTTCCGCCTGCAGCACGCCACGCGCTCCAAGCGGTACGACATCTTCAAGAAGTACACGGACCGGGTGAACGAGCAGTCCGAGCGCCTGATGACGCTCCGCGGCCTGTTCGGCTTCGCCGCCGAGGGCCGTACCCCGATCTCCATCGACGAGGTCGAGCCGGTCTCCGAGATCGTCAAGCGCTTCTCCACCGGCGCCATGTCTTACGGCTCCATCTCGCGCGAGGCCCACGAGACCCTCGCCATCGCCATGAACCAGCTGGGCGGCAAGTCCAACACCGGTGAGGGCGGCGAGGACCCGGACCGCCTGTACGACCCGGCGCGCCGCTCCGCGATCAAGCAGGTCGCCTCCGGCCGCTTCGGCGTGACGAGCGAGTACCTGGTCAACGCGGACGACATCCAGATCAAGATGGCCCAGGGCGCCAAGCCCGGCGAGGGCGGCCAGCTGCCCGGCCACAAGGTCTACCCGTGGGTCGCCAAGACGCGTCACTCGACGCCGGGCGTCGGCCTGATCTCCCCGCCGCCGCACCACGACATCTACTCCATCGAGGACCTGGCTCAGCTGATCCACGACCTCAAGAACGCCAACCCGGCCGCCCGCATCCACGTGAAGCTGGTCTCCGAGGTCGGCGTCGGCACCGTGGCCGCCGGTGTGTCCAAGGCCCACGCGGACGTCGTGCTCATCTCCGGCCACGACGGCGGTACGGGTGCCTCCCCGCTGACCTCGCTGAAGCACGCGGGCGGCCCCTGGGAGCTCGGCCTCGCCGAGACCCAGCAGACCCTGCTGCTCAACGGACTGCGCGACCGCATCGTCGTGCAGACCGACGGCCAGCTGAAGACCGGCCGCGACGTCGTCATCGCCGCGCTGCTCGGCGCCGAGGAGTTCGGTTTCGCCACCGCGCCGCTCGTCGTCTCCGGCTGCGTCATGATGCGCGTCTGCCACCTCGACACCTGCCCGGTCGGCATCGCCACCCAGAACCCGGTCCTGCGCGACCGCTTCTCCGGCAAGGCCGAGTACGTCGTCAACTTCTTCGAGTTCATCGCCCAGGAGGTCCGCGAGCTCCTCGCCGAGCTGGGCTTCCGCTCGATCGAGGAGGCCGTCGGCCACGCCGAGCTGCTCGACACCAGCCGCGCCGTCTCCCACTGGAAGGCGCAGGGCCTGGACCTGGAGCCGCTCTTCCACGTGCCGGCGCTGCCCGACGGAGCGGTCCGCCACGCCCTGGTCGAGCAGGACCACGGCCTGGAGAAGGCCCTCGACAACGAGCTGATCGAGCTCGCCGCCGAGGCCCTGAACGCCGCCTCCGCCGAGGCCGCCCAGCCGGTCCGCGCCCAGGTCGCCATCCGGAACATCAACCGGACCGTCGGCACCATGCTCGGCCACCAGGTGACCAGGCGCTTCGGCGGCGCCGGTCTGCCGGCCGACACCATCGACATCACCTTCACCGGCTCCGCGGGCCAGTCCTTCGGCGCCTTCCTGCCGGCCGGTGTCACCCTCCGCCTGGAGGGCGACGCCAACGACTACGTCGGCAAGGGCCTCTCCGGCGGCCGCGTCGTGGTCCGCCCGGACCGCGGCGCCGACCACCTGGCCGAGTACTCGACCATCGCGGGCAACACCATCGCGTACGGCGCGACCGGCGGCGAGCTGTTCCTGCGCGGCCGCACCGGCGAGCGCTTCTGCGTCCGCAACTCCGGCGCGCTGGTCGTCTCCGAGGGCGTGGGCGACCACGGCTGCGAGTACATGACCGGCGGCACGGCGGTCGTCCTCGGCGAGACCGGCCGCAACTTCGCGGCGGGCATGTCCGGCGGCGTCGCCTACGTGATCGACCTGAACCGGGACAACGTCAACTCCGGCAACCTGGGCGCCGTCGAGGCCCTGTCCGAGACGGACCGGGAGTGGCTGCACGACGTCGTGCGCCGCCACCAGGAGGAGACCGGCTCCACGGTCGCCGAGAAGCTGCTCGCCGACTGGGACGCCGCCGCGGCCCGCTTCAGCAAGATCATCCCCACCACGTACAAGGCAGTGCTCGCCGCCAAGGACGCCGCTGAGCTCGCCGGCCTCTCCGAGGCCGAGACCACCGAGAAGATGATGGAGGCGGCGACCCATGGCTGACCCGAAGGGCTTTCTCACCACCGGCCGCGAGGTCGCCCGGACCCGGCCCGTCGCCGAGCGCGTCAAGGACTGGAACGAGGTCTACGTCCCCGGCTCCCTGCTGCCGATCATCAGCAAGCAGGCCGGCCGCTGCATGGACTGCGGCATCCCGTTCTGCCACAACGGCTGCCCGCTCGGGAACCTGATCCCCGAGTGGAACGACTACGCCTACCGCGAGGACTGGGCGGCGGCGTCGGAGCGGCTGCACGCCACCAACAACTTCCCGGAGTTCACCGGCCGCCTGTGCCCGGCTCCGTGCGAGTCGGCGTGCGTGCTCGGCATCAACCAGCCGGCCGTCACCATCAAGAACGTCGAGGTCTCGATCATCGACAAGGCGTGGGACGGCGGCGACGTCACGCCGCAGGCGCCCGAGCGCCTGTCCGGCAAGACCGTCGCCGTGATCGGCTCGGGACCCTCGGGTCTCGCCGCCGCCCAGCAGCTGACCCGGGCCGGCCACACCGTGGTCGTGTACGAGCGGGCCGACCGCATCGGCGGTCTGCTGCGCTACGGCATCCCCGAGTTCAAGATGGAGAAGCGGCACATCAACCGCCGCATCGAGCAGATGCGCGCGGAGGGCACCAAGTTCCGCACCGGCGTCGAGGTGGGCCGCGACATCACCGCGACCGACCTGCGCAAGCGTTTCGACGCGGTCGTGATCGCGGCCGGCGCCACCACCGCCCGCGACCTGCCCGTGCCCGGCCGCGAGCTGGCGGGCATCCACCAGGCGATGGAGTACCTGCCGCTCGCCAACAAGGTGCAGGAGGGCGACTTCGTCGCCCCGCCGATCACCGCCGAGGGCAAGCACGTGGTCGTCATCGGCGGCGGCGACACCGGCGCGGACTGCGTCGGTACGGCGCACCGCCAGGGCGCGGCCTCGGTCACCCAGCTGGAGATCATGCCGAAGCCGGGCGAGGAGCGGAACGCCGGCCAGCCCTGGCCGACCTTCCCCATGCTCTACAAGGTCACCTCGGCCCACGAGGAGGGCGGCGAGCGGGTCTACTCCGTCTCCACCACCCACTTCGAGGGCGACGAGGACGGCAACGTCCAGTTCCTGCACCTGGTCGAGGTCGAGTTCGTCGACGGCAAGCTGACCCAGAAGCCGGGCACGGAGCGGAAGATCCCCGCCCAGCTGGTCACGCTCGCGATGGGCTTCACCGGCACCGACGTGGAGAACGGTCTGGTCGCGCAGTTTGGTCTGGACCTCGACGAGCGGGGTAACATCGCCCGTGACGCGGACTTCGCCACCAATGTCGATGGCGTCTTCGTCGCCGGTGACGCCGGCCGCGGTCAGTCCCTGATCGTGTGGGCCATCGCGGAGGGCCGCTCGGCCGCCCGCGGCGTCGACCGCCACCTCACGGGTGCCAGCTCCCTGCCGGCCCCGATCCGCCCGACGGACCGTTCCCTGATGGTCTGATCCGCCGGATCACCCCTTGGACGTCCCGTACAACGACGTACGGAACTGAGCGCGGCGCCCCCCGAATGTCCCCGACCGGACGACTGGGTAGGGCGCCGCGGCGCATTCGGAACCGGTCCCGATCCCGTACGCTCGGCAGCCGTTACGCGATGAGCCGATGAGGGAGGGGGGCCGTCCGTGGCCCTGAGTCTGCGCAAGGTCGAGGAGAGCGCTCCCGCGCTGGTCAGCCTCTACAAGGAGGCGGGTGACTCGCTCCGGAGGCACGGGATCGAGGGACAGCGGGTCGCCGTCTACCTCGTCGTCGACTACTCCGGCTCCATGAAGCCCTACTACGCCGACGGCACCGTGCAGGCCCTCGCCGACCGGGTGCTCGGGCTCTCCGCGCAGCTCGACGACGACGGGCGGGTGCCCGTGGTCTTCTTCTCCACGGACGTCGACGCCGAGACCGAGATCGCGCTCGCCGACCACAAGGGGCGGATCGACCGGATCGTCGCCGGGCTCGGGCACATGGGCAAGACCAGCTACCACCTGGCCATGGACGCGGTCATCGACCACTACCTGGACAGCGGCACGGACGCGCCCGCGCTCGTCGTCTTCCAGACCGACGGCGGGCCGATCAGCAGGCCCGCCGCCGAGCGGTACGTCTGCAAGGCGGCCCGGCTGCCGCTGTTCTGGCAGTTCGTCGGCTTCGGCGACCCGGACAGCCGGCAGTTCGACTTCCTGCGCAGGCTCGACGAGCTCGCGGTGCCGGCGAAGCGGGTCGTCGACAACGCCGGCTTCTTCCACGCCGGGAAGGACCCGCGCAGGGTCCCGGACGCCGAGCTGTACGACCGGCTCGTCGCCGACTTCCCCGCCTGGCTCGCCGCCGCCCGCGCCCAGGGCATCGTCCGCCGATCCGGCTGATTCCCCGCCGCGAAATCGAGTGGTCGGGGGCGTCCGGGGCGGGCGATAGTGACCGCATGAGTTCTCTTGTGCGCCACGTCACCATCGACTGTTCCGACGCCTACGCCCTGGGATCGTTCTGGGCCCGGGTCCTCGAGGCCAAGCTCTCCGACGACGACAACCCCGGCGACCCCGAGGCCCTCCTGGAGACGCCGGGCGCCGGTCTGCTCTTCATCCAGGTGCCCGAGAAGAAGTCCGTGAAGAACCGGATCCACCTCGACCTCCAGCCGCAGGACCGGACCCGCGACGAGGAGGTCGAGCGGGTCGTCGCGCTCGGCGCGAGCGTCGTCGACGACCGGCGCCGCCCGGACGGCACCGGCTGGGTGGTCATGGCCGACCCCGAGGGCAACGAGTTCTGCGTCGAGCGCGGCAGGGCGGAGCGCGCGGAGCAGGGGGAGCAGGCGGAGTAGGCGGAGTAATCCGGACGGAAGGTGTCGGGATTCCGGTGTCTCCTGGAGACATGGGAGACACCGGAACCAGCACCCCGATCACCTGGGCGGCCTTCGAGGCCGCCGAACCCGAGCTCGCCGCGACCGTCCGCGAGCGCTTCGGCCAGTACACCCATCACGCCCTCGCCAGCCTCCGCAAGGACGGCTCGCCGCGGCTCAGTGGCATCGAGGCCGACTTCCGGGCCGGTGAGCTGTACCTCGGCATGATGCCGAACTCGCGCAAGGCCCGTGACGTGCAGCGCGACCCCCGCTTCTCGCTGCTCGCCAACCCCGGCGAGGGCACGAGCATGGGCGGCGGCGACGTCCGGATCTCCGGCCGCGCGATCGAGATCACCGACCCGGAGAAGCTGGACTGGTACGCGACCGAGGTCGGCATGCCGATGCCGTTCCATGTCTTCCGGGTCGAGCTCACCGAGGTCGTCCGGACGTACGTCGACGGCGAGGAGATCGTCCTGCGCACCTGGTCCCCGGGACGCGGGGTGCGGACGCTCCGGCGCGGCAACGACGACAGCCCGCCGCGCGAGGTCCCCGCCTAGGGCCTGTCCGGCGGATCATGGCCGGGTCCGCGACGCCTGGCACGGCACCTCGCCGCGTTGCCGAAACGTCCCGATAGCTCCGCTATCGAGACGCTCCGGCGCCTTGCCACACACCGCACCAGACGCCGCGGCCTGTCCGACCCTGATCCGCCGGACAGGCCCTAGGGCCGGTCCGCGAGGACCCGCGCCCGGCACCATGACGGGGTGCCCCAGGCGTCGCGCAGGGGGCGGGGTTTGCGGAGCCAGAGGGAGAGGTCGAGTTCCTCCGTGTAGCCGATGGCGCCGTGGAGCTGGAGGGCGGTGGCGGCGGCCGTGCGGGCGGCCTCGCCGGCCGTGACCTTCGCCGCCGCGAGATCACCGCTCGCGAAGGTGAGCGCCGCTCCGAAGAGCAGCGGGCGGGCGAACTCCAGGGCGAGCAGGGTGTCCGCGAGACGGTGCTTGACCGCCTGGAAGGAGCCGATCGGGGCGCCGAACTGGGTGCGCTGCCTCGCGTACGCCACCGTGCGGTCCAGGAGTCCCCGTCCCACGCCCAGCGCCTGCGCGGCCGTCGCGAGCAGCGCCCAGTCGCGGGCCCGGTCGGCCGCGGCGAGGACGGCGGGGCCGGCCGCGAGGAGTTCGCCGCCCGCCGCGGGCCGGGCGAGCCGGCGCACCGGGTCCGCCGACAGCCGAAGCCCCTCGTGACCGGGCGCGAGCCGCAGCTCCGCGCCCCGTACGACGAACAGCAGATCGGCGGCGTCCGGGTCGAGCGCGTACGGGGACACCTCGTCCACCGCGAGCGTCGCCACCGTCGTGCCCTCCGCGATCCCCGGCAGGAAGCGCTTGGCCGGGCCGGTCTCGCCCCGCGCGGCGAGCGCGGTGAGCAGCGCGCCCGCCGCGACCGTCTCCACCAGCGGCCCGGGCACCGCGTGGCGGCCCACCTCCACGAAGGCGTGGGCGAGTTCCACCGGCAGCGGTCCCGCCCCCTCGTACGCCTCGGGCACGGCGAGCGCGAACACCCCCGCCCCGCCGAGCCGCGCCCACAGCGCCCGCGCCGGGCCGTCGTCGCCCGCGGCCCGGGCCCGGATCGCCGCCGGGGTGTCGGCGGCGGTCAGCAGCGCGTCGAGCGAGCGCGCGAAGGCGCGCTGCTCGTCGGTCGGCAGGAAACGCATCAGCGGCGGCCCTTCGGAAGGCCGAGCAGCCGCTCGGCGATGATGTCGCGCTGGATCTCGTTGGTGCCCGCGTAGATCGGCCCGGCGAGCGAGAAGACATGCCCCTCGGCCCACTCGGTGTCCGCCAGCTCCCCGTCCGCGCCGAGCAGATCGAGTGCGGTCTCGTGCAGGGCGATGTCGTACGTCGACCAGAACACCTTGTTGAGGCTCGACTCGGCGCCGATGGCCTCGCCCCCCGCGAAGCGGGACGCCCCGGCGGCCGTGAACAGCTGATACGCCCGTGCCCCGATCACGGCGTCCGCGACCCGGTCGCGCAGCGCGGTGTCCGCCGGGTCCGCCCGCTCCCGCCACAGCCGTACGAGCCGGTCGGCGGCGGCCAGGAATCGGCCGGGGGAGCGGAGGGTGAGCCCGCGTTCGTTCCCGGTGGCGGACATGGCGATCCGCCAGCCCTGGCCGGGCTCGCCGATGACGTCCTCGTCCGGCACGAACACCTCGTCCAGGAACAGCTCGGCGAAGGCCGGCTTGCCGTCGAGCCGCCCGATCGGCCGGACGGTCACGCCGGGCGCGCGGAGGTCGAACATCAGATACGTCAGGCCCCGGTGCGGCCGCCCCTCGGCCGCCGGCGCCGGGCCGGTGCGGAAGATCCCGAAGGCCCGGTCGGCGAACGCGGCCCGCGAGGACCAGGTCTTCTGCCCGGAGAGCAGCCAGCCGCCCGCCGTCCGCACCGCCCGCGAGGTCAGCGAGGCCAGGTCGGAGCCGGCCTCCGGCTCGGACCAGGCCTGTGCCCAGATCGTCTCGCCGCTCGCCATGGACGGCAGGACCCGGGCCCGCTGTTCCTCGGAGGCGTGCTCGAAGAGGGTGGGGGCGAGCAGGTTGATGCCGTTCTGCGAGACCCGGCCGGGCGCGCCCGCCGCGTAGTACTCCTCCTCGAAGGCCAGCCAGCGGAAGATGTCGGCGTCCCGGCCGCCGTACCGCTCCGGCCAGGAGACCACCGACCAGCGGCCGGCGGCGAGTTCGGCCTCCCAGGCGCGATGGGCGGCGAAGCCCTCGGCGGTCTCCAGGGACGGCAGCGGCTCGGCGGGCACATGGGCGCGCAGCCAGGCCCGGGCATCGGCCCGGAACTCCGCTTCCCCGGGCGAGCTGGTCAGGTCCATCGGCATCCTTCCCTAACAAGTGTTTGGTAGGTTACCGTGCGACCATGAGCAGCGTCGAGGAGTTCCGCGCCGAGGCACGCGACTGGCTGAAGGCCGGACTCGCCGGTGAATACGGGGCGTTGAAGGGGCTCGGCGGGCCCGGCCGCGAGCACGAGGCGTTCGCCGGACGGCTCGCCTGGGAACGGCACATGGCCGCCCACGGCTGGACCTGCCTCGGCTGGCCGAAGGAGTACGGCGGCCGCGGCGCGAGCGTCGAGGAGCAGATCGCCTTCCACGAGGAGTACGCCCTCGCCGACGCCCCCGCCCGGGTCAACCACATCGGCGAGCAGCTCCTCGGCCCCACGCTCGTCGACCACGGCACCGAGGAGCAGAAGGCCCGCTTCCTGCCCCCGATCCGGGCCGTCGAGGAGCTGTGGTGCCAGGGCTACAGCGAGCCCGACGCCGGCTCCGACCTCGCCGCCGTCCGCACCCGCGCGGTCCGCGACGGTGACGAGTGGGTCGTGCACGGCCAGAAGATCTGGACCTCGCTCGCCCACGAGTCCCAGTGGTGCTTCGTCCTCGCCCGGACGGAGGCACGCACCCCGGGCTCACGCCCGCACACCGGGCTCTCCTACCTCCTCGTCCCGCTCGACCAGCCCGGCGTCGACATCCGGCCCATCGTGCAGCTCACCGGTACCAGCGAGTTCAACGAGGTCTTCTTCGACGGCGCCCGCACCTCCGCCGCCCACGTGGTCGGAGCGCCCGGCGACGGCTGGCGGATCGCCATGGCCACCCTCGGCTACGAGCGAGGCGTCTCCACCCTCGGCCAGCAGGTCGGCTTCCGCCGCGAACTCGAAGCCCTGATCGCCCTCGCCCGCGCCAACGGCGCCGCCGCCGACCCGCTGATCCGCGACCGGCTCGTCCGCGCCTGGACCGGCCTGCGCACCCTGCGCGCCCACGCACGCACCGGCACCGAACCCTCCCTGGCCAAGCTCTCCTGGTCCCACTGGCACCGCGACCTCGGCGAACTCGCCATGGACGTGCGCGGCGCCGCCGCCACCCTCGCCGCCGGCGAACCGTACGAACTCGACGACTGGCAGCGCCTGTTCCTCTTCTCCCGGGCCGACACGATCTACGCCGGGTCGAGCGAGATCCAGCGGAACATCATCGCCGAGCGGGTGCTCGGCCTCCCGAAGGAGCCGCGCGCATGAGCCCCCGCACACCCCCGCCGCCCTATGTCGAAGGCCACGGCCTGCTCGCCGGCCGCAGCGCCGTCGTCACCGCCGCCGCCGGCGCCGGCATCGGCGGCGCCACCGCCCGCCGCCTCCTGGAGGAGGGCGCCCGCGTGCTGATCAGCGACGCCCACGCCCGCCGCCTCAAGGAGACCGAGAGCGCCCTCGCCGCCGAGTTCGGCTCCGACAGGGTCGCCGCCCGGCCCTGCGACGTCACCGACGAGACCCAGGTCCAGGCCCTCTACGACACCGCCGTACGGCTCCACGGCCGCCTCGACGTCCTCGTCAACAACGCCGGCCTCGGCGGCACCGCCGCACTCGTCGACATGACCGACGACCAGTGGGACCGGGTCCTCGACGTCACCCTGAACGGCACCATGCGCTGCACCCGCGCCGCCCTCCGCCACTTCCGCGACAGCGGGAACGGAACCGAAGGGAAGGGCGTCATCGTCAACAACGCCTCCGTCGTCGGCTGGCGCGCCCAGGCCGGCCAGGCCCACTACGCCGCCGCCAAGGCCGGCGTCATGGCCCTCACCCGCTGCGCCGCCGTCGAGGCCGCCGCGTACGGCGTACGCGTCAACGCCGTCGCCCCCTCCCTCGCCATGCACCCCCACCTGGTCAAGGTCACCTCGGCCGAGCTGCTCGACGAGCTGACCGCGCGCGAGGCCTTCGGGCGGTACGCGGAGCCGTGGGAGGTCGCCAACGTGATCGTCTTCCTGGCCGGCGACTACTCCTCGTACATGACCGGCGAGACGGTCTCCGTCAGCAGCCGGCATCCGTAGGACAACAATGGACGTGTGCCAACGACGAAGCCTTCCCCGAAGAAGAAGACCCAGGTGACCGCCTCGCCCGAGCGGCGCCGCGAGCTGCTCGACACCGCCGCAGAGGTCTTCGCCGCCCAGGGCTACAACGCCACCACCGTCCGCAAGATCGCCGACGAGGCGGGCATGCTCGCCGGCAGCCTCTACTACCACTTCGATTCCAAGGAATCGATGCTCGACGAGATCCTCTCCGGCTTCCTGAACGAGCTCTGGGACGGGTACGACACCGTGCTCGCCGCCGGGCACGGTCCCAGGGAGACCATCGAGGCCCTGGTCACCGAGTCCTTCCGGGAGATCGACCGGCACCGCGCCGCCGTCGCCATCTACCAGAAGGAGGCCAGACACCTCTCCGACCAGCCCCGCTTCCACTATCTCGCCGACTCCCAGGTCAAGTTCGAGAAGGCCTGGCTCGGCACCCTGGAGCGCGGCGTCGAGTCCGGCGTCTTCCGCGCCGACCTCGACATCCGGCTCACCTACCGCTTCGTGCGCGACACCGTCTGGGTCGCCGCGAGCTGGTACCGCCCGGGCGGCGGGCACAGCCCGGACGAGATCGCCCGCCAGTACCTGTCGATGGTGCTCGACGGGATCGCCGTACGAAACCCCTAGACCTCTCAGAGGAGCAGCCATGGCCGAGGCCTACATCGTCGACGCGGTCCGCACCCCGGTGGGCCGCCGCAGGGGCGGGCTCGGCGCCGTCCATCCGGCGGACCTCGGCGCCCACGTCCTGAAGGCGCTCGTCGGGCGCACCGGCATCGACCCCGCCGCCGTCGAGGACGTGGTCTTCGGCTGCCTCGACACCGTCGGGCCGCAGGCCGGCGACATCGCCCGCACCTGCTGGCTCGCCGCCGGGCTCCCCGAGGAGGTCCCCGGCGTCACGATCGACCGCCAGTGCGGCTCCTCCCAGCAGGCCGTCCACTTCGCCGCGCAGGGCGTGCTCTCCGGCACCCAGGACCTGGTCGTCGCCGGCGGCACCCAGAACATGACCATGATCCCGATCGCCTTCGCCTCCCGGCAGGCCGCCGAACCCCTCGGCCTCGACCAGGGCCCGTACGCAGGATCCGAGGGCTGGCGGGCCCGCTACGGCGACGCGCCGGTCAACCAGTTCCACGGCGCCGAACTCATCGCCGCCAAGTGGGGCATCACCCGCCGCGACCAGGAGGAGTTCGCCCTCCGCTCGCACCGGCGGGCCCTGCGCGCCATCGACGAGGGCCGTTTCGCGCGGGAGACCGTCGCCTACGGTGACGTGACCGTCGACGAGGGGCCGCGCCGCGACACCAGCCTGGAGAAGATGGCCGGGCTCACGCCGGTCGTCGAGGGCGGCACCATCACCGCCGCCTGCTCCTCCCAGGTCTCGGACGGAGCGGCGGCGATGCTGGTCGCGAGCGAGCGGGCGGTGCGCGAACACGGGCTCACGCCCCGGGCCCGCGTCCACCACCTGTCGGTGCGCGGCGAGGACCCCATCCGGATGCTGTCCGCGCCGATCCCGGCCACCGCCCACGCCCTGAAGAAGACCGGCATGACCATCGACGACATCGACCTCGTCGAGATCAACGAGGCCTTCGCCCCGGTCGTCCTCGCCTGGCTCAAGGAGACCGGCGCCGACCCGGAACGCGTCAACGTCAACGGCGGCGCCATCGCCCTCGGCCACCCGCTCGGCGCCACCGGTGTGAGGCTGATGACGACCCTGCTGCACGAACTGGAGCGCACGGGCGGGCGCTACGGCCTGCAGACCATGTGCGAGGGCGGCGGGCAGGCGAACGTGACGATCATCGAGCGGCTCTGACCACGACTGCCGCCGCAACCCTCCGCCGTCCGGCCGGAGGCCGGCGCAGGCTCCCGAAGCCCGTGAGGCCCCCTGGGGCCGAGCGGTGCGAGGGGGCCGGTGGAAAGGGGGGGCCATGTGCGAGGGCGGCGGGCAGGCGAACGTGACGATCATCGAGCGGCTGTAGGGCCTCCTCTTGTACGGATACGGGCGCGGCCCCCGCGTGAGGGGCCGCGCTCCCTCGCGTACGGGTCAGGCGACCAGCCGGTCCCGGAGCCCCGCCAGCGTGCGCAGGTCCAGGCCCAGGCCCTCCGTCACGTACCGGAACAGGGTGCCGTAGCCGGACCGCACCTCGGCGAGGGCCGCGTCCAGGTACTCCTGGCGGACCTCCTGGAGCGGAATGATCAGGTCGGGGTTCTGCATGAGGCCGCCCTGCTTCAGCCCCTCCCGCACCCTGGCGTCGTAGGCCGCGCGGAAGGTGTTGGAGGCCAGATAGTCCTCGGTGGCCGTGCGCTCCGGCACCCCGACGAGCGTGAGCAGCAGCCAACTCGCCCAGCCCGTACGGTCCTTGCCCGAGGTGCAGTGGTAGAGCTGCGGGCCGGCGCCCGGGGCGGCGAGCTCGCGCAGGGTCGCCCCGAACCGCTCCCGGTTGGCCGCGCTGGTGACGAAGGTGCGGTACACCTCCGTCATGAAGGCCGCGGCCCGGCCGCCGCCGAGCATCTCCTCCTGCCGGACCGGGTCGCGCGAGCCGATCGCGGTGAGCAGCTGCCCGTACAGACCGTTGTCGGTGACGGAGCGGGAGACGGCGGCGACCCCGGCCGGCAGCCGGTCCGCGCCGTCGTACTGCACCTCCAGCGGGATCCGGAAGTCGACCACGCGAGAGAGCCCCAGGGCGCCGAGCACGGTCACGTCGGCGGCGGTCAGCCTGCCGAGGTGGTCGCCGCGGTAGACCAGGCCGCTGCGGACCCGGGCCCCGTCGTACGTGAGGTATCCGCCCAGGTCACGGACGTTGACCGCGCCCTGGAGGGGGATCTGGCGGATGGTGGCGGCGGTGCTGCGGGGGCGGGGCCGGGCCAGGACGGGTGGGGCCGCGACCGCGAGGAGAGCGGTGGCGCCGGCGGTGCTCAGCAGTGCGCGTCTCGACAGTGCGCGTCTCGGCAGAGACATGGCTGACTCCCTTACGAGGGTGGAAGGGTACGGAGCACGTGCGCGGCCTCGGACATGATCCGGGCGACGAGTTCCGCGCAGCTCGGCAGGTCCTCGATCACCCCCGCGACCTGTCCGGAGGCCATGACGCCGAGGTCGGTGCGGCCCTCGACCATGGAGGCCTTCAGGAGCATCGGGGTGTTCGCGGCGAGCAGGACCTGGCTCCAGGACAGGTCCCTGCCGTGGCGCATCGCGAGCCCGTCCCGGACCATCGCCGCCCAGGACAGTCCGCCGAGCCGCCGGAACCCGGCGGCCCGGCGCACGGCCCGCGCCAAGCCCCGTATCCGGCCCGCCCGTTCGAGCTCCGCGACCATCCCGGTGCGCAGCATCCGGTGCGGCAGCCCGTCGACGGCGGTGGTGACGGTGACGTCCTTGACCGTCGCCGCCAGGTACTTCGCCTTGACGGCGTCGGGGACGGTCGAGTCGGAGGTGAGCAGGAAGCGGGTGCCCATGGCGACGCCCGCCGCGCCGTAGGCGAGCGCGGCGACCAGGCCCCGCCCGTCGTGGAAGCCGCCGGCCGCGATCACCGGGATGTCGACCGCGTCCACCACCTGCGGAAGGAGCACGGTGGTCGCCACCTCGCCGGTGTGCCCGCCGCCCTCGCCGCCCTGCACGACGACCGCGTCCGCGCCCCACGCGGCGACCTTCTCGGCGTGCCGGCGCGCCCCGACGGACGGGACGACGACGACCCCGGCGTCCTTGAGCTCGGCGATCAGCTCGCGGGAGGGCGCGAGGGCGAAGGAGGCGACCCTGACCCCCTCCTCGACGATGATCCGCACCCGCTCGCGGGCGTCGCCCGCGTCGGCCCGCAGGTTGACCCCGAAGGGACGGTCGGTGCGGGACTTCACCTCCCGTACGGCGGCACGGAGTTCGGGCACGGTCATGGTCGCGGAGGCGAGGATGCCGAGTGCGCCCGCGTCGGCCGTGGCGGAGACGAGCCGGGGCCCGGCGACCCAGCCCATGCCGGTCTGCACGATCGGGTGCTCGACGCCGACGAGCTCGGTGAGCGCGGTCTTCATCAGGACCTGACCTCGCGGTCGCGGAGTCCGGACGGGTCGATGACCTCGCGGATCAGGCGCAGCTCGTCGGCGGTGGGCTCCCGCGTGGCCGGCACCTCGCCCTCGACGACGAGCTCGAAGCCGGTCGCCGCCCGGACCTCGTCGACCGTCACACCCGGGTGCACGGAGGCGAGCCGCATCCGGTGGTCGGGGGTCGCGAAGTCGAGCACCGCGAGGTCGGTCACGACGCGGGGGAGGCGGTGGTAGGGGCCGACGGCGTGGTCGTAACCGACTCCGCTGATCATGTCGACGCGCTCGACGAAGACCCGCGGGGAGTGCCGGGGGATCCAGTAACTCACCGGATTGTTGAGGGTGTTCACGGGTGCGCCGCGCACTCCGAGCAGCTGCCGGGCGGGCCGTTCCCAGTCGCCGACGCAGGAGATGTTCTGGTTGCCGTAGCGGTCGATCTGGCTCGCGCCCATCATCACGTGCCGCTTCCCGCCGGTGACCATGGTGAGGTGCCGGCGGTACGGCAGCCAGCCCTCGGGCCGCCCGTCGAGGCCGACCAGCATCGCCTCGCCGTCGGTGAGCAGCAGGTCGGGGGAGAAGGTGCGCTTGGCGAGCCGGGCGCCGAGGGCCGGGACCAGGCCCATGGGGCTGGCGAGCACCTCGCCGTCGTCGCGCCAGGCCTCGGCGCAGGCGATCACGCAGTACTCGGCCCGGGTGATCGTGTCCGTGGGCGTCATCGCGCCTCCTCCTCACGCCAGGCGCGGACGGCGGCCTGGTAGTCGTCCTCGCTCTTGCCGGACAGGAAGCGTGCGGCGAACTCGGGCCAGGGGGTGGTCGCGTAGAGCTTCTGGAAGGGCTCGTCGCGGTCGTGGTCGGGGACGCAGGAGGTGAAGTGGGCGCCGTTGGGGGTCTCGACGACGCCGGTGACGCTGTGCCGGGAGACCAGCAGGGTCTGCGGCACGGTGTCCGGGCCGAAGTCGTCGACCAGCCGTTCGCAGGAGACGTACGCGGTGTCGGCGGCCTCGCAGAACAGGTCGTCGAAGTACGGGTCGGGGCCCAGGTACTGCCCGTTGCCGAGCCGGTCGGCGCGGTTGAGGTGGACCAGGGCCGCGTCCATCCGCAGCGCGGGCACGGCGACGAACTCCTCGCCGTCCTCGTACGGCGAGGTCACCGTGCGCAGCCCGGGGTTGACCCGCATGACGTCGGAGCCGAGACCGGCCCGGACGGGCAGGAACGGCAGCCGGTTGGCGGCGGCGTGCAGGCCCCACATGAACATCGCCTCGTCGAGCTCGGTGAGCGCGAACGCGCCGCGCTCGCGGGCGGCCCGGAAGTGCGGTTCGAGGGGGATGGAGTCGAGGGTCGCGAAGGGCGCGACGAGCCGGCGGATCCGGCCCGCGGCGGCGAGCAGGCCGACGTCGGGGCCGCCGTACGAGATGACGGTGAGATCGGTGATCTCGGACCGGAGCAGCGCTCTGACCAGCGCCATCGGCTTGCGCCGGGAGCCCCAGCCGCCGATCCCGATGGTCATGCCGGAGCGCAGCCGCCCCACGACCTCGTCCACCGTCATGGTCTTGTCGGTCATCGGTCCTCACCGCCCCTTCCGAAGCCGTCGCGGACCCGGTCGGCGACCCCGCTGAGGCCGGCCTCGAAGGTGAAGCCCTGCTCGAAGCGGTAGCTGCGGCGCACGTCGACCGGGTCGATGCCGTTGATGGCGGCCTTCGCGAGCCGGATGAGGATCCCGTCCTTCGCCGCGATCTCGCTCGCCAGCTCCAGTGCCGCGGCACGGAGTTCCGCACGTGGCACCACCTTCCACACCGAGCCGTGGGCGTGCAGCTCGGCGGCGGTGGCGGTGCGCGAGGTGTAGTAGAGGGCCCGCATCAGGTGCGGGGGCACGAGCCGGGCGAGATGTGTGGCGGCGCCCAGCGCACCCCGGTCGAGCTCCGGAAGCCCGAAGGTCGCGTCCTCCGAGGCGACGATCGCGTCGGCGTTGCCGACCAGGCCGACGCCGCCGCCGAGACAGAAGCCGCCGACCGCCGCGACGACCGGCACCTCGCAGTCGTAGACCGCGGCGAAGGCCTCCGCGCAGCCCCGGTTGACGGCGATGAGCGTGCCGTGGCCGGGGTCGCGCTGGAGCTCCTTGATGTCGACGCCCGCGTTGAAGCCCCGGCCCTCGGCGGCGAGCACGACACAACGGGTGTCCGGGTCGCGCCCGGCGGCGCGGACGGCGTCGGCCAGCTCGTACCAGCCGTGCGCCGGAAGGGCGTTGACGGGCGGGAAGTCGACGGTGACGAGTGCGACGCCCTTCTCCGGGCGTGAGGTGGAGACACCCATGAACGGATCAGCTACCTTTCCACCAAACGTTTGTTAGGTGACGCGCTGGAAGGAAGGTAGCAGCGGATGGAGCTGGACGGGAGGGTCGCCGTCGTCACCGGCGGAACCCGCGGGGTCGGCGCGGGCATCGCCCGGGCCTTCCTGCGGGCCGGGGCCGAGGTCGTCGTCTGCGCCCGCAGACCACCGGACGAGCCGGTCGCCGAGGCGGGCCGCACGGCCGTGTTCGAGGCGGTCGACCTGCGCCGGCAGGAGGACGTGACCGCCTTCTTCGAGCGGATCGGCGAGCGGTACGGACGGCTCGACACCCTCGTCAACAACGCCGGCGGGACCCCGTACCGGACGCTCGCCGAGGGCGATTCCGAACGGCACGCGCGCGTCGTCGAGCTGAACCTCACCGCGCCGCTGCTCGCCTCCCTCACCGCGTACGAGCGGCTGCGCGCCGCCCGCGGCTCGATCGTCATGATCGGCAGCGTCAGCGGCACCCGGCCCTCGCCCGGCACCGCCGCGTACGGCGCCGCCAAGGCCGGCCTGGAGAACCTGGCCCGGTCCATGGCCGTCGAATGGGCCCCCGAGGTACGGGTCAACACCCTCGTCCTCGGCATGGTCCGCACCGAACTGTCCCACCTGCACTACGGCGACGCCGACGGCATCGCGGCCGTCGGCCGCACCGTGCCGCTCGGCCGGCTCGCCGAACCGTCCGACGTCGGCGAGGCCGCGGTCTTCCTCGCCTCCGACCGGGCGGCGTACGTGTCGGGTGCGTCGCTGCTCGTGCACGGCGGCGGGGAGCGCCCCGCCTTCCTGGACGCCGCAACAGCCAACAAGGAGGACGGACATGGGTCTGTGTGACGAACGCGTGGTCATCGTGACGGGCGCCGGACGCGGCCTCGGCCGGGCCCACGCCCTCGCCTTCGCCGCCGAGGGCGCCAAGGTCGTCGTCAACGACCTCGGCGTCGGCCTCGACGGCCGCCCCGACGCGGACAGCCCGGCGGCCCGGGTCGTCGAGGAGATCCGCGCGGCGGGCGGCGAGGCCGTCGCGCACGGCGGCGACATCGCCACCGAGGAGGGCGCCGGATCGCTCGTGCGCACCGCGCTCGACACGTACGGACGGCTCGACACCCTCGTCAACAACGCCGGGTTCCTGCGCGACCGGATGCTCGTCAACCTCGGCGAGGACGACTTCGACGCGGTGCTGCGGGTGCACGTGAAGGGCCACTTCCTGCCGACGCGGCACGCGGCGGCGCACTGGCGCGCCGAGTCCAAGGCGGGACGCGCCGTGACCGCCCGGGTCGTCAACACGACCTCCGGCGCGGGCCTCCTCGGCAGCGTCGGCCAGGGCAACTACGCCGCCGCCAAGGCCGGCATCGTCGGCCTCACCCTCGTCGCCGCGGCCGAGATGGGCCGTTACGGCGTCCAGGTCAACGCCGTCGCCCCCGCCGCCCGCACCCGCATGACCGAGCACACCTTCGGCGACCTCCAGGCGCTCCCCGAGGACGTCTCCCCGCTCGTCGTCTGGCTCGGCTCCGCCGCCTCCGCCGGTGTCACCGGCCGGGTCTTCGAGTCCGAGGGCGGCCGCCTCACCGTCATGGAGGGCTGGCGCCCCGGCCCCACCGCCGACAAGGGCGCCCGCTGGACCCCGGCGGAGGCGGGCGAGGCCGCCCTCGAGCTCCTGGCGGCGGCCGAACCACCGCAGCCGGTGTACGGCGCGTAGCGCGGACCGGGCTCGCGCCCCTACCGGCACCTCGGCGTCGTCCATTCGAGCCGCGTCCGGACGCGGGGGTCCGTCACGTACGGGAGGGCCGCGAGGGCCGTCTCGCGGGCCGGGCCCTCCGGGTCGGAGTCGGCGAGGAGCCGGGCCAGGGGGTCGATGGCGCGGGGGTCCTGGCGGAGGGCGAGGCCGCGGGCGGCCTCGGCGGTGGTCTCGGGGTCCGGGTCGGCGAGACGTGCGGCGAGGGCCTCGCGGACGGCGGGGGTGTCGTCGGGGAGTTCGGCGAGGGCGAGGGTGGCCCAGTCCCGGACCCGGGGGTCGGGGTCGCGGCTCAGGGCGGTGATCCGCTCGATCGCCACCGCGTCGCCGGGCGGGACGATGCCGGCGAGCGCGGCCGCCGCCTCTCGCCGTACCTCCGCGTCGGGGTGCGCGGCGAGGGCGAGGAGTTCGGGGACGGCGGCACCGTCGCCGCACCGGCCGAGGGCCACGGCCACGGAGGCCGCGGGCTCCCGGTCCCCGGTGGCCGCCGCCTCCGCCGCGAGCCGGCGCAGCACCGGCACCGCGCCCGCCCCGTACCCCGGCAGAGCCGCGAGGACCCGAGCGCCGAGCGCGAGCAGGGCCCGGACGAGCGAGGGCGAGCCGCGCCGGGCGGCGGCGGTCAGCGGGGCGAGCCCGTCGGGCCCCGCCCGGTCCGGGTCGGCGCCCGCCGCGAGCAGCGCCCGGGCCGCCTCGGTGTGCCCGAGTCGTACCGCCCAGGCAAGCGCGGTGAAGCCGTAGCCCTCCTCCTGGTCCGGCTCCGCGCCCGCCGCGAGCAACGCCCGTACGACCTCGGTGTGTCCGCCGCACGCCGCCCCGCACAGCGGCAGGTCCCCGCCGTCCGCGCCGCTCGCCCGGCCCGGATCGGCCCCGGCGGCGAGCAGCAGCCGGACCGCGCCCGGCCGGTTCTCGACGGCCGCCCGGTACAGCGGGGTCTCCCCGTCGGCGTCCCGGGCCTCCGGGTCGGCGCCCCCGCGCAGCGCCCGGACCATGGCGTCGTCCCCGGACCCGTCCCACAGCGTGTCGAACAACGTGCTCATGCGCCCGACCCTCACCCGGAACACCCGAACGGCGCAAACGGATACACCCCGGGTCGCCCCCGGAGCTACGGCGCGCAGTCGAGGACCGTCCCGCACACCCCGCACCGCGCCTTCACCCGCCGCGTCCCCGGCACCCGCAGCCGCTGCCCGCACACCGGGCACGGGAACACCCCGTCCGAGCCCTGGGCACGGGCCCGCCGCCGCGCGGCCCAGCCCGCACCCGCCAGCGGCGGGCGGCGCCAGTCCCGCGCAGCCTCCGCCCGGCCCCGTACCCACGCCTCGTACGCCACCGCGCTGGTGAACCACGGCGAGGGGTCCTCGCCGAACACCTCCGCCCGCTTGGCGAGCACGTAGCCGAACTCCTCCGGCGTCAGATAGCCCAGCTTCTGGCTGGACAGCCCGTCCTGCCGGAACGCGTCGAGCAGCAGCCAGCCCGCCCCCAGATAGCTGGTGACGACATCCGTGAGGATCTCGTTCTCGGCGACCGTCGGCCGGTCCAGACCGAGCCGGTGCAGCAGTACATGGGTGATCTCGTGGGCGAGCGCCGCCCCGATGTCGCGCTGGTGGGCGGGGCGCGCGAAGCGCTCGTTGAGCTCGACGAAGTACTCCGGGCCCGCGCCCAGCTCCACGCTCGCCGCGTGCTCCATCGCCCGGAAGCTCACCACGATCCGCGCCTCGGGCAGCCCCAGGTGCCGCACCAGGGCCCGGGCCACCCGCTGGGCGCCCAGATGGAGCCCGTCGGCGGGGTCGAGCAGCACGTCGGAGGCCGGGATGCTCAGCTCGTAGCGCCGCACGCCGTCGGGGGAGAGCCGCCGATAGAGCGCCGTGATGGCCGAGCGGACCGTGTCGAGGTGCGGGAACCCGTGCACGACGGGGGAGGATTCGTCGCTGTGCGGCATCCCGGATCACCCCCTGCGTCCAGGGTACGGGCGGCGCGCCGCGCCGCCCCACGCGTTCCCCGGCCTGCCCGCCCGGCTGGCCGAAAAGGCCTTCTTGTGACGCCTGTTGGCCGATGTCCATAATCCGGACCAGGTCTTGACGGGCTCATGCCATCAAGATCAACCCCCCACGAGAGAAGGCAGTCGCATGCAGAAGAAGAACAGACTGGTGCGCGCGTTGCAGAAGCTCGCCGCCACCGGCGCCGTCGTCCTCGCCGCCGTCAGCCTCCAGCCCACGAGCACCGCCTCCGCCGCGCCCGCCCCGGTCGTCGGCGGCACCCGCGCCGCGCAGGGCGAGTTCCCCTGGATGGTCAGGCTCTCCATGGGCTGCGGCGGCTCCCTGATCAGTCCTCAGGTCGTCCTCACCGCCGCGCACTGCGTCTCCGGCTCCGGCGACAACACGAGCATCACCGCCACGGCCGGAGTCGTGGACCTCCAGTCCAGGAACGCCATCAAGGTCCGCTCGACCAAGGTCTACCAGGCCCCCGGCTACAACGGGCAGGGCAAGGACTGGGCCCTCATCAAGCTCGCCTCGCCCATCACGAGCCTGCCGAACCTGAAGATCGCCGACACCACCGCCTACAACAGCGGCACCTTCACCGTGGCCGGCTGGGGCGCCACCCGCGAGGGCGGCGGCCAGCAGCGCTACCTGCGCAAGGCGACCGTCCCCTTCGTCTCCGACGCCGACTGCCAGTCCGCGTACGGCGGCTCCCTCGTCCCCGGTGAGGAGATCTGCGCCGGCTACAACGAGGGCGGCGTCGACACCTGCCAGGGCGACTCCGGCGGCCCGATGTTCCGCAAGGACAACACCAACGCCTGGATCCAGGTCGGCATCGTGAGCTGGGGCGAGGGCTGCGCCCGTCCCGGCCTCCCCGGCGTCTACACCGAGGTGTCCACCTTCGCCTCGGCCATCAAGTCCGCCGCCGCCTCCCTTTAGGAGCTCGGTTCGCCTCCGGGGCGCTTCAGCAGGTGTCGACGGTCGACCGTGCTCGACTGCTCGTTCCTCGCAGCCTCCGCGCGCTCTCTCTTTCGACACCCGCGCGCCCCTTCGGCTCACTCGCTCTCACGCCCTGGGGCGGACCCGGACCGGTCCGGGTCCGCCCCAGGGCACCCCCGCTCACGCCAGCTCCACCGGCCCGCCCGCGCCCCCCGCCAGTTCGAGGACCCACACCTCGTTCGCGCCCTCCCGGAGCACCGGGCCCGGCGCGAACAGGGCATCCTGCGGGCCCGCGTTCCAGTAGCGGCCCAGGCAGAAGCCGTTCACCCACACGAAGCCGCGGGTCCAGCCCGGCAGGCGCAGGAACGCGTCGCCCGGGGCCGGGACGGTCACCTCACCCGCGTACAGACCGGGCCCGGATCCCTCCGGCACCTCCCCGAAGGGCACCTTCGCCACCGCCGCCGTCTCGAAGGCGCCGAGCCGCAGCCCCCGTGCCCGTACCCCGTGCAGATACTGCCGCTCGTGCCGCACCCCGCCCGTGATCCCCTTCGGCTCCGCGAGCCGCGGCCCGTAGTTGACCCGGCCCAGGGACTCCACCCACAGATCGACCACGGCGGGCCCCGCCACCGGCTCCGGCAGCTCTTCCGCCCCCTCCTCCAGGACCCCGGCCGGCACCCCGTCCACGTACACCGTCGCCCGGTCCCGCAGCCCCGTCACCCCCAGCGGATACGGCTGACGCGGCCCCGGCACCGCCACCCGGTAGCGCACCAGGCCCCGGTCCACGCCGAGCTCCTCGAAGGTCGGCGGCACGGGGGACTCCGTCTCCTCGTCGCCCAGCACCTCCAGGACCCCGGCCAGCGGCGCCCACGCGCCCACCGCGCCCGTCGCCGGCGCCCCGATCCGTACCGGCGGCTCCGGAACCTCCGGCAGCGGACCGTCCGCGTACTCCGCGAGCACCTCGCGGAAGCGCCAGAACTTCTCCGTCGGCAGCCCCGCCTCGTCGACCGGCGCGTCGTAGTCGTACGAGGTGACCGTCGGCCGCAGCCCGCCCCCGTGCAGCCGGCCCGCCCGGTTCGCCCCGGCCCAGCCGGCGAAGCTCGTCCCGCCGTGCGCCATGTAGACGTTGACCGAGGCCCCGCACTCCAGGATCTCCCGCAGCGCCGCCGCCGCGTCGGCCGCGTCCCGGCCCACGGAGGCCGTGCCCCAGTGGTCGAACCAGCCGCACCAGAACTCCATGCACATCAGCGGACCGGCCGGCCGGTGCCGCCGCAGCGTCGCGAACGCCTCGCGCGCCCCCGAGCCGAAGTTCGCCGTCGCGAGCACCCCCGGCACCGAACCGCCGGTCAGCATGTGGTCCTCCGGACCGTCCGAGGTGAACAGCGGCACCTCCACCCCGCAGTCCACGAGCAGGTCCGCCACCCACCGCAGATACCCGGCGTCCGAGCCGTAACTGCCGTACTCGTTCTCCACCTGCACCATCAGCACCGGACCGCCACGCCCGATCTGCCGCTCCACCACCTGCGGGAGCAGCCGCCGGAACCAGCGCTCCACCGGCGCCAGGTACTCCGGGTCGGCCGTCCGGATCCGCCGCCCCAGCGGACCCGTCAGCCAGTGCGGCAGCCCGCCGTTCTCCCACTCGGCGCAGATGTACGGGCCGGGGCGCACGATCGCCCACAGGCCGGCCCGCGCCACCGCGTCCAGGAAGCGGCCGAGCGCCGCCACGTCCCCGAACCGGCCGGGCTCCGGCTCGTACAGATTCCACGGCACGTACGTCTCGACACAGTTGAGGCCCATCGCGCGCAGCATCCCGAGCCGGTGCTCCCACTGCTCCTCGTGCACCCGGAAGTAGTGCAGCGCTCCCGAGAGCAGCCGCACCGGCCGCCCGTCGAGCAGAAAGTCCTCGTCACCCACCACGAACCGGCGGACGTCCTTCATGTGCCTCTCGCTCATGCGGCTCACCCTCGCCCTCTGGCGGCGGGCCGGTCCATGGACAAAGATCGTCGCAGTTTGGACGTTCGGACCGAGGCCGGAAGGGCAGCCGCGCCGTGTACCACACCTGGATGCGCTACTTCACGCCCGGCCCCGCCCACCACCGGCTCGGCCTGGTCTGCCTCGGCGTCGGGCTCCAGCACGGCGCCCTGCCCACCGTCGGCCCGCGCACCCTCGACCACCACGTCGCCGTCGTCGTCGGCTCCGGCAGCGGCTGGTACCGCGGCCCCGACGGGCGCCGCACCCCCGTCACCGCGCCCGCCCTGATCTGGCTCACCCCCGGCGTGCCGCACCACTACTCCGCCGACCCCGGCACCGGCTGGGACGAGTCCTTCGTCGACTTCACCGGACCCGCCACCGCCACCTACACCGAACTCGGCTACATCGAACCCGAGCGCCCCGTCGTCCCCCTCGCCGACGCCGCCCCGGCCCGCGCCGTCGTCGGCCGCATCGCCCGCGCCGCCCGCCCCGGCAACCCGCTCCTGGAGGTCGAGACCGCCGCCGCCGTCCACGAACTCCTCGTCGCGCTGCGCCGCGCCCGCGCCGACACCAACGCCGACGGCGCCCCCGTCCTCGCCGCCCTCGCCCGCGACGCCTTCACCCGGCTCTCGGTCGCCGAACACGCCGCCCGGCACGGCATGACCCCCGCCGAGCTGCGCGCCGCCGTCCGCCGCGCCGCCGGATGCAGCCCCAAGGACTACCTGCTCACCGTCCGCCTCGGCCGCGCCAAGGAACTCCTCGCCGCCACCGACCTCCCCGTCGCCGCCGTCGCGCGCCGCGTCGGCTACGACGACCCCGCCTACTTCTCCCGCCTCTTCACCCGCCGCGTCGGCACCGCCCCCGTCCGCTTCCGAGAGCAGCAGGGGCGCACCGTTCCGGGCGGCTGGAGTCACACCGTTCCGGATCCCGAACACCCGCCCATCATCCTCACCGGATCCGGATAAGGTCCCTGGTCATGAGCGAGATCGACGAGCCCGTACGGGCCGAGCTGACCCGGCTGCGCGAGAGCATCGACAACATCGACGCGGCGGTGGTCCACATGCTCGCCGAGCGCTTCAAGTGCACCCAGCAGGTGGGCGTCCTCAAGGCCGAGCACGACCTGCCGCCCGCCGACCCGGCCCGCGAGGCCCGGCAGATCGCCCGGCTGCGCGAACTCGCCGAGAGCGCCAGACTGGACCCGGCGTTCGCGGAGAAGCTGCTGAACTTCATCATCGCGGAGGTCATCCGCCACCACGAGACGATCGCGGACAACTCGACGACGAAGGACGGAGCGGCACGCTGATGGCACGCGTCACCGTGTTCACCCTGGGCGGCACCATCTCCGCGCGGGGCGGTGACGCCGCCCGCATGACCGGCACCGAGGTGCTCGCCGAGCTGGGCGTCACGCCGGAGGGCGTCGACGTCGAGTTGCGCGACTTCCGCCGGGTCCCCAGCTCCTCCCTCTCCTTCGAGGACCTCACCGCCCTCGCCGACGAGATCACCGCGGCCGTCGCCGCCGGCTCCGGCGTGGTCGTCGTCCAGGGCACCGACACCCTGGAGGAGACCGCCTTCCTCCTCGACCTGCTGTGCACCACCGAACAGCCGATCGCCGTCACCGGCGCCATGCGCCGCCCCGACCTGCCCGGCGCCGACGGCCCCGCCAACCTGGCCGCCGCCCTCGCCGTCGCCGCCGACCCCGGCTGCCGCGGACTCGGCGTGCTCGTGGTCCTCGCCGACGAGATCCACGCCGCCCGCTTCGCCCACAAGGCCCACACCACCTCGGTCGCCACCTTCGCCTCGCCCGGCGCCGGCCCCCTCGGGCACGTCGTCGAGGGCGAGCCGCGGATCCTGCTCCGCCCCGCCGTGCCCGCCCGCGCCTGCCCGCTGCGTCTCGACCCGGCCGTACGGGTGGCCCTCCTCACCCTCTCCCTCGGCGACCGCGGCGAACTCCTGGAGGGACTCGCGGACCGGTACGACGGACTCGTCGTCGCCGCCTTCGGCGCCGGACACGTGCCCGGCGTGCTCGTCGAACCCCTCGCCGCGCTGGCCGAGCGCATCCCCGTCGTCCTCGCCTCCCGCACCGGAGCCGGCGCGACCCTCTCCCACACCTATCGCGGCCCCGGCTCCGAGTACGACCTGCTGCACCACGGCCTGATCCCGGCCGGCCCGCTCACCCCGGTCAAGGCCCGGCTGCTCCTGCACACCCTGCTCTCCAGCGGCGCCAAGGGCCCCGCGGGCTACGACCGGCCCAGGATCTCGGCCGCCTTCGCCCACCTCGACGGAGCGGGCCTGGCCTGAGCGGCCGCGAGACTCCCCGTACGAACTCCTGAGCTCTCGGTGAACGCCCCTCCCCGGGGCGGGAGGGCATCGGGCAGCATGGCCCCCATGTCCGTACTGACGCGCGACGAAGCGCAGACCCGTGCCCAGCTCCTCGACGTCCACCACTACGCCGTGGACCTCGACCTCACCACCGGCGACGAGACCTTCGGGTCCACCACCCGCATCAGGTTCACCGCCCGCGCCGCCGGGGACACCTTCGTCGAGCTCAAGCCGGACGCCCTCCACTCCGCCGTCCTCGACGGCACCCCGCTCGACGCCGAGGCGCTCGACGGCAACCGGCTCCCGCTCACCCTCGCCGAGGGCGAGCACACCCTGAGCATCACCGCCACCATGCGCTACTCGCACACCGGCGAGGGCATGCACCGCTTCACCGACCCGACCGACGGTGAGTCGTACGTCTACACCCAGCTGTTCATGGAGGACGTGCAGCGCGTCTTCGCCGCCTTCGACCAGCCCGACCTGAAGGCCGTCTTCGAGGTCTCCGTCACCGCCCCCGAGGGCTGGACCGTGCTGTCCAACGGCATCACCGAGCAGCAGGCGGACGGCCGCTGGACCGCGGCCGCCACCCCGCTGATCTCCACCTACCTGGTCTGCGTCGCCGCCGGGCCCTGGCACTCGGTGCGCACCGAGTACGCCGGCCTGCCGTTCGGCATCCACTGCCGCCGCTCGCTCGCGCCCCACCTGGACGCCGACGCCGACGAGATCCTCGACGTCACCAAGGCCTGCTTCGACCGCTACCACGAGAAGTTCGCCGAGCCGTACCCCTTCGACTCGTACGACCAGGCCTTCGTCCCCGAGTTCAACGCGGGCGCCATGGAGAACCCCGGACTCGTCACCTTCCGCGACGAGTTCGTCTTCCGCTCCGCCGTCACCGACACCGAGCGGATGCACCGCGCCATGGTCATCGCCCACGAGATGGCCCACATGTGGTTCGGCGACCTCGTCACCCTGCGCTGGTGGGACGACATCTGGCTGAACGAGTCCTTCGCCGAGTACATGGGCTTCCAGACCGTCAACGAGGCCTGCTCCGACCTCTTCGCCGACACCTGGATCGACTTCGGCGTCACCCGCAAGGCCTGGGGTTACGAGGCCGACCAGCGGCCCTCCACCCACCCCGTCGCCCCCGCCGCGGACGCCGTCCCCGACACCGCCTCCGCGCTGCTCAACTTCGACGGCATCTCCTACGCCAAGGGCGCCTCCGCGCTGCGCCAGCTCGTCGCGTGGATGGGCGAGGAGGACTTCCTCGCCGGCATCAACATCCACTTCAAGCGGCACCGCTTCGGCAACGCCACCCTCGCCGACTTCGTCGACAACCTCGCCGCCGCCACCGACCGCGACGTGCACGGCTGGGCCGAGCAGTGGCTGCGCACCACCGGCGTCGACACCCTCACCCCGCGCCTGGAGGGCGAGGGCAGCAAGTGGCGGCTCTCCGTGGACCGCGCCGGCAGCCGCCCGCACCGGCTGTCCGTCGGGATCTACGACCGCGACGCGGTGGACGCTCCCGTCCTGCGCGAGCGGCACGAGATCGACGTCCCGCAGGAGGCGCCGCTGGAGCTGAGCGGCCCGCGCCCCGCGCTCGTCGTCCTGAACGAGGGCGACCTCACCTACACGAAGATGCGCTTCGACGACACGTCGCAGTACACCGTCCTGTGGGCGCTCTCCCGCATCCCCGACGCCCTCACCCGCGCCGTCGTCTGGAACGCCCTGCGCGACATGGTCCGCGACGGCGACCTGGAGCCCGGCACCTACCTGGAGGCGGCCCTCGCCCACCTTCCCGAGGAGACCGAACTCGCCGTCGTCCAGGGCGTGCTGGGCTTCGCCCGCATGCAGATCGCCGACCGCTACGTCTCCGAGGCCGACCGCCCGGCCGCCCTCGCCACGCTCACCGAGATCACCCGCGCGCTGCTGCGCCGCACCGAGGACGGCGAGGCGCCCGGACTGCGCCTCACCGCCGTCCGCGCCTGCATCGACAGCGCCACCACCCCGGACAAGATCGCCTCCTGGCTGGAGGAGGGCACCGTCCACGGCGGCCCCGAGCTCGACCCGGAGCTGCGCTGGCGGATCCTCGCCCGGCTCGCCGTCCTCGGCGCGACCGACGAGGCCGCGATCGCCGCCGAGCTGGAGCGCGACCCCAGCGCCACCGGCCAGGAGGGCGCGGCCCGTTGCCGGGCGGCGCTGCCGACGGCGGAGGCGAAGGCGGCCGCGTGGTCGGCCATGTTCGACTCCGACGAGCTGTCGAACTACCTGTTCACGGCCACCGCCGACGGCTTCTGGAAGCCCGAGCAGGCCGAGCTGACGCGGGAGTACGTGGCCCGCTTCTACCCCGCCGCGATCGCCATGGCCGAGCGCCGCGGCGCGGCCCTCGCGGAGGCTGCCGGCCGCCGCGCCTTCCCGGCCTTCGCGATCGACGCGGACTCCCTCGCCCTCGGCGAGCGCCACCTCGCCGACGACACGATGATCCCGGCCCTGCGCCGCCAGCTGGTCGACCAGCTGGACGACCTCCGCCGGGCGCTGCGGGCGCGCGGCTGACGTCCGCGCCGCGCCTGTGGCCGGACGGCCGCCCCCCCACGTGAACTTCACGGCGGCGGACGGCCGTCCGGCGCATTCGGCGCGGGGGCGGGGCGGCGCGAACAGCCGCGATCGGGCTGGGCCCGGTCCTAGACCGGGCCCGCCGACCAGTCCCACCCCGTCAGCGTCGCGTGCATCAGGCGGGCGGCTCCGCTCGGGCGGCCGTCGGCCGGGCGCAGCAGGGTCAGCGCCCGTCGGCAGGCGGAGCCCTCGACGGTGATCCAGGCGACCGGAGCTCGGGTCGCGCTGCGCCGGGCCATGTCCGGGATGAGGCCGATGCCGAGGCCCGCGGCGACCAGGATCGCGGTGGCGCTCGGCTCGTCGCCCTCGCACACGATCCGGGGCGCCGCCAGGCCCTCCGCCGCGAACAGCCGGTCGAGCAGGCGGCGCTGCCAGTGCCCGGTGCGGGTGCTGACGAAGGGCTGCTCGGCGAGCTCGGCGACGCTCACGGACTCCCGGCCCGCGAGCGGATGCCCGAGCGGGGCGACCACCCAGACCGGTTCGTCGAGCAGTCCGACCGCCTCCAGGCCCTCGGCCGGCACCGGCTGCGAGGCCACGCACAGATCGACCTCCTGCGCCCGCAGCGCACGCGCCATCCGCTCGGCCGGCATCTGGTGCAGGGCGACCTCGACCGCCGGGTGGGCGCGCTTGAAGGACGCGAGCGGCCCGGTGAGCGTCAGGAAGGTCTCCGACGCGATCCGTACCGCGCCGACGCCGTGCTCCGCGATGTCGGCGACGGCCCGCCGCCCGGCGTCCAGCTCGCCGAGCGCGCGCTCGACATGCCGCAGGAAGGCCCGGCCCGCGTCGTTCAGACGCAGCCGCCCCGCCCGGTCGAAGAGCGGGGCGCCGAGCTCGCCCTCCAGACGGGCGATGGTGCGGCTCAACGAGGGCTGGGCCACGTGGAGTTCCTCGGCGGCCCGGCTGAGGTGCTCGAGCCGGGCCACGACCTGGAACTGCCGGAGCGCGTGCAGATCCATCATGTCCCCCGGGGTATGACGCCATAGCAATATCGATCTTGGACACCATAACCGGCCCGCGCATAGCGTCGAAGGCGTTCAGAAGCCGAGCGGGGGAGGGGGACGCGGCATGCGCCTGCGACCCGTCGAGTGGGTGTTGCGGGCCGTCGTCACGGTCCACATGGTGGCGGTCTTCGCACAACCGGTCTTCGCCGGCGTGTACTTGAGCGGGGACTTCGACGGCCTCGGCCTGCACGCGACCGGCGCGGACGTCGTCACCTCGCTCTGTCTGCTCCAGCTGGGCGTGGCGATCGGCGGGTGGGTGCGACTGCGCCGCGCCTGGCCCTGCCTGGTCACGCTGGCGCTCGCGGTCGCCGAGACCGTGCAGTACTTCGCCGGGACGGCGGGCGCGCTGTGGCTGCACATCCCGCTCGGGGTGTTCACGATCGCGGCCGTGGCCGTGCTGTTCGTGGCGATCTGGGCCCGGCCGGTGGCCCGGTCCGTGGGGAAGGCGGCCGTCGATGCGTGAACCGTCGCCGTACGGACGCGGGTTGAGCAGACGCCAGATCCTGGCCATCGGGGGCGCGCTCGGCGCGACGGCGGTCACCGGCCTGGGCGCCGCGGCCGGGCTGTCCCGCCGCCCGGCGGCCACCGGCGCCGAACTGCGCAGCGCCGTACCGCTGCCGCCGCCGTTCCGGGTCCCGCTGCCGCTGCCCGCCGTCCTCGCACCGGTCGGTCGCGCGGGCGGGACAGACCGTTACGCGATCACGCAGCGCGCGGTCACGGCGGAGATCCTGCCGGGCGTACGGACCCCGCTGTGGACGTACGACGGGACCTTCCCGGGCCCGACGATCGAGTCCCGGCGCGGCCGGCCGGTCACCGTGACCCACCGCAACGAGCTGCCCGTGCCGACCGTCGTGCATCTGCACGGCGGGCGCACCCCGGCGGAGTCGGACGGCTATCCGACGGACCTGGTGACGCCGGAGGGCTGGCGCCCAACAGGTCACGGCGGCACGTCAGGGCATGGCGGAGGCACGGGCATGCACGACCCGCGCGCGGTGACGACGGAGCTGACCCGGGACTACACCTTCCCGCTGGACCAGCGCCCGGCGCTGCTCTGGTACCACGACCACCGCATGGACTTCACCGCTCCCGCGATCTGGCGGGGCCTGGCCGGGCTGCACATCGTCCGCGACGCCGCCGAGGAGGCCCTCGGGCTGCCCGCGGGCCACCGCGAACTGCCCCTGATGGTCGCGGACCGCGCCTTCGCGGCGGACGGCAGCCTGGCCTACCCCTCCCTGGACCCGACGCTGCGCGAGCACCCCGGCGTGCCCGAGCCGTACCTCGCCGGTGTGCTCGGCGACGTCATCCTGGTCAACGGCGCGCCGTGGCCGGTGCACGAGGTGGACGCGGCGCGGTACCGGCTGCGGCTGCTCAACGCGTCGAACGCACGGCACTACGAGTTCGCGTTCGTCGACGAGGGCGACGGCCGACAGTGGGAGTTCCACCAGATCGGCGCCGACCAGGGCCTGCTCGCCGCCCCCGTCGCCCACCGCACCCTGCCGGTCGCCCCGGCCGAACGCTACGACCTGGTCGTGGACTTCTCCCGCTTCCCGGTCGGCACCCGCGTCCGTCTGGTCAACCGCCTGGGCTCCGGGCGCACCCGGGACGTCATGGCCTTCCACGTCGTCCGCAAGGCGGCGGACGACAGCCGTGTGCCGCGCGTCCTCTCCACCGACCTGCCCGCCTGGCGCCGCGAGGACGCGGTCCGCGTCCGCGACTTCTCCTTCCGCGCCGGCCGCATGGGCGAGGACGACACCCACGGCTGGCTGATCGGCGGCCTCCCCTTCGACCCCACCCGCACCGACGTCACCGTCCGCCACGGTGACACCGAGGTCTGGCGCCTCGTCGCGGACGTCCACCACCCCGTCCACCTCCACCTCACCGGCTTCCGCGTCCTCTCCCGCGGCGGCCGGCCCCCTCACCCGCACGACGCGGGCCTCAAGGACACGATCTCCCTCCGCCCCGGCGAATCCGCCGAACTCCTCACCCGCTTCGACGCCTACCGCGGCCGCTACCTCTTCCACTGCCACAACGCGGAACACGAGGACATGGGCATGATGGCGAACCTGGAGGTCGTCTAAGACTTGTCCCGTAAAGAGCTTTGAGTCAGCGGGGCCGTGATCGGCTACCGCCCGCTCTGCTCGCGGTGGCGGCCAGTGCCTCGGGGCCGTGCCAGGCAAGGGCCTTCATCTGCCGCATGGGAGACCCGTACCGCGCCTCGAAGGCGGCGGTCTCGTCGGCGGGACACCATCACTTACGGGACAGCCCTTAGCAGGACAACCCCCTGTTGCTGCTGTGGCGTCGTGGACCGGTCTGCCTTTTACTTGTAGACATACGGAGAGTGGCCGGCGCCAGGCCTGGCACTGGTCGATCCATCCACCAGACCAGGGGCGCATTCGATAGGCCGACCCGAGCGCCCGCTCAACCTCACTGGTGTTCCGATCGAGCACTTTCATCCATCAGATGCGTCAGCTCCGCGAGCACGTCGGCCATTTCGATTCCCGCCAGGTGGCCCAGCTCGCGTATTACCGCGGTAGGTGAGCTTATGCTGAAGCTTCGAACATGGGGCACGGCCGTGCTCGTGCTATCGACAGGTGCCCTGGCCCTCATTGTTCCTGACCGTACGCCGGCCGCCACCTCAGACGCCAACCTGTCGACTGCGGTCTATCTGTCTGATGGTTCTCGGTTTCCGGGGTGGACGCAGTGGAGTGACCGGGATGGTGGGTGGATTGACGGTACTCCGTGGGTTGCGGGGGATTTCAATGGGGATGGGAAGGCTGATCTTGCCACTGTCTGGAACAATGGCGGCTCGAACACGATAACGGTGAGTGTGTCGACCGGTTCGGGTTTCAGGCGTAGTCATTGGGCCACGAACGCGGGTGGCTGGGTGGGTACGACCAAGTGGGCCGCCGGGGACTTCAATGGTGATGGGAAGAGTGATATCGCCGCGTCCTGGAACAACGGCGGTAACCTGTCGACTGCGGTCTATCTGTCTGATGGTTCTCGGTTTCCGGGGTGGACGCAGTGGAGTGACCGGGATGGTGGGTGGATTGACGGTACTCCGTGGGTTGCGGGGGATTTCAATGGGGATGGGAAGGCTGATCTTGCCACTGTCTGGAACAATGGCGGCTCGAACACGATAACGGTGAGTGTGTCGACCGGTTCGGGTTTCAGGCGTAGTCATTGGGCCACCAACGCAGGTGGCTGGATGGATAACACCAAGTGGGCCGCCGGGGACTTCAACAGCGACGGGAAGAGCGACGTCGCCGCGTCCTGGGCCAACGGCGACACGTCTGGGCCGGGAGATTGCCAGAAGGCGGAAGAGCGGTACGCCGGCTATGTCGACAAGGTTCCTCAGACCGACGCCGAGGTCGTCAACGCCGAGCACGCGCTGCTCTACCTCGTCAACGTGGAGCGCTCGCAGCGTGGTCTGGCCCCGCTCTGCTTCAACGGACACCTCTCCCCCGCGGCGCGGGCGCACTCCGAGGACTGGGCGACCGCCCCGGATCGAAGCTGCCCGCCCAATCCGAACTGGTTCGGATGCGGTCACTGGGACTCCCGAGCGGGATACGCCTGGCCAGAAGACCGCATCGCCAAGTCGGGCTACGGCGCGTTCAACGCGATGAGCGAGAACACCCAGTACGGCGGAGGGCGGAGCGACGGCACGAATGTCGTGCCTGCAGGATGGACCTGGGGCACCCCCAAGGCCGCCGTCTACTGGTGGATGAATCACGACCCCCAGAACAACTACGCCGACAACGGACACCGCAGAGCCATCCTCGACCCTCGATTCGAAGACGCAGGCCCCGGTGTCGGCCGCTACACCGATCGCTTCGGCAACCGCGCCGCGACCTTCACGTTGATGTTCGGCGTCCGCTGACCCCAGCGCGCGCAACGCCGGATCGGCCATGGCGACCTCCGTAGGTCGCCATGGCCGACTTTCGCCCGTCGGACCGATGCCGAGTGGGACCGCGCAACCCCCCGTCCCTCGTTCGGGTCACAGCGCCCCACTCGCCGGACAAACCCCGGCAATCCCCGGCAGCCTGTCGTCCATGCGTGCCGCACCCCTCGCCGGTGGCCCCCAGGGGGCCGATGCTCTGCGTCCACTGCTCGATGTCGTGCTGCGGGCGCTGCACGACGGCGCCGTCGAGCGGGGCGGGCCGTTGCCGGGGGGCGGGCCCGGGGAGGTGAGGCGGCGGCTGCGGGAGGTGCTCGGGGCGGCGGTGCCGGAGCAGGGCACCGGGGCCGACGAGGCGCTGCGGACGGTGGTCCGGGCGGTCGCCGCGGGGGCGGCCGATCCCGCCGAGCCGTTGTGCGCGGCGCATCTGCACACACCGCCGCTCGCGCTCGCCGTGGCCGCCGATCTCGCGGCCTCCGCGCTGAACCCGTCGATGGACTCGTGGGACCAGGCGCCGGCCGCGTCCGAACTGGAGGCCGTCGTGACGGCCGCGCTCGCGGCCGAGGTGTTCCCGGGGGCGGCCGGGCCCGACGCGCTGGTCACCACCGGCGGCACCGAGTCCAACCAGCTCGCCCTCCTCCTCGCCCGCGAGCGCCACGGCACCGTCCAGGCGGTCGTCGGGGCCCACGCGCACCACTCCTTCCACCGCGCCGCCTGGCTGCTCGGCCTGCCCGAACCCGTCGTCGTGCCCGCGCCGAACGGCACGATCGACCCGGCCGCCCTCGACGAGGCGCTGCGCGACACCCCCGGCCCCCTCCTCGTCGCCGCCACCGCCGGCACCACCGACGCCGGGCTGATCGACCCGCTCCCCGCGATCGCCGACCGGTGCGCGGCGCACGGGAACGCCGACCTCCACGTCGACGCGGCCTACGGCGGCCCCGCGCTCTTCAGCGCCGCCCACCGCCCGCTGCTCGCCGGGCTCGACCGGGCCCGCACGGTCACCGTGGACCTGCACAAGCTGGGCTGGCAGCCGGCCGCCGCGGGGCTGCTCGCCGTACGGGACGCCGCCGACCTCGCCGTACTCACGCACACCGCGGACTATCTGAACGCCGACGACGACACCGACGCCGGCCTGCCCGACCTCCTCGGGCGCTCGCTGCGCACCACCCGCCGGCCGGACGTCCTGAAGACCGCCGTGACGCTGCGCGCCCTCGGCCGCGACGGCCTCGGGGCGCTCGTCGACGCGTGCATGGAGCGCGCCGCGCACCTCGCCGACCTGGTGGAGAAGTCGCCGGGCCTGGAGCTGTATGCCCGCCCCACCCTCACCACCGTCCTGTTCCGGCCGTACGACGCCGACGACGAGACCGTGGCCGCGATCCGCCGCACCCTCCTCGCCGAGGGCCGCGCCGTCCTCGGGCGCGCCGCCGCGGACGGGCGGCTGTGGCTCAAGGCCACCCTGCTCAACCCCCACGCCACCCCCGGCGACCTCCAGCAGGTCCTCACCCTCGTGAACGCCCTCGTGAACACCCTCGTGGAAGGCAGCAGCCACCGATGACCGGCAGCACCCCCCAGCCCGCCCCCGACCGTCCCTACGACCTGGTCGGCGTCGGCATCGGTCCGTTCAACCTCTCGCTCGCCGCCCTCGCCGACGGCGTGCCCGGCGGTCTCGCCGCCGCCTTCTACGAGCAGCGCCCCGACTTCCGCTGGCACCCCGGGCTGCTCATCGAGGGCGCCACGCTCCAGGTGCCGTTCCTGGCCGACCTGGTGACCCTCGCCGACCCGGCCAGCCCGTGGAGCTTCCTCAACTACCTGAAGAGCCGCGACCGGCTCTTCCCCTTCTACTTCGCCGAGACCTTCCACATCCAGCGCGCCGAGTACGACGCCTACTGCCGCTGGGCCGCCGGCCTGGTGCCCGGGCTGCACTTCGGCCACCAGGTCGACTCGGTCCGCTGGAACCCCGAACGGCGCCTGTTCGAGGTCGACTTCACCCAGCTCGACGCCGACGGCGAGGCCGAGGCGCTGGGCCGCTCGTACACCCGCAACGTCGTCCTCGGCGTCGGCACCGAGCCGTACGTCCCCGAGCCGCTGCGCCCGCTCGCCGACGCGCCCGGCGTGCCGGTGATCCACTCCGCGGACTACCTCGCCCACCGCGAGGCGCTGCTGTCCGCCGGTCACGTCACCGTCATCGGCTCCGGCCAGTCCGGCGCGGAGATCTTCCTCGACCTGCTGCGGGCCCGGCCCGCCGGGGCGGAGAAGCTGCACTGGATGGCCCGCACCGAGGCGTTCCGCCCGATGGAGTACTCGAAGCTGGGCCTGGAGCACTTCACGCCCGACTACACCCGCTACTTCCACGCCCTGCCCGAGCAGGTCCGGTCCGAACTCCTGCCCCGGCAGAGTCAGTTGCACAAGGCCATCGACACCGAGACGATCAGCGCCATCCACGCCGAGCTCTACCGCCGCACCCTGCACGGCGGCTGGCCGGACGCGGTGCTCACGCCCGGCGTCCGGGTCCGCACCGCGGGCCGGATCGCCACCACCAAGGTGGAGCTGCACCTGGAACACGTACAGCAGGGCAGCCGCTCCCGTCTGGTCACCGACGCCGTGGTGCTCGCCACCGGCTACCAGGAGCGTCCGGTGGACCGGATGCTGGCCGGACTCGACCCGTATCTGCGGCACGACGCGGCCGGCCGGGCCCGGATCGACACCGACTACCGGCTCGTCCTCGACGAGTCCGTCACCGGCTCGGTCTACGTGCAGAACGCCGAGCGGCACACCCACGGCGTCGGCGCCCCCGACCTGGGCCTCGCGGCCTGGCGCAGCGCCGTCATCCTCAACTCGGTGACCGGCACGGAGCCGTACCCGCTGCCGCGCCGCACCGCCTTCACCAGCTTCGGCCTGGACGCGCGAGAGGCGCCCGGCATTCCGGCCCAGGACCGGAAGCTGACGCCTCTCGTACAGCAGTAGAACGCGGTCAGAAGACCGGGACTGGAAGCCCGGGACTAGAAGACCGGGACGCCGTCCCGCGTCAGCTTCCAGCCCACCGACGCGAACTGCGCCGGGTCGACCGTCCCCTTGGCCTGCACCCACTGGATGATCGTGTTGCGGATCTCGTCCGAGTTGGCCCACAGCTTCGGAGCGGCGGCGACGTGCGGGAACGCACCGCCGCCGTTCGCCCGGTAGTTGTTGACCGCGAACACGAACTGCGCCGCCGGGTCGATCGGCTTCCCCTCGAAGGACAGGTTCACGATCCGCGCACCGGCCGGCTTCGCGATGTCGATCTCGTACGTCAGACCCGACACCGCGTCGTAGTTGTAGTCCGGGGTGGCGTTCGCGTTGGTCAGCTTCGCGGTGTCCACCGGCGCGTCCGCCGGCGTCTGCACGTAGTACCGCGCCGAGTACTCCAGGTAGTCCTTCAGCTGGGCACCCGTCATCAGGCGGGCCTCCAGGGTGTTCTCGAAGACGTAGAGACCGGCCGCGTCCCGGATGGTCACCTGACCGGCCGGGATCCTCGCCGTACGGGAGAAGCAGGAGGCCTGCGAGACCACCGGCAGGTTCCCGTACTGGCCGCCCGCGAGGGCCGCCCTCACCGTCTCGGCCTGCACGACGTTGATCAGGTCGATGATCGGCTCGTCCTTCCACGGCGCGTCGGCCGTGGTCATGGCGGCGGTGCAGGTGCCGATGACCTGGTTGACGTACTCCACGACCTTCTTGTGCTCGTCGGAGAGCAGCGCCGTGATCTCCGGGTCCTCGGCCACCGCGTTCGAGTTGAGGACCTGCGCGCCGACCTTCTCGACGGTCCAGCGGCCCTTCACCCACACGAGGTCGAAGTCGAAGAGGGTCAGACGCTGACCCCACTTGAGCGGCTCGGACAGCACCACGTCCTTGCCGGTCTCCTTGTTCGTGACCTTGTACTCGGGGATCTCGGTGTGCGCGTGGCCCACGAGGATCGCGTCGATGCCGGGCACCTGCTCGGCGACGAGCCCGGCCGCGTTCTCGATGTACGGCAGCTGGTCACCGTACGAGGAGAGGCCGCTGGAGCCCGAGTGCGCGGAGACGATCACCACGTCGGCACCCATCGACCGCAGCTTCGGCACCCACTTCGCCGCCTGCTCCTCCAGGCCGGGGAAGACCATCTGGCCGGTGACGTTGGCCTTGTCCCAGATGGCGATGCCCGGGTTCGTCAGGCCGAGCACGGCGACCTTCACGTCCCGGCCGTGCGGGGTGCGCAGACAGTGCATGCTGTACGGCGGGAAGGCCGGGCGCAGCGTCTTCGCGTCGAGCGCGTTGGCGCCGAGCAGCGGGAAGTCGCACTGGTCCTGGAACTTGCGGAGCACCGGGATGCCGTAGTTGAACTCGTGGTTGCCGAGCGCGGCGGCGTCGTAGCCGATGGCGTTCATCGCCTGGGCCATCGGGTGGACCGGGCCGCCGGCCTTCGTGATCGGGTCGACCTTGGCGTAGTAGTACGACAGCTGGGTGCCCTGGATGGTGTCGCCGGCGTCGATGAGCAGGGTGTTGCCCTCGCCCTTCGCGGCGCGCACCTGGTTCACCAGGGTGGAGATCTTGGCGAGGCCGACGTCGTTGTGGGCCTTGTCGTCGAACTCCTTGTCGGTGAAGTAGTCCCAGTTGAAGACGTTCCCGTGCAGGTCGGTGGTGCCCATCACGGTGAAGGAGTACCGCTTGGCCGGCCGGGGACGGGTGCCCCCGTGGGCCTCGGCCGGGGCCGCGACCCCGGCGGTGAGGGCGATTCCGGCTCCGACGGCGGCGGAGCTCTCCAAGAAGGCCCGGCGGTTCAGCGGCATGTGTGTCTCCCCATTGATCCAGCGCCCCCCAAGGGCGCACAACGCGCGTAGATTCTGGCCCAGACCGCACCGTCGCAACAGACCTTTCGGGTTACGGAGTGGGAAAGTGTTCGGTATGACACAGCAGCCCCCGGCCCTGGGACACCCCCCGACCCCCGAGGCGCCCCAGGTGACCGTCCGCGGCGAGGGCCGCCTGGAGGTGGAGCCGGAGCTCGCCCGGATCGACGTGTCGGTACGTTCCGGGGGCACCGACCGGGCCTCGGTGCTGACCGCCCTGACGGACCGTAACGCCGAGGCGCTCGCCCTGGTGAAGTCGTACGGCGAGGCCGTCACCGCGCTGGAGACCGGCGCCCTGTCCGTGACCCCCGAACCGGCCCGGCACGGCCGCGGCGAGCGGGTGCGCGGCTACCGCGGCTGGGTGCGTCTTTCGGCCGAGGTCACGGACTTCACGGCGCTCGGCGAGCTGACCACCCGCCTCGCCGACCTGGAGTGGACCCGGGTCGACGGCCCGTGGTGGGCGCTGCGCCCGGACTCCCCGGCGTACGCGGAGGCGCGCCGGCAGGCCGTACGGGAGGCGGTGCGCCGGGGCCGGGAGTACGCGGAGGCGCTCGGCGCCTCGCTGGTGGCCCTGCTCGAACTCTCCGACACCGGACTGGCCGGCGCCGTGCCGCCGGGGCGGCCGCTCGGTGCGTCACGGATGGCCTTCGCGGCCGAGTCGGTGGACGAACCGGCGCCGCTGGACCTGGAGCCGCAGCGTCAGACGGTGGTGGCGGAGGTCGCCGCGCGCTTCGTGATCAGCCCGCCGGAACTCTGAGGAGCTCTGAAAGGGGCCGGAATTCCGCTCATCGGAGCAGCCCCGCGCACAAATTCAAGACTTGTCAACAACCTTTCACGGAAAGGTTGTTGGGTCGTCATGCGCAGCTGCTTCGCTACCCACTGGTAAGGCCTACTCTCGCCTTATGCGCCGAGCAAAAATCGTTTGTACCCTTGGGCCCGCCACCGAAACATACGACCAGATCAAGGCGTTGATCGCGGCCGGAATGGACGTGGCCCGCCTCAACCTCAGCCACGGCGGTCACGCCGAGCACGAGGAGCGCTACCGGCACGTCCGCAAGGCGGCCGACGAGGCCGGCCGCAGCGTCGGCATCCTCGCCGACCTTCAAGGCCCGAAGATCCGCCTCGGCCGATTCCGCGAGGGTCCCGTACTCCTTGAACGCGGCGACGAGTTCACCATCACCGTGGAGCCGATGGAGGGCGACCAGCACTGCTGTGGCACCACCTACTCCGGGCTCGCCGAGGACGTCACCGCCGGTGAGCGCATCCTCGTCGACGACGGCCGGGTGACCCTGGAGGTCACCTCCGTCGACGGCCCCCGGGTGCACACCCGGGTCGTCGAGGGCGGCATGGTCTCCGACAACAAGGGCCTCAACCTGCCCGGCGTCGCCGTGTCCGTGCCCGCCCTGTCCGAGAAGGACGTCGAGGACCTGCGCTGGGCCCTGCGCACCGGGGCCGACGTCATCGCCCTCTCCTTCGTCCGCAGCGGCCGGGACGTCGAGGACGTGCACCGGATCATGGACGAGGAGGGCCGCCGGGTCCCCGTCATCGCCAAGATCGAGAAGCCGCAGGCCGTCGAGAACATCGACGAGATCGTCGCCGCGTTCGACGGCATCATGGTCGCGCGCGGCGACCTGGGCGTCGAAATGCCCCTGGAGCAGGTGCCGATCGTCCAGAAGCGGGCGATCAAACTCGCCAAGCGCAACGCCAAGCCGGTCATCGTCGCCACCCAGATGCTCGACTCGATGATCGAGAACTCCCGCCCCACCCGCGCCGAGGCCTCCGACGTCGCCAACGCCGTCATCGACGGCACCGACGCCGTGATGCTCTCCGGCGAGACCAGCGTCGGCAAGTACCCGATCGAGACCGTGCGCACCATGAGCCGGATCGTCGAGGCCGCCGAGGAGGACATCCTCGCCAAGGGCCTGCCGCCGCTGACCGAGCGCAGCAAGCCCCGCACCCAGGGCGGCGCGGTGGCCCGGGCCGCCGCCGAGATCGGCGACTTCCTCGGGGCGCGGTTCCTGGTCGCCTTCACCCAGTCCGGCGACACGGTCAAGCGTCTGTCGCGCTACCGCTCGCCGATCCCGCTGCTCGCCTTCACGCCCGACCCGGAGACCCGCGCCCAGCTCAACCTGACCTGGGGCGTGGAGACCTTCCTCGGCCCGCACGTCGAGTCGACCGACGCCATGGTGGCCCAGGTCGACGAGGAACTGCTGCGGATCGGGCGCTGCCGCAAGGGTGACATCGTGGTCATCACGGCCGGCTCGCCGCCCGGCGTCCCCGGCTCGACCAACCTGGTCCGGGTGCACCACATCGGGGATCCCGTCGGAGACCCGGCGGGAGACCCGGTCGCGAACTGATCGGCGAACGGGTGACCTTGGAAATCTCGTTAATGTACCCCGGGTGGGATTCGAACCCACGCTGGATGGTGTTTGAGACCATTGCCTCTACCGCTGGGCTACCGGGGCATCCTTCGAAACGAAGGGGGGCGGTCACCCGCCGTGCCCCTACCTTACAGGAGGTGGGTAGGCTCATGGGGAGCTGTATCCGCCTCGCTTCCGGAGGGAACGAGGCCCTGAACGAGGAGCCCGCGTGACCGCCCCCGAGTCGCCCCAGCCCGCCTCCGACGACGACGCCGCGCCGGCGTCGCACGTCCCGCCGCTGACGACCCGTGTCGTCATCGCCGAGGACGAGGCCCTCATCCGTCTCGACCTCAAGGAGATGCTCGAGGAGGAGGGCTACACCGTCGTCGGCGAGGCCGGCGACGGCGCCCGGGCCGTCGAACTGGCCCGCGAGCACCGCCCCGACCTGGTCATCCTCGATGTGAAGATGCCGGTCCTCGACGGCATCTCGGCGGCCGAGAAGATCGCGGGCGAGTCCATCGCCCCGGTCCTCATGCTCACCGCCTTCTCGCAGCGCGAGCTCGTCGAGCGGGCCCGGGACGCCGGCGCCATGGCGTACCTGGTGAAGCCGTTCAGCAAGAGCGACGTCGTGCCGGCCATCGAGATGGCCGTCTCCCGCTTCGCCGAGCTGCGCGCCCTGGAGAAGGAGGTCGCCGACCTCTCCCAGCGCCTGGAGACCCGTAAGCTCGTCGACCGCGCCAAGTCGATCCTGCAGACGCAGTACGGGCTGACCGAGCCGGCCGCGTTCCGCTGGATCCAGAAGACCTCCATGGACCGCCGCATGTCGATGCAGCAGGTCGCCGAGGCGGTCATCGAGGACGCCGAGGAGAAGAAGGCCGCGAAGGCCAAGGAGCAGTAGGCGGTACGGACGCGAGTCGTCCGCACGTCGTACGCACGAGGAAGGCCCGCCCCACATCGTCGTGGGGCGGGCCTTCCGTCTGGGGTGGTGCCTACTCCTCGCCGAGGTACGTCTTGCGCACGTCGTCGTTCACGAGCAGCTCCTGACCGGTGCCGGACAGCTTGATGTTGCCGACCTCCAGCACGTACGCCTGGTCCGCGAGCGAGAGCGCGGCCTGCGCGTTCTGCTCGATGAGCAGGATCGTCATGCCCTCGGACTTCAGCGTCGCGATGGTCTCCATGATCTTCTGCATCATGATCGGGGAGAGACCCATCGAGGGCTCGTCCAGCATCAGCAGCTTGGGCTGGGACATCAGCGCCCTGCCCATCGCCAGCATCTGCTGCTCACCGCCGGAGAGGGTGCCCGCGGCCTGCTTGCGACGCTCACCCAGGATCGGGAAGAGGTCGTAGGCCTTCTGGACGTCCTTCTCGATGCCGTCCTTGTCCTTGCGGAGGAAGGCACCGAGCTGGAGGTTCTCGGCGATGGTGAGCCGGGGGAAGATGTGCCGGCCCTCGGGGGAGTGGGCCAGGCCCAGCGAGACCACCTTGTGGGCGGGGACGCCGTTGAGCGGCTGCCCGTCGAAGGTGATCTTGCCCGCGGTGGGCTTGAGGAGGCCCGAGAGGGTGCGCAGGGTCGTGGTCTTGCCGGCGCCGTTGGTGCCGATCAGGGCGACGACCTGGCCCTCCTCGACGGAGAAGGAGATGCCCTTGACGGCCTCGATCTTGCCGTAGGCGACCCTGAGGTCCTCGACCTCGAGCAGAGCGGTCACTTGGAGTCTCCTTCGGTGGTGCTGTCCGCGTCGGCGGCCGGAGCCGCGTCCTCGGGGGTGTCGCCCGCGTCCTCGTCCGCGTCGGCGGCCGGGGACGCGTCGTCGGCAGGCGCCTCGGCCGGCTCCTCGGGCGCGGCGTCCTCGGCGGCTTCCTCCGCCGCCTCCTCGGCCGCGTGGGCCTCGGCCGCCTCGACCTCGGCGACCTCCGCCGCGCCCGGGGCGTCCTCGTACGGCGTACCGAGGTACGCGGCCACGACCCGCTCGTCGCCCTGGACGACCTCGGCCGTGCCCTCGACGAGCTTCTCGCCCTGGACGAGGACGGCCACCCGGTCGCACAGCTTGAAGATGAACTTCATGTCGTGCTCGATGACCAGGACCGCGATGCCGCGGTCGCGGATCGCGAACACGAGCTCCTCGGTGGTGCGGGTCTCGGCCTGGTTCATGCCGGCGGTCGGCTCGTCGAGCAGCAGCAGACCCGGGTCGCTCGCAAGGGCGCGGGCGATCTCCAGCTTGCGCTGCTCGCCGTACGGCAGATTGCGCGCCAGGTGCTCCGCCTTGTTCGCCAGGCCCACGAACTCCAGGAGTTCCATGGCCCGTTCACGGGAGGCGGCCTCCGCCTTCTTGAAGCCGGGGCCGCGCAGCAGCGCGGACCACAGGCCCTCCTTGGTCCGGGTGTGGCGTCCGACGAGGACGTTCTCCAGGACCGTCATGTTGGAGAAGAGGCGGATGTTCTGGAAGGTACGGGCGATGCCGGCCTGGGTGACCAGGTGCGGCTTCGGCGGGAGCACCGTCCCCTTGTAGCTGACCTGGCCCTCGGTGGGCACGTATAGACCGGTCAGGCAGTTGAAGAAGGTGGTCTTGCCGGCGCCGTTGGGGCCGATCAGGCCGACGATCTCGCCCTCGCGGACGGTCAGGTCCACGTCGCGGACGGCGGTCAGACCGCCGAAGCGCATGGTCACGCCGCTGGCCTGGAGGACCGTGGCGGCGGTGGCCGTCGCCGTGGTGCCGGTCTCGGTGGTGGTCGTCATGGCGTTCACGCCCCTGCCTTCGCCGCACCGGCGCCGGACGTCGCGTCCGCGTCCGCTTCCGCGGACTGACGCTGCTCCGGTACGCCGGCCTCGTCGTCGTTCTCGTGGAATTCCAGCCGCGCCCGCTTGTTGGCGATGAGGCCCTCGGGGCGGAAGCGCATCAGCAGGATCAGCGCGATGCCGAAGCCGAGCAGCTGGTAGTCCTGGAGGAAGGACAGCTTGGCCGGGATCAGGAAGAGCAGCGCCGAGCCGACGATGGGACCGGAGATGGTGCCCATGCCGCCGAGGATGACCGCCGCCAGGAGGAAGGCGGAGTTCGGCGGGACGGGACCGGCGAACACGTAGTTCTCCGGGACCACCGTGGTGTTGACGTGGGCCTGCACGGTGCCCGCGAGGCCGGCCAGGGCGGCGCCGAGGGCGAAGGCGACGAGCTTCACGCGGAAGCCGTTGATGCCCATCGCGGTGGCGGCGGTCTCGTCCTCGCGGATCGCGACCCAGGCGCGGCCGATCCGGCTGTTGCCGGCGCGGGAGAAGACGACCACGACCAGCGCCATGATCAGGATCATGAGCAGGTAGTAGTTGGCGTACGCGCCGAGCGTGATGCCCAGGATCGTGTGCGGCTCGCCGAAGTTGTAGCCGAAGAACTCCAGCTGCGGGATGTTCGGGATGCCGTTCGGGCCGTTGGTGATCTTCGGGCCCGAGGTGCCGTCCAGGTTGCCCATGGCGATGCGGAAGATCTCACCGAAGCCGAGGGTCACGATGGCCAGGTAGTCGCCGCGCAGCCGCAGGGTCGGCGCGCCGATGACGACGCCGAAGACCAGCGAGGCCGCCATGCCGGTGAGCGCCGCGGCCCAGAAGGGGAACTGGACGCCGAAGGCGGAGGAGGTGGCTCCGGAGACCAGTGCGGCGGTGTACGCGCCGACGCCGAGGAAGGCGACGTAACCGAGGTCGAGCAGACCGGCGAGGCCGACCACGATGTTCAGGCCGAGGGCGACGGTCGCGAAGATCAGGATGTTGACCGCGATCAGCGTGTACGTGTCGCCGCTCTGCTGGATGAACGGGAAGGCGATCGCCATGACGAGGCTGGCGGTGATCGTCACCTGACGGTTGCGCGCGGTGATCTGCGAGAGGCGGGCGGTGAGCCCGGACTTGATCAGCGCGGTGACGGAGAAGCCGACCAGGATCAGGTACGCGATGAAGAGCTGCGGCTCCGAGTCGTCGGTGTCGATGCCGAAGGTGACCACGAAGAGGCCCAGGGCGAAGACGGCGACGATGATCAGGACCTCGGCCCAGGACGCCAGCTGCTTGGCCGGGGCGGCCTTGCGGGTGTCGTCGGGCAGCTTGTACGCGGCGATCGCCGGGACGGCGGCGGCGACGACGGCGAAGCCGGCACCGGGCTCCAGGTCCACCAGGGCGCCCAGCTCCACGATGATCGAGATCGCGGTGAAGAGGGTGGTGGCGAAGGTGCCCAGGGCCAGGATCCACAGCGGCTTGCGGGCGCCGGTGGGGGTGAGCCAGCCGAGACCCTTGATGCCGAGCGCGGAGAGCGCGTACAGGCCGGTGAGGACGGCTCCGACCAGCGTGAGGAGCTGGAGCGGGGCGGGGTTGCCGTAGATCGTGAGGTTGCCCGGGAACAGGGTCGTCCACGTCCAGGCGAGGAAGGCGCTGGCGACGGTCGCGACCGAGCCGGCGACGATCGTCCAGAGCAGGGCCGCGGGCGTGGCCGGGGCCTTGGCGACCGTCTGGTCGAGAGTGGTGTCGGTCATGGTGCTCACGCCCTGTCCGCGACGCGCTCGCCCAGCAGGCCCTGTGGCCTGACGAGCAGTACGAGGATGAGGAGGACGAAGGCCCACACGTTGGACCAGGCACCGCCGCCGAGCTGCTGCATGCCGGGGATGTCCTGGATGTAGGCGATCGAGAGGGCCTCGGCGATGCCGAGGACCACGCCGCCGACCATGGCGCCGTAGATGTTGCCGATGCCGCCGAGGACGGCCGCGGTGAAGGCCTTGAGGCCGAGGATGAAGCCCATCTCGAAGTTGATCTGGCCCTTGTCGAGGCCGTAGGCGACCGCGGCGACGGCGGCGAACGCGGCACCGATGGCGAAGGCCATGACGATGATGCGGTCGGTGTTGATGCCCATCAGCTTCGCGGTGTCGGGGTCCTGCGCGGTGGCCTGCATGGCGCGGCCGCTGCGGCTCTTCGAGACGAAGACGCCGAGGGCGAGCATGCACAGCGGGGCGAGGACGAGCACGAAGGCGTCGGCGCGCTGGATCTGGAGGCTCTCGGTGATCTGGAAGGCCTCGCCCTTGAACTCGGGGAAGCTGACGGCCTTCTTGGCGTCCGGGTAGAACTGCCAGACCAGCTGCTGGAGGGCGATCGACAGACCGATCGCGGTGATGAGCGGGGCGAGCCGGGGCGCGTTGCGCAGCGGTCGGTAGGCGAACCGCTCGGCGGCGGTGGCGACGGCCACGGAGGCGATCGCGCCACCGAGGATCATGAGCGGGATCGCCACCAGAAGGGACGTTCCGCTCGGCAGAGCGGTGTAGGTGGTGAGGGCGCCGAAGCCCCCGATCATGAAGATCTCGCCGTGGGCGAAGTTGATGAGCTGGACGATGCCGTAGACCATGGTGTACCCGATGGCGATGAGGCCGTAGAGGGCACCGAGGGCCAGACCGTTGGCCAGCTGTTGCGGCAGTTCGTGCACCGCAGGCCTCCGATGAGCTTGTCGGATAAGACTCCGCGCGAGGGCGCTGTTTGCGCCCTCGCGCGGTCGTGGTTCAGGTCGTGCGGGGCTCCCGGAGCGAGGCCGGGACGGTGGTGCTTACTGGTTGAAGGTGTCGCTCTTGACGTCGACCCACTTGCCGCCCTCGACCTTGTAGACCGTGAGCTGCTTGTTGGTGGTGTCGCCGTACTCGTCGAAGGAGACCTTGCCGGTCACACCGTCGAAGGAGACCTTGCCCAGGGCCTCGGTGACCTTGGCGCGGGCGTCGGTCGGGACCTTGCCGCCGTTGGCGGCGACGACGGCCTTGACGGCCTGGATGATCGCCCAGCCGGCGTCGTAGGAGTAGCCGCCGTAGGCCGCGTACGGGTCCTTGTAACCGGCCGCCTGGTAGTCCGCGATGAACTTCTTGGCGGTGTCGAGCTTCTCGACCGGGTAGCCGATCGAGGTGGCCAGGTCGCCCTCGTTGGCCTCGCCGGAGGCGCTGATGAAGGCCGGGTCGTAGATGCCGTCGCCGCCCATGACCGGGACCTTGGCGCCGGTCTTCTTGATCTGGTCGGAGAGCAGGCCGCCCTCGGGGTACTGGCCGCCGAAGTAGACGGAGTCGGCGCCGGAGGCCTTGACCTTGTCGGCGGTGGAGGAGAAGTCGGTCTCCTTCACGGTGACGTGGTCGGTCTCGACGACCTGGCCGCCGAGGCGCTTGAACTCGTCGGAGAAGATCGTCGCGAGGCCGGCACCGTAGGTCTGCTTGTCGTCGACGACGAAGACCTTCTTCTTGCCCGCGTCCTTGAAGAGGTACTGGGCGGCGAACTTGCCCTGGACCACGTCGGTGGCGGCGGTACGGAAGTAGGTCTTGAAGGGACGCTTGAAGTCGCCCTTGCCCCAGTTGTCGCCCTGGGAGAGGGACGGGTTGGTGTTGGCCGGGGAGACCTGCGCCAGGTTGGCGGCGGCGAAGACACCCTGCATCTGCTGGGAGACGCCCGAGTTCAGCGGGCCGACGACGCCGACGACGTCCTTGTTGCCGACCAGCTTGGTGGCGTTGGCCTGGCCGGAGGCCGGGACCGCCTGGTCGTCGAGGGCCTCGATCTTGAAGGTGACGCCGGGGACTTCCTTGTTCTTGTTGGCGGTCTGCACCGCCAGGTCCACGGAGTTCTTGATGCCCTGGCCCAGCGCGGAGAGCGAGCCGGTGAGCGGCGCGTCGACGCCGATGACCACGGTGGTGCCGCCGCCGGCGCTGTCGCCGCCGCCCTTGCCCTCGTCGCGCGAACCGCAGGCGGTGAGGGTGAGCGCACCCGTGGTGAGAACGCTGGTCAGGATGAGCAAAGAACGGTGTCGCACGAAGGTTTTCCTTTCCCTGGCGCGGCCCCCTCGAGCTGAGGCGGTGCCGTGAAGCTGTGGAGCTGGGGAGCTGAGAGGTGCCGTTTTCGATGCCGGGCCGTACGGGGTGAAGCGGGGCCGTGCAGAGCAAGCGCCCGGCGGCGCGGTGACTGGCCGTGACTCTAAGCGCAGCCGGGGAAAGTCCGGGAGCGCCGACGGGATGATGTGACTGTCTTGTTATGCCGACAGGGGGAACCGGTGTGCAGGCCATGGGCAAACTGGGGCATAACGGTCAGCAATGTGGTGTTCACATGCTGAGAACGCCCAGAGAACGCCTAGTTCTGCTAAGGCGCTTGAATGGTTGATGGTCCTGACAAGATCATTCGGCGACTCTCCGGATATCGGACACCCGCTCTGAGCTGAGCGGACGGAGTGGCTGAGCGGAGCGCTCCGCTCCGTCGCCGGTGCCACCGCGCGGGAATGTCACGCAGAGTCACGACAGGGGTGGGTGGGTACCGCTGGCGGGTACGCGCTGTTCGCTGGGCGGGCGCCAGTTCTCCGAACTGCCCGTCGCGCCCTTCGCCGCCTCGCACCTCCGCCGGGTCTCGCGCTCGGTCAGCGCGAACGCCGCAGCGCGTCCCGCCCGCCGCTCCTCGGCGCGCGCCGCGGTCAGCACCTCGTCGTGGATCTCGTACTGCTCGTTCGACATCCCCTTCTGCTCCCAGTCGAGCCCTGCCCACTTGCTGCCGTTCAGTGCCTCTTTCACCCAGTACGACACGAGACTTGTGCAGACGTCCGCCGGGGAACTCGCGGTCGGCTCCGGGTCGGCGGACCGCTCGGGCGCCCGCCCGCAGCCCGCCGGCAGGGCCAGTACGCAGCCGGCCAGGGCCGCGGCGAGCGCGGCCCCGGCCGGGTGGGAGCGGTGACGGGTCACGGCAGTTGGACGTACGGCTTCAGGAAGTCGCGGGCACCGGGGGTGTCCAGGCGGTACACCACGTTCGTGGCGTAGCAGGGGGTGTCGCCGGTGATGGTGGTGGCCACCAGGGTGAGCCGGCCGCCCAGCGTCGCGAAGTTCGGTCCGCCCGAATCCCCGTAGCAGGCACCGCCGTTGCCCTGCGGCGCGGTCATGCCGAGCCGGATCCACGCGTCGTTCAGCGCGTCGAACGAGACCGGCGCCTTCATCCGGACGCCGCCGCCCGGGTGGGTCTGGCCGCCCGGCCCGCGCCGGGCCTCCTGGGTGCCGTAGCCCGCCACGAGGAAGGAGGTGTCGTTCAGTCCCTGCGGGCCGAGCGCGCTCAGCGCGCCCGCCTCCGGCAGCGCCGCGGGCTTGAAGCTCCAGCGCTCCGCGATCTTGGCCGCGGGCAGTTCGATCACCGAGATGTCATGGGTGTCGGCCGCCGGGCCCGGGTAGGCCGGGTGACTGTGCGCGACGCCCTCGACGGCGACGGCACGCGCCACGGCCGTCGGGTCGCCCGGATGAGCGGCGGCGGCCGCGTCCAGACCGGCCTGCACGTCCTGGTCGAGCGAGACGTAGAAACGCACGTTCTCCGGCCAGTCGGTCGTGCAGTGCGCCGCGGTGAGGAAGGTGTCGGCGTCGATCATGGTCCCGGAACAGACCCAGTCGACCCGGTCGGGCGTGCTCGGGTCGGCGTCGTTGTCCCAGGTCGCGACCAGCGCGCCGACCTCGGTGCGCTCGGGCGCGGGAGTCGCGTTGTACGAGTTGATCGCTGCGGACGGGATCGCGGTGGCGAGAACGGCAGCGCAGGCCGCGGCGGACACGGCGGTCGCCACGGTCGTGGTGCGTACGGCGGTCAAGAAGAACCCCTTGGTCGTTGAACTCAGGCGTGAGCGAACTCGGTGTGAGCGGATCGGGCTTCTCCTGTGGGGGAGACCGGCCAGTGAAGCCGCTGCAGCGCGCGAGGGCAAGAGGGCGCGGGGATACGGGAGTTGGCGCGCGACCGGAGCGGGAACGCACCGCGGCCCGGTACGGGAGGTTCCGTACCGGGCCGCGGGGGAGCGGGGGCGCCGCTCGGGCGTCGCCCGAGGGATCGGGTCGGACGTGGGCCGAGGGGTCGGCTCAGGCGCCGGCGCCGTCCAGTCGGCCGGCCGCCGGGAGGTGCTGCGCGTCCTGACCGCCGATCTCCTTGAGCATGCAGGTCAGCCGCGCCGTGCAGACCCGCTTGTCCTGCTCGTCCGTGATCACGATCTCGTACGTCGCGGTCGAACGGCCCCGGTGCACCGGCGTCGCCACACCGGTCACCAGACCGCTGCGCACCCCCCGGTGATGCGTGCAGTTCAGATCCACGCCCACGGCGATCCGGGACACCCCGCCGTGCAGCATCGAACCGATCGAGCCCAGGGTCTCGGCGAGCACCGCGGAGGCGCCGCCGTGCAGCAGCCCGTACGGCTGGGTGTTGCCCTCCACCGGCATCGTGCCGACCACCCGGTCCGCCGAGGCCTCCACGATCTGTACGCCCATCCGGTTGCCCAGGTGCCCGGCCGAGAACAGCGCCGGCAGGTCCACGCCCAGCGAGGCGTACTCGTCGATGACCTCCTGCGGGAACTTCACGTGCTGCTGCTCACCCATGGACGGGCTCCGTTCGTCGTCGTACGGCCGGTCTTCCGCTACTGCCTGAGCAAACGCTTAGGCGGTTGCGGATTCTTCCAGACGCACGATCACGGACTTGCTCGCGGGGGTGTTGCTGACATCGGCCGTCGACTCCAGCGGCACCAGCACGTTCGTCTCCGGGTAGTACGCCGCGGCGCAGCCCCGGGCCGTCGGATAGTGCACCACCCGGAAGCCGGGCGCCCGCCGCTCGCTGCCGTCCGTCCACTCGCTCACCAGATCCGCGTACGCCCCGTCCGCGAAGCCCAGCGCCGCCGCGTCCTCCGGGTGCACGAGGACCACCCGGCGGCCGCCCGTGATGCCTCGGTAACGATCGTCCAGCCCGTAGATCGTGGTGTTGTACTGGTCGTGCGAGCGCAGTGTCTGCAGCAGCAGCCGGCCCTCCGGCACCGCCGGGTACTCCACGGGCGCCGCCGTGAAGTTCGCCTTCCCGGTCGCCGTCGGGAAGCGGCGCTCGTCGCGCGGCGCGTGCGGCAGCGCGAAACCGCCCGGGTTCGCCGCGAGCTTCGCGTTGAAGTCCTCGAAGCCGGGGATCACCCGGGCGATCCGGTCGCGGATCGCCGCGTAGTCCGCCTCGAAGTCCTCCCACGGCGTCGCCGAGGCCCCGCCGAGCACCGCCCGGGCCATCCGCGCCACGATCGCCGGCTCGGACAGCAGGTGCGGGCTCGCCTGCGGCAGGTTGCCGCGCGAGGCGTGCACCAGACCCATCGAGTCCTCGACCGTCACGAACTGGCGGCCGCCCTTCTGCACGTCCCTGTCCGTGCGGCCCAGCGTCGGCAGGATCAGCGCGCGGGTGCCGGTCACCGCGTGCGAACGGTTCAGCTTCGTCGACACATGGACCGTCAGGCGGGCCTTCCGCATCGCCGCCTCGGTGACCTCGGTGTCCGGGGTCGCCCCGACGAAGTTGCCGCCCATCGCGAAGAACACCTTCGCGTCGCCGTCGCGCAGCGCCGCGATGGCCCGCACCACGTCATAGCCGTGATGGCGCGGCGAGACGATCCCGAACTCCTTGTCCAGGGCGTCCAGGAAGGCCGCGGCCGGCCGCTCGAAGATGCCCATGGTGCGGTCGCCCTGCACATTGGAGTGACCGCGCACCGGGCACACGCCCGCGCCCGGCCGCCCGATGTTCCCCCGCAGCAGCAGGAAGTTCACGACCTCGCGGATCGTCGGCACCGAGTGCTTGTGCTGGGTCAGTCCCATCGCCCAGCAGACGATGGTCCGCTCCGAGGCCAGCACCATCTCCAGGGCCTGCTCGATCTGCGCCCGGGACAGGCCGGTCGCCGCCAGCGTCTCGTCCCAGTCGGCGGCCTCCGCGGCCGCCGCGAACTCCTCGTGACCATGCGTGTGCGCGGCGACGAACTCCTCGTCCACCGCCCCCGGCGTCGTGAGGATCAGCTTGTTGAGCAGCCGGAACAGCGCCTGGTCGCCGCCGATCCGGATCTGCAGGAAGAGATCGGTGAGCGCGGCGCCCCGGAGCATGCCCTGCGGCGTCTGCGGGTTCTTGAACCGCTCCAGACCCGCCTCCGGCAGCGGGTTCACCGAGATGATCTTCGCGCCGGCCGCCTTCGCCTTCTCCAGGGCCGACAGCATCCGCGGATGGTTCGTCCCCGGGTTCTGCCCGGCGACCACGATCAGATCCGCCCGGTGCAGGTCCTCCAGGGACACGCTGCCCTTGCCGATGCCGATCGTCTCGACCAGCGCCGAGCCCGAGGACTCGTGGCACATGTTGGAGCAGTCCGGCAGATTGTTCGTACCGAACTCGCGGGCGAAGAGCTGCAGCAGGAACGCCGCCTCGTTGCTGGTCCGGCCCGAGGTGTAGAAGAGCGCCTCGTCCGGCGAGGACAGCGCCGTCAGCTCCTCCGCGATGATCGCGAAGGCCCGCTCCCAGCTCACCGCCTCGTAGCGGTCGGCACCCTCCGGCAGATACATGGGATGCGTGATCCGGCCCTGCTGACCCAGCCAGTAACCACTGCGCTCCGCCAGGTCGGCCACCGGATGCGCGGCGAAGAACGCGGGCGTCACCCGGCGCAGCGTCGCCTCCTCGGCGACCGCCTTCGCCCCGTTCTCGCAGAACTCCGCCACATGCCGCTTGTCGCCCTCCGGCCAGGCACAGCCCGGACAGTCGAAGCCGTCCTTCTGGTTGACCTTGAGGAGCGTGCGCGCGGTGCGCCGCACGCCCATCTGCGCTTGGGCGATCCGCAGCGTGTGGGCGACGGCGGGCAACCCGGCCGCCGCGTGCTGCGGCGCCGCGACCTGCGGCGCGTCCTGGACCGGGTCCCCGGCGGGCGGCTTGCTGACCATCGCGCTCTCCCTTGAGCGAAGCAAAGCTGTCGTACGACCCGATCCTGTCACGCACCCCTGACATCGGACCATGCGCGGTCGGTCGCGAAGGGAGCCGAGTCGCGTGGAGTCGCGGTGGAGCAGCGGTGGACGGGAATGTCGGTCGCGCGTGGCAGGATCGTCCCGTGGCCGAGACAGCAGCGAAGAAGACCGATATGACCGAAGAGAACCGCCCGCGCCTGCTCCTCATGGACGGGCACTCCCTGGCGTACCGGGCGTTCTTCGCACTGCCCGCGGAGAACTTCACCACCGCGACCGGGCAGCCGACGAACGCGATCTACGGATTCGCCTCCATGCTGGCGAACACGCTCCGCGACGAGGCGCCCACGCACTTCGCCGTCGCCTTCGACGTGTCCCGCAAGACCTGGCGCTCCGACGAGTTCCCCGAGTACAAGGCGAACCGCTCCAAGACCCCCGACGAGTTCAAGGGACAGGTCGAGCTGATCGGCGAGCTGCTCGACGCCATGCACGCGCCGCGCTTCGCCGTCGAGGGCTTCGAGGCCGACGACGTCATCGCCACCCTCGCCACCCAGGCCGAGGCCGAGGGCTTCGAGGTCCTCATCGTCACCGGCGACCGGGACTCCTTCCAGCTCGTCACCGAGCACACCACCGTCCTCTACCCCACGAAGGGCGTCTCCGAGCTGACCCGCTTCACCCCGGAGAAGGTCCAGGAGAAGTACGGGCTCTCGCCCTCGCAGTACCCCGACTTCGCGGCCCTGCGCGGCGACCCGTCCGACAACCTGCCCGGCATTCCGGGCGTCGGCGAGAAGACCGCGGCGAAGTGGATCAACCAGTTCGGCTCCTTCGCCGAACTCGTGGACCGCGCCGACGAGGTCAAGGGCAAGGCAGGCCAGAACTTCCGTGACCACCTGGAGTCGGTGAAGCTCAACCGGCGCCTCACCGAGATGGTCCGCGACGTCGAGCTGCCGAAGACCGTGCCGGACCTGGCCCGCGAGCCGTACGACCGGACGGCCGTCGCCCTCGTCCTCGACACCCTGGAGATCCGCAACCCCTCGCTGCGCGAGCGGCTCCTCGCCGTCGACCCCGGCGCCGCCGAGGAGACCGCCCCCGCGCCGGCCCCCGGCGTCGAGCTCGACTTCACCGTCCTCGGCTCCGGCGAGCTCGCCGGCTGGCTCGCCGAGCACGGCGGACAGCCGCTCGGCATCGCCACCGTCGACAGCTGGGCCCTCGGCACCGGCAGCGTCACCGAGGTCGCCCTCGCCGCGGCAGGCGGCGCCGCCGCCTGGTTCGACCCGACCGAGCTCGACGAGGCCGACGAGAAGGCCTGGTCCGACTGGATCGCCGACCCCGAGCGCCCGAAGACCATGCACAACGCCAAGGGCGCCATGCGGGTCTTTCCCGAGCACGGCTGGAGCGTCGCCGGCGTCACCATGGACACCGCGCTCGCCGCCTACCTGGTCAAGCCCGGCCGCCGCTCCTTCGCGCTGGACGCCCTGTCCCTCGAATACCTCGGGCGTGAGCTCGCCCCCGCCGCGGCCGCCGACGGCCAGCTCGCCTTCGGCGCCGACGACACCGCCGAGGCCGAGGCCCTGATGAGCCAGGCCCGCGCCGTCCTCGACCTCGGCACCGCCTTCGAGGAGAAGCTCGCCGAGGTCGGCGCCAAGGACCTGCTCCACCAGGTCGAGCTGCCCACCTCCGTGCTCCTCGCCCGTCTGGAGCGGCACGGCATCGCCGCCGACCGGGACCACCTGGAGGCCCTGGAGCAGCAGTTCGCGGGCGCCGTGCAGCAGGCCGTGAAGGAGGCGCACGCCTCCGTCGGCCACGAGTTCAACCTCGGCTCGCCCAAGCAGCTCCAGGAGGTCTTCTTCGGCGAGCTCAACCTGCCGAAGACCAAGAAGACCAAGACCGGATACACCACGGACGCCGACGCGCTCGCCTGGCTCGCCGGCCAGACCGAGCACGAGCTCCCGGTCATCATGCTGCGCCACCGCGAGCAGGCCCGGCTGCGCTCCACCGTCGAGGGTCTGATCAAGACCGTCGCGGCGGACGACCGCATCCACACCACCTTCAGCCAGACCGTCGCCGCGACCGGCCGTCTGTCCTCCACCGACCCCAACCTGCAGAACGTGCCGGTACGGACCGACGAGGGCCGCGCCATCCGCCACGGCTTCGTCGTCGGCGAGGGCTTCGAGGCCCTGATGACCGCCGACTACAGTCAGATCGAACTGCGCGTCATGGCCCACCTCTCCGAGGACGAGGGCCTGATCGAGGCCTTCGCCTCCGGCGAGGACCTGCACACCACGGTCGCCTCGCAGGTCTTCGGCGTCGAGCGGTCCGCCGTCGACGCCGAGATGCGCCGCAAGATCAAGGCCATGTCGTACGGCCTGGCGTACGGGCTCTCCGCCTTCGGGCTCTCCCAGCAGCTGAACATCGACCCGGCCGAGGCGCGTGGCCTGATGGACACCTACTTCGAGCGCTTCGGCGGCGTCCGCGACTATCTCCGCCGCGTCGTCGACGAGGCCCGCGCCACCGGCTACACCGAGACCATGCTCGGCCGCCGCCGCTACCTCCCGGACCTCAACAGCGACAACCGTCAGCGCCGCGAGGCCGCCGAACGCATGGCCCTCAACGCCCCGATCCAGGGCACCGCCGCCGACATCGTCAAGGTCGCCATGCTCGACGTCGACCAGGCCCTGACCGAGTCCGGCCTCGCCTCCCGCATGCTCCTCCAGGTCCACGACGAAATCGTCCTCGAACTCGCCCCCGGCGAGCGCACCCAGGTCGAATCCCTCGTCCGCGACCGCATGTCCAACGCGGTCTCCCTGCGGGCCCCGCTGGACGTCTCGGTGGGCGTGGGCCAGAACTGGGACGAAGCGGCGCACTGACGGCGGGGCACCGCCCCGCGCATGGGCGCCGCCGGTTGCGCCCCACGCCGTGTGGGCATTCGTCCCGCTGGGGCGTGGGGGTCCCCCCAGGGCGAAGCCCTAGGGGGAGGGTGGGCACGCGGGACGGCGCCCATGCGGGCGCGTTCCGCACCTGCGCCTGGACCCGCACCGGGAGCGCGGCGGGCTCGTGCCGGAGGTTCAGGCGCGGAAGCCTAGGCCCGGCAAAGGGCGCCGTCCGGGGTGCAGTCGTACCGCCCGGCCCGCGGTCAGCGAGGTCCCGGACGGGAGGGTTCCGGGGTGCGTTCCGCCACGGGGGCGGCGGGCGGCACCCGCGGACCCGCACCCGCACGGGTACGGACCCGCACCCCCGCCCCGTACACCAGCACGCCCAGGAACAAGCCCGACCCCGCCCCGAAACACAGCGTCGGAATGATGTCGACCGGCGTCCCGATCCGCCCCCAGTACTCGTAGAAGCGCAGCACCCGCTGCACCGCCCCGGCCACCACGCACCCGCCGATCACCGCCGCCGCGAGCAGCAGCCCGCGCCGGCCGAGGACCGGCACCCGCGCCGGCACCGGCGCGTCCGCGGGGGCCCCGCGCAGGGCCCGTACGGTGAACCAGCAGAGCAGCACCAGGGCCAGCGCCGAACCCCCGTACTGCGCGTACAGGTAGACGGGGAAGCCGGCCACGACCTCGCCGAGGACCGGGATCACCCGGGTGCCCCAGCGGTCGAGATGGGTGAAGGCGTCCCACACCACGTGCGTGGTCGCGCCGATCACCGCCGAGAGCACGAACCACCCGGCCAGCGCCGCCGGATGCCGCTCCCGCCACGGCCGGCCGCGCACGAAGCCGTACACCCGGCCCCGCCACCGCCGCGGCAGCAGCGCCACCAGCGGCTCGCGGACGAGCAGCCACAGCCCCACCACCGCCGCCGTGATGAGCACGTCGACGGTGACGACGCCGAGGAAGGAGTGCGTGACGTTCCCGAACAGCATCGCGCCGGGAATCACCGAGGCCGCGAAGTAGGTCATGTCGGGGGAGAAGGAGCCGGCGACCAGCGCCGACGCCACCAGCGGGCCCCGGCCCGTACCGCCGCGGCGGATGCCCGGCAGGACCGCCGCGGCATGACTGAGTGTGAACGGCACGGAACTCCCCCTCGATCCGAAGTGCCCCCTCAGTATTCAGGACCGCCCCGAGGAGAAAGCTCCGGCGGCCAAGTAGTGACGAAACAGTGAAACACGGTCAGCACGCGGTGTGCCGGTGACGGGAGTTGGCATAGGGTCGGCGGTCGGAGCCGCGCGGGGAGCGCGGAGGGGACACGGGGAGGACCACACGTATGGCAGCGCACTTGGGCCGTCGGCTGCGCAGGGGAGCCACCAGCGGTGCGGTCGTGGCCGCCGCGGTCGCGGCGCTCGCCGCCTCGCAGGCGCCCGGCACGACCACGCCTCCCACCGACGGCGCGAGCGGCGACCTGCCGATCGGCGCCGGTGACGCGAGCACGCCCCCGGACGGCTCGGCCTCCGGCGACTCGTCGTACTACACCGAGCTGCCCCCGCTGAACACCCCCAACAAGCCCGGCGCGCCCACCACCTCGCCGCTGGTTACCGGCCCCGGCGAGGCCGGCATACCCGCGACCGTCTACGCGGCCTACAAGCGCGCCGAGGAGTCGATACGCTCCACCGACCCCGGCTGCAACCTGCCCTGGCAGCTCCTCGCCGGCATCGGCAAGGTCGAGTCCGGACAGGCGGGCGGCGGCAACGTCGACGCCAACGGCACCACCAAGTCCCCGATCCTCGGCCCGGTCCTCAACGGTGTCGGCTTCGCCAACATCTCGGACACCGACGGCGGTCTGTACGACGGCGACACGACGCACGACCGGGCGATCGGCCCGATGCAGTTCATCCCGTCGACCTGGAAGACCTGGGGTCAGGACGCCAACGGCGACGGGAAGAAGGACCCGAGCAACATCTACGACGCGGCCCAGGCCGCCGGCCTCTACCTCTGCGCCAACGGCCGCAACCTCGCCCTCCAGGCCGACCTGGACCAGGCGATCCTGAGCTACAACCACTCCAACGAGTACCTGCGCACGGTGCTCTCCTGGTTCGAGTACTACAAGCGCGGCACCCACCAGGTGCCCGACGGCACCGGCCAGCTCCCCGGCCACCGCAGCGACGACCGCGTCACCACCCCGGCCGGCACCCGCCCGCTCCCGACGACTCCCGCGTCGCCGAGCCCGAAGCCGACCGCGCCGAAGCCCACCCCGTCCAAGCCGGTGCCGCCGAAGCCCACCACGCCGCCGGTCACCGACCCGGCGAGCAGGGTGACCCGGATCTCCCGGGACGGCGCCACCACCCTCACCACCCGCGCGGGCAGCGGCTTCGTCGCCCGGCCCACCGTCCTCGCCGTCGACGCGGCCGGCAAGCCGGTCGCCGGCGTCCAGGTGCGCTTCCGGATCGTCGGCGACACCGACGCCCGGTTCGCCATCGGGACGCGGGAGATCGCCATCGTCACCGGCAGCAACGGCAAGGCCGTCGCCCCCGCGCTGAAGGCCGGCGAGCGCACCGGTGCCTTCACCGTCAGCGCCGCCGTGGCCGGCCGGGACCTGAACGCGGTCGAGTTCGCCGCGACCGTCACCGAGCGCTCCGCCGACACCCTCACCCGCCTCGACACGAAGGAGCTCGCGGCCGTCACCGGCGGCAGCTTCGCCGACCGGGTGACCGTCAAGGCCACCGACGGCGGCACCGACGCCGCCGGGGTCGCCCTCACCGCCACCTTCGTCACCTCGGCCGAGGACCCGAAGCCCGCCACCGACGGCCCCTTCTTCAAGGACGCCGACGGGAACGCGGTCCGCACCCTCACCGGTGTGAAGACCAGGGCCGACGGCACCTACACGCTGCCGGAGATCTTCGCGGGCGACACGGCCGGCACCTTCACGCTGCTGCTCACCGCGCCCGGCGGCGGCACGGTCACCGTCGCGCTCACGGTCGACGCCCCCGCGCCCGAGCCGACCCCGACGCCCACCCCGTCGCCCTCGGAGTCCGAGACCGGCACCCCGTCGCCCACGCCGAGTTCCTGACCGGCCGGGCCTGCCCGCCCGGCCCCGTGCCGCCCCCGTGTCCGCCGCGCCGGACCCGGGGGCGCACGCGTTCTGAGTGCAACGTGTTCTCATCTCACGGTCGCGTTGCTACGGTGCCCCCGCCCTGACGATGTATCAGATCGAGCGCCGGGAGGCCGACCTTGCGCGCCCTTGCCGCAGCCGTCATCGGACTCGTGCCCGTCCTCCTGTTCATCCTGCTCGTCTCCTTCGTCGATCTGCCGCCGGACGGGCCGACCTCGCCGCTGCCCCTGCTCACCGCCGATCCCGGCCCCAAGAAGTGAGGGGCCGCCCGATGCGCCGCAGAGCGAGCCTCGTCCTGCTCGCCTTCGCCGTCTTCTTCGCCGCCATGGCCCCCACCCTGCGCTGGTACGCCTTTCCCCGGCTCGCGAAGATCCCGCCGAACCAGTACCAGGAGACGGTCCTGGAGGCGAAGCCCGCGACCCTGCTCAACTACTCCACCCTGAAGGCCGAGAAGGTCGACAAGATCACGATCGTCCAGACCCTCAAGGGCAATGTCGAGGAGTCGAGGAAGATCGAGCGCGACGCCGGCCGCGACGTCGTCGTCTGGGACTCCCTCTCCTACGTCCTGGGCCCCGACGGCAAGATGGTCTCCAAGATCCCCGAGCGCTACGTCTTCGACGCCCACACCCAGGACCCCGTCCACGCCACCGGCGAAATGGTCGACGGCGACCCGGTCCGCCGCGAGGGCATCGAGTTCAAGTGGCCCTTCCTCACCGAGAAGCGGGACTACCAGTACTTCGACGCCCAGACCCGTACCTCCGCCCCCATCCACTACCAGGGCACCCGCACCTTCCGCGGCCTGGAGGTCTACTACTTCGAGCAGACCGTCCCCTGGACCCGGGTCCCCATGCCCAAGACCATGCCGGTGAAGGGCATCACCCCCGACGTCCTCGCCAAGACCGGCCTCACCCGCTGGTACACCACCAAGCGCATGTTCTGGATCGACCCCGTCACCGGCGCCCCCGTCAACGGCGAGGAGATCCACCGGGAGGAACTCCGGGGCGCCGGCGCCCTCATGGGCCAGGACACCGTCACCGTCTTCGCGGGCCACGTGAAGATGCGCGAGGACTACATCGCCTACGTCGTCGACCTGGTCGAGAGCAACCGCCTCATGGTGCTCCTCCTCGTCTCCTATCTCCCGTGGAGCTTCACCGTCCTCTCCGTTCTCCTGCTCGGCCTCTCCCTCTGGCTGGAGGCCCGCTCCCGCCGCCCCGCGCCCCGGACCGGCCCTGAACCCGGCACAGACCCCGGCCCGGACACCGGGCCCGCCCCCGTCACCGCTCCCGCCTGAGCCGGGCACTGGTGTGCCGGGTCGGCTCCGCCACAGAGGGGTCCTCCGGCCAGGGGTGCTTCGGATACCGCCCCCGCAGCTCCGCCCGCACCGCCCGGTAGCCCTCCCGCCAGAACGACGCCAGGTCCGAGGTCACCGCCGCCGGCCGCCCGGCGGGGGAGAGCAGGTGCACGAGCACCGGCACCCCCGCCACCCGGGGCGTCTCGGCAAGACCGAACATCTCCTGGAGCTTCACCGCCAGCACCGGCCGCTCCCCGCCGTACTCCACCCGTATCCGCGAACCGCTCGGCACCTCGATCCGCTCCGGCGCCAGCTCGTCGAGCCGCCCCGCCTCGCCCGTCGCCCACGGCAGCAGCCGGCGCAGCCCCTCACCCGCGTCGATCCGCCCCAGATCGGCCCGCCGACGCGCCCGTGACAGCTCCGGCTCCAGCCACTCCGCCGCCCGGCCGAGCAGCGCCTCCTCCGACATCTCGGGCCACGGATCGCCCACTTCCCGGTGCACAAAGGCCAGCCGGCTCCGCAGCTCCACCGCCTCCCGCGACCACCGCAGCAGCCCCGTGCCCTCCCGGCGCAGCCCGTCGAGCAGCGCCGCCCGCACCAGCGCCGGATCGGCCCCGTCCCGCAGCGGCCGCACCGTCAGCTCCACCGCCCCCAGCCGCTCCACCGACCGGGCCACCACGTCGCCGTCCTCCCAGTGCACCTCCTCGTCCGAGCTCAGCAGATGCCCCGCCGCGCGCCGCGCCACCGCCTCGTCCACCACCGCCGCGAGCCGCACCCGGGCCACGGCGCTCTGCACCGTCCGGTCCGCCACCGCGACCGCCAGCCACGGCGCGGACCGCAGCCCCGAGCCCTCGGCGAGCCGCGCCCCGGTGCCCGACACCATCAGACAGCCGCCCTGCTCCCGCGCCCGCGCCACCCGCTCCGGAAAGGCCAGCGCCGTCACAAGCCCCGCCACCGCGTCCTCCCCGGCGGTCCCCGCCGATCCCGAGGTCCTCCCCGCGGCTCCGGACCCGGCCGCCTCGCCGGCCGACCGCTCCAGGCGCCGCACCTCCGCCTTCCAGCGCGCCCCATACCCGTCGCCGCCCCGGCGCGCCTCCCGCCAGGCCGCCGCCAGATCGTCCCCGTACTCCCGGGGCGGCTCCTCGCTCAGCAGCGCCACCACCTCCGCCGCCCGCCGGGCCCCCACCTCGGGAGCCCCGTCGAGCAGCGCCCGTCCGAGGCGCGGATGCAGACCGAGCCGGGACATGCGCACCCCGCGGTCCGTGGCCCTGCCCTCCTCGTCCACCGCACCGATCGCCGTCAGGACCTGCCGGGCCGCCGCCATCGCCCCGGCCGGCGGCGCGTCGAGCAGGGCGAGACCTGCCGCCGAGGGATCCCCCCAGCACGCCGCCCGCAGCGCGAAGTCGGTCAGATCGGCGACCTTGATCTCGGGTGCGGGGAACCGCGCGAGCCGTGCGTCCTCCGCCGCCGACCAGCAGCGGTACACCGTCCCGAAGGCCTCGCGCCCGGCCCGCCCGGCGCGCTGCGTCGCGACCGCCACCGACACCGGCACGGTGGCCAGCGAGCCGAGGCCCCGCGCATGGTCCATCCGCGGCTCCCGGGACAGCCCGGAGTCCACCACGATGCGCACCCCCGGCACCGTCAGGCTCGATTCCGCCACCGAGGTCGTCAGGACCACCCGGCGCCGCCCGCCCGGCCCGCCGCCGCGCAGCACCGCGTCCTGCACCGCCGCCGGCGCCCGTCCGTGCAGCTGCAGGACCTCGGCGTCCAGGCCCGCGAGCAGCCCGGCCGTCCGGGCGATCTCCCCGGTGCCCGGCAGGAAGCAGAGCAGATCGCCCTCGTGCCGCTCCAGCGCCTCCCGCACCGTCGCGGCCACATGCCGCAGCAGCGCCGGGTCCACCCAGGTGCCGTGCGCCGGCCGCACCCCGGCCGGCGGCGGTGCGAAGTGGACCGCGGAGCCGTGCATCTTCCCCTCCGCCCGCACCACCGGCGCCGGATCGCCACCGTCGAGCACGGTCAGCAGGTCCGCCCAGGCCGCCGCGTCGCTCGTCGCCGACGCGGCGATCAGCCGCAGCTCCGGCCGCAGCGCCGCCCGCACGTCCACCAGGAACGCGAGCGCCGTGTCCGCGTCCAGATGCCGCTCGTGGCACTCGTCGAGCAGCACCACATCCACCCCGGCCAGCTCCGGATCACGCTGCAGCCGCTGCAGCAGCACACCCGTGGTCACCACCTCGACCCTGGTGGCCGGCCCGGCCCGCCGCTCCCCGCGCACGGAGAATCCGACGGACCCGCCGACCTCCTCGCCGAGCAGCCAGGCCATCCGCCGCGCCGCCGCCCGCACCGCCATCCGGCGCGGCTCGGCCACAAGGACCCGCCGCTCCGGCCCGTCCCCTATGAACCCCGCGAGCGCCAGCGGGACCAGCGTGGTCTTGCCGGTCCCGGGCGGGGCGTGCAGCACCGCCGTGCCGCGCTCCTCGAGCGCGGTCAGCAGCTCGGGGACGGCATGGCGGACGGGAAGCAGGTCGAGTGCGTCGTTTCGGATCACGCGGCCAGTCTCGTACGACCCGCCGACCCGGTGCGCGCGACTGTCCACAGGCCCGCCGATTCATATGACTAATCGGCGGTGCGGCTCATCGACAGCCGGCAGCCGACAGCCGACAGCCGCCGACAGTCGGCGGCCGGCAGCACGCGGTCGGGGTCGGCCGTGCGGCTAGTCGGCGCGCTCGCACACGAAGATCGCCGTGCCCGGGATCAGGTTCCCCCGCAGCGGGGACCAGCCGCCCCATTCCTGGTTGTTCCAGGCCGGCCACTCCGGCTCCACCAGGTCCACCAGCCGGAAGCCGCCCGCCACCACGTCCCGCACCCGGTCCCCGATCGTCCGGTGATGCTCGACGTAGACCGCGTTCCCCCGCTCGTCCTGCTCGACGTACGGCGTCCGGTCGAAGTAGGAGGCGGCGACCGACAGACCCTCGGGACCCGGCTCGTCCGGGAACGCCCAGCGGATCGGGTGCGTCACCGAGAACACCCAGCGCCCGCCCGGCCGCAGCACCCGGCGCACCTCGCGAAACACCCGTACCGGATCGGCCACGAACGGCACCGCGCCGTACGCAGAACACGCGAGGTCGAAGCTGCCGTCGAGGAACGGCAGCGCCCCCGCGTCCGCCTCCACCAGCCGGACCGCCGGCACGTCACCGCCGCTGATCCGCAGCGCGTGCTGGAGCTGCCGGTGCGAGAGGTCCAGGGCCACCGGCCTGGCGCCCTGCGCGGCCAGCCAGCGCGAACACTGCGCCGCGCCCGCGCCGATCTCCAGGACGTCCATGCCCTTCAGCGCCGAGGCCGGCCCCAGCAGCCCGGCCTCGGCCTCGTCGAGCCCCTCCGGCCCCCACACGAACCGGTCGTCCCCGAGGAACGCTCCGTGCTCGCTCTGGTACTCGTCGGCGTTGCGGTCCCACCAGCCGCGGCTGGCCCGGCTGCTCTCCGCTTCCCCCGCGTCACGCCGGGTGGCCTCCGCCTCGTCCTCGGGCCCGTCTTCGTGTCCGTACTCTTGGTTCATCTCGCCCGTCGATGTAGTTTGCGCTCAGAGCCGCGCGCGTAGATGCGGGCGGCCTCCCGTGGCCAGGATGGCCTGGGCCGACATGAGTTGTGCCGGATATGCGGCGATCCGCCCCGGGTGCGCGCTTCGCGCATTGACCCTGTCCGGCCGCCCCCGTATGCTAAAGGTTGCGCTGCGGGCCTGCGCGCCTCAGACGGAGCAGGCCGCGCTCGCACCTGTTGCAGTCCCCTCGGTTTTCGAGGCGCCCCCCGTTCTGCGGGAAAGGCGCTTCATTGGCTGTCTGGCTTCATCAGTGCGATACGGGCTCTCGGCGTAGCAGTACCTACGACTTTCTGTCCGTAACCGGAGCCCTTTCCCACATGACGAGCAGCACCGAGACCACCGCCACCACCCCGCAGGTTGCGGTCAACGACATCGGTAACGAGGAAGCCTTCCTCGCCGCGATCGACGAGACGATCAAGTACTTCAACGACGGCGACATCGTCGACGGCGTCATCGTGAAGGTCGACCGGGACGAGGTCCTGCTCGACATCGGTTACAAGACCGAAGGTGTCATCCCGAGCCGCGAGCTCTCGATCAAGCACGACGTCGACCCGAACGAGGTCGTCAAGGTCGGCGACGAGATCGAGGCCCTGGTCCTCCAGAAGGAGGACAAGGAAGGCCGCCTGATCCTCTCGAAGAAGCGCGCCCAGTACGAGCGTGCCTGGGGCACCATCGAGAAGATCAAGGAAGAGGACGGCATCGTCACCGGTACCGTCATCGAGGTCGTCAAGGGTGGTCTCATCCTCGACATCGGCCTCCGCGGCTTCCTCCCGGCCTCCCTGGTCGAGATGCGTCGCGTCCGCGACCTCCAGCCCTACGTGGGCAAGGAGCTCGAGGCGAAGATCATCGAGCTGGACAAGAACCGCAACAACGTGGTCCTGTCCCGCCGCGCCTGGCTCGAGCAGACCCAGTCCGAGGTCCGCCAGACCTTCCTCACGACCCTCCAGAAGGGTCAGGTCCGCTCCGGCGTCGTGTCCTCGATCGTCAACTTCGGTGCCTTCGTGGACCTGGGTGGCGTCGACGGTCTGGTTCACGTCTCCGAGCTGTCCTGGAAGCACATCGACCACCCGTCCGAGGTCGTCGAGGTCGGCCAGGAGGTCACCGTCGAGGTTCTCGACGTGGACATGGACCGCGAGCGCGTCTCCCTGTCGCTGAAGGCGACCCAGGAGGACCCGTGGCAGCAGTTCGCCCGTACCCACCAGATCGGCCAGGTCGTCCCGGGTAAGGTCACGAAGCTGGTTCCGTTCGGTGCGTTCGTCCGCGTGGACGAGGGCATCGAGGGTCTGGTCCACATCTCCGAGCTGGCCGAGCGCCACGTGGAGATCCCGGAGCAGGTCGTCCAGGTCAACGACGAGATCTTCGTCAAGGTCATCGACATCGACCTCGAGCGTCGTCGCATCAGCCTCTCGCTGAAGCAGGCCAACGAGTCCTTCGGTGCCGACCCGGCCTCGGTCGAGTTCGACCCGACCCTGTACGGCATGGCCGCGTCCTACGACGACCAGGGCAACTACATCTACCCCGAGGGCTTCGACCCCGAGACCAACGACTGGCTCGAGGGCTACGAGACCCAGCGCGAGGCCTGGGAGACCCAGTACGCCGAGGCGCAGCAGCGCTTCGAGCAGCACCAGGCTCAGGTCATCAAGTCCCGCGAGGCCGACGAGGCCGCTGCTGCCGAGGGTGGCGCCGCCGCTCCGGCCGCCGCGCCGACCGGTGGCTCCTACTCCTCGGAGTCGGACGACAACGCCGGCGCCCTGGCGTCGGACGAGGCCCTCGCCGCCCTGCGCGAGAAGCTGGCCGGCGGCCAGAGCTGAACAGGCTCACCGCTGAGCTCCAGTAGCTAGCGTCGAGGCCCGTCTCCCTTCGGGGAGGCGGGCCTCGGTCGTTTCTCAGGGGGTGACGGGGTGGACGTCGGCCAGTGCCGTCTTCTGATGCGGGCATGCCAAGCTCTGGACTGGTGGCCGGTCTTGGTGTGGAAACCCGCTCGGAGCACACCGCGACCGACGGGAATGGGCGTGGAGCGGAGGGTGTTGAGGGGAGAGAACGCGAGGAGGAGCGGAAATCGTGCTTGATCCCCAGGATTTGTACGAATGGGACCAGAAGGGCTTGGCCGTGGTCGACCTGGCCCTGGCCCAGGAGTCGGCCGGACTGGTCATGCTCTACCACTTCGACGGCTACATCGACGCCGGCGAGACCGGCGAACAGATCGTCACGCGCCTGCTCGACACCCTGCCCCACCAGGTCGTGGCCCGCTTCGACCACGACCGGCTCGTGGACTACCGCGCCCGCCGTCCCCTGCTGACCTTCCGCCGTGACCGCTGGACCGCCTACGAGACCCCGGCGATCGAGGTCCGCCTCGTCCAGGACGCCACCGGTGCCCCCTTCCTGCTGCTCTCCGGGCCCGAGCCGGACGTCGAGTGGGAGCGGTTCGCCGCCGCCGTGGGCCAGGTCGTCGAGCGCCTGGGCGTGCGCCTCGCCGTGAACTTCCACGGCATCCCCATGGGCGTTCCGCACACCCGCCCGGTCGGCCTGACCCCGCACGGCAACCGCGTCGACCTCATGCCCGGCCACCGCAGCCCCTTCGACGAGGCCCAGGTGCCCGGAAGCGCCGAGTCGCTCATCGAGTTCCGCCTCGGCGAGGCCGGTTTCGACACCCTCGGCGTCGCCGCCCACGTCCCGCACTACGTGGCCCGCTCCCCGTACCCGGACGCCGCCCTCACCGCCCTGGAGGCGATCACCGCCGCCACCGGCCTCGTCCTGCCCGGCGTCGCGCACGCCCTGCGCACCGAGGCCCGCCGCACCCAGACCGAGATCGACCGCCAGATCGGCGAGGGCGACGAGGAGCTGATCACCCTGGTCCAGGGCCTGGAGCACCAGTACGACGCGGTGGCCGGCGCCGAGACCCGCGGCAGCCTGGTCGCCGAGCCCGTCGACCTGCCCTCCGCGGACGAGCTGGGCCGCGAGTTCGAGCGCTTCCTCGCCGAACGGGAGGGCGACGCGTAACCGCCGGGCCACGCGATCTAAGCTGCCGCTCATGCTGAAGGTGGGCCTGACCGGCGGTATCGGCGCCGGCAAGAGCGAAGTGTCCCGGCTGCTCGTCTCGTACGGCGCCGTCCTCATCGACGCCGACCGGATCGCGCGCGAGGTCGTGGAGCCCGGCACCCCCGGGCTCGCCGCCGTCGTCGCCGAGTTCGGCGAGGGCATCCTCACCCCCGAGGGCACCCTCGACCGGCCCGGGCTCGGCGCCATCGTGTTCGGCGACCCTGAGCGGCTCGCCGCCCTCAACGCGATCGTGCACCCTCTCGTCGGCGCCCGCTCCGCCGAACTGGAGGGCCGGGCCGGCCCCGACGACGTCGTGATCCACGACGTGCCGCTGCTCACCGAGAACGGCCTCGCCCCGCTCTACGACCTCGTCGTGGTCGTGGACGCCGCCCCCGAGACCCAGCTCGAGCGCCTGGTCCGGCTGCGCGGCATGACCGAGGACGAGGCCCGCGCCCGTATGTCCGCCCAGGCCACCCGGGCCCAGCGGTGGGCCGTCGCCGACCTCGTCATCGACAACGACGGCCCCCTTGAGGCGCTCGAACCGCAGGTGCGCAAGGTCTGGGAGGAGCTCCGTCAGCGAGCCGTGGACGCCCGCTGACGGGAAAACGCCACGGCTCCGCGGGTCGCAAGTGCCCGTGGACTGGGTAGGAATGCCCACCACGGGAGGCCCCGGCACCACGCCCTCCCCGCGGAATACGGTCACCGTGCCCGCTGTTGAACCGCCGGAACGAGGGGAAGGAATACGCCGTGGCCGAGAGCACCCCGGAGACCCACGTCATCGACTACCGGGCCGCCGAGCAGCTGCTCGCCGCCCGGGACCCGAGAGGCGCGGTCAAACTCCTCGACTCGGTGATCGCCGCCCACCCCGAGAACACAGCGGCCCGTCTGCTGCGCGCCCGCGCCTTCTTCGCCGCCGCCCAACTGCGCTCGGCCGAGCTCGAGTTCGGACTGGTCCTGGAGCGGGAGCCGGACAACGCCTTCGCGCACTTCGCGCTCGCCCGCACCTTCGAGCGCTCCGGCCGTCCCGACCAGGCCCTGCGCCACTTCCGGCTCGCCGCCGCCCTCGACCCCAAGCCGGAGTATCTGGAGGCGGCCCGGTTCGGTCCGGCAGAGGCCTGAGCCGCCGCCCTCGGCCGGGGCGCCGACCGGCCGGACCTCAGCGGCCGCGGCCGCCGTGATCGGGTTCGTACGGCGGGATGTCACGCCCCGGCTGCCAGTGCGGGCCCTGCCGGATGTGGTGGGCGACCATGATCAGGTCGACGGCCGCCACGACGAACAGCACGCCGCACGCCGCCGCCCAGCCCGGCCGTTCGACCAGTGAGAACACCGTCGTACCGAAACCGGCCCACAGGACACCCCACAGGCTCAGCCAGAACCGCAGCCGCAGCGCACTGCGAGCGGTCGCCGGTTCACTCCCCGTACGCATGACTCGCATCTCCCGGGTGAGGTGACCCCCTCGGGCACTTTCCAGGATCCACCCCCCACGCGCGATCCGAAAGCAGCACTCGACCGGAGGACGTGACAGGACATGAGCGAACAGCGGAACACGGACCGGACAGACAGGACGGATGGCCGGAAGCGCACCGGACACGGCGGGACCGGTCCCGGGCCGATCACCCCGGACGGCTGCGCCGTCGACCTCTACCGGCGGCTGGCGGTCGGCACCGAGCCCGAGGTGATCGAGGCCGCACTGCCGGCCGGCGCCACCCTCCTGGAGCTGGGCAGCGGCGCGGGCCGGGTGACCGTACCCCTCGCCGAGCGCGGCTTCGCCGTGACCGCCGTCGACGAGTCGGCCGAGATGCTCGCCGTCGTCGGCGAGCGCGCCCCGGACGTCGAGACCGTGCTCAGCCCCATCGAGGAGCTGCGGCTGCCCAGGCGGTTCGACGCCGTCGTGCTCGGCTCGTTCCTCGTCCACAGCGCCGACCACCGCACCCGGCAGGGCCTCCTGGAGACCTGTCGGCGGCACGTGAAGGACGACGGGCACGTCCTCGTCCAGCGCGAGGGCGCCGACTACCACGACGACGTGCCGCGCGAGCGGCACGACCCGGCCGGCTACACCGTACGGATCGCGGCCACCGACCCCGTCGGCGACGGCGTCGACCGGGTGCTGTGCGAATACGTCTTCCCGGACGCGCGCTGGACCCAGACCTTCCTGTCCCGCCGGCTCACCCCCGAAGCCTTCGAGGGGCATCTCGCCGAGGCCGGGCTCGCCGTCGAGCGCTACCTCACCGACGATGGCACCTGGGTGCTCGCCCGCCCCGTCCCGGGCGTCAGTGGATGACGCTGTAGCTGCGCCAGGGCAGCGTGCCCGGCACGATCTCGTCCGTCAACGTGGTCGCCAGGTAGATGGGGTCCTTGCCCGTGCAGTCCCGCGTCCGGTAGAGCTGGATGTCCACCAGCGTCGCGTTCTCCACCCGGGTCGCACCCGACGGCGCGAGCCGATGACAGCCGTTCACCGAGGGGCTGGTCACCCTCACCACGACGTCGCGGCCGGTCTCGTAGGTGAGCGTGCCCACCATGGTGCGGCCGAGGCCCGAACAGCCGGTGAGGGCGAGCGTGAGCAGGGCGGCCCCGCTGGCGATGGAGAGACGCCGGTGAAGGGACATGGCGGGATTCCTCGTCTGTCGGGCGTGGGCGGCCGAGGCCTGTTTCTTCGTCACCCTGACCCCTCCCCGGTCGGGTGTCATGTCCGGATGGGCCGGTCGGGCGAACCGTGGCGCGGGGCCGTTGTCAGACCCCACCCGTAAGGTCGGAGGTCCAGTCGGAATCCGTCACGGAACACGGAACGCGGAACACGGAACGGGAGGTGAGCAGCGCCGTGACCACAGTCCTCACCGGCGGCGCCGCCGTCTTCCTGCCCGCCGCCCTGCCCCGGGACGGCCGCATCGCCCTGTGGGCCCCCGACGGCGGGCCGCTGCCCGGTGAGCGGCCCGGACCCGACGGAGCTCCGGTCCTGCCCGCCTCCGCCGAGCGGGGCGAGCTCACCGTCGTGCGGCGGCACGGCACCGGGGCCCGCACCCGGACCGTGCCCGCCGTGCTGCTGCCCGTCGCCGACGCCCTGCCCCACCTGGTGGCCGCCCGCCACCACCCCGCCGCGCACCCCGCGACCGCCTGCTGGGGCGCCGCCGCCCTGCACGCCCTGCACCTGGTCGCCCGCGGCCGGCTGCTGCCCGGACTGACCGCCGACGACGAGGACGCCTGGCGGGCCGGACCGCTCGACGCCGACGACATCGCCCATCTGCGGGCCGTCGCCGCCGCCATGCCCTACGAGGCCCACGCCGTGCCCGTGCCCGGCCGGGGCCCGCTCCGGCTGCCCGAGCCCGAGGCCCTGGTCCGCGCCTTCCTCGACGCCGTCGCCGACACCCTGCCCCGCACCCCCGCCGCGCCGCACGCCGCCGGAGCCCCGTTCGCCGCCCGCGAGCCCAGCCGGCTGCCCGGCGCGCGGGCCTGGGCCGCCGAGGCCGCCGCCGGCATGGACGCGGGCGTGCGGATCTCACTCCGCCTCGACCTGTCACCCTTCGAACTCTTCGACCTGTCCGGCCCGGCCGACACCACCGACGGCGAGGAGCGGCAGGCCGCCGCCGCACTCCTCCAGGTGCACAGCCTCGCCGACCCCACCCTCGTCATCGACGCCGGCGCCCTGTGGGCCGGCGAGGGCGACGAGCGCTTCGGACCCCGCGCCCGCATCGACGCCGTCCTCGCCCTGCGCCGCGCCGCCCGCGTCTGGCCGCCGCTCGGCCGCCTCCTCGAGCGGCAGGTGCCGGACGTGATGTCCGTGACCGAGGACGAGCTGTACGAGCTCCTGGGCCCGGCCGCCGCCCGGCTCGCCGACGCCGGGGTCGCCGTCCACTGGCCCCGTGACCTGGCCCGTTCCCTCACCGCCTCGGCCGTGGTCCGCCCCGACCGCGCCGCGCCCGGCTCCGCCACCGACGGCACCGCCTTCTTCGACAGCACCGAACTGCTGCGGTTCAACTGGCAGCTCGCCCTCGACGGCGACCCGCTCACCACCCGCGAGATGGACGCTCTCGCCGAGGCCCACCGGCCCGTCGTACGGCTACGCGACCAGTGGGTGGTCGTCGACCCCGACCTCGTCCGCAAGGCCCGCAAGCGCGAACTCGGCCTGCTGCAGCCGGTCGACGCGCTCGCCGTCGCCCTCACCGGCACCGCCGAGCTCGACGGGGAGACCGTGCCCGCCGTCCCCGTCGGCGCCCTCGCCGCCCTCCGTGACCGGCTGCTCGCCGGCCCCGAGGACGTGCCCCCGCCGCCCGGACTCGACGCCACCCTGCGCGACTACCAGCTGCGCGGCCTCGCCTGGCTCGACCTCATGACCTCGCTCGGCCTCGGCGGCTGCCTCGCCGACGACATGGGGCTCGGCAAGACCGTCACCCTCATCGCCCTCCATCTGCGCCGCGCCCGCACCGCCCCCACCCTCGTCGTCTGCCCCGCCTCCCTCCTCGGCAACTGGCAGCGCGAGATCCGGCGCTTCGCCCCCGACGTCCCCGTCCGCCGCTTCCACGGCACCGACCGCAGCCTCGACGGAGTCGACGGCGGCTTCGTCCTGACCACCTACGGCACCCTGCGCACCAGCGCGGACCGGCTCGCCGAGCGGGAGTGGGGCATGGTCGTCGCCGACGAGGCCCAGCACGTCAAGAACCCGTTCTCCGCCACCGCCAAGGCGCTGCGCACCGTGCCCGCCCCCGCCCGGGTCGCGCTCACCGGTACCCCCGTGGAGAACAACCTCTCCGAGCTGTGGGCCCTGCTCGACTGGACCACCCCCGGCCTCCTCGGCCCCTTGAAGGCCTTCCGCGCCCGGCACGCCCGCGCCGTGGAGAACACCGAGGAGATCGAGAACGAGGAGGCCGTCGAGCGCCTGGCCCGGCTGGTCCGCCCCTTCCTGCTGCGCCGCCGCAAGTCCGACCCCGGCATCGTCCCCGAGCTGCCGCCCAAGACCGAGTCCGACCACCCGGTGGCCCTCACCCGTGAACAGGCCTCGCTCTACGAGGCCGTGGTGCGCGAGACGATGGCGCACATCGAGGGCTCCGAGGGCATCGCCCGGCGTGGCCTCATCATGAAACTGCTGACCTCGCTCAAGCAGATCTGCGACCACCCCGCGCTCTATCTCAAGGAACGCGCCCCCGGGTCCGGCGCGCGCGCCGCGACCGGCCGGCTCCGGCTCGCCGGCCGATCCGGCAAACTCGCCCTGCTCGACGAGCTCCTCGACACGATCCTCGCCGAGGACGGCGCCGTGCTCGTCTTCACCCAGTACGTGTCGATGGCCCGGCTCCTGGAGGACCACCTGGCCGCCCGGGGCGTCCCCACCCAGCTGCTGCACGGCGGCACGCCGGTCGCCGAGCGCGAGCGGATGGTCGACCGCTTCCAGGCCGGCGAGGTCCCCGTCTTCCTGCTCTCCCTCAAGGCCGCCGGCACCGGCCTCAACCTCACCCGGGCCGGCCATGTCGTGCACTACGACCGCTGGTGGAACCCGGCCGTTGAGGAGCAGGCCACCGACCGCGCCTACCGGATCGGACAGACCCAGCCGGTCCAGGTCCACCGGCTCGTCGCCGAGGGCACCGTCGAGGACAGCATCGCCGAGATGCTCCGCGCCAAGCGGGCCCTCGCCGACGCCGTCCTCGGCACCGGAGAGGCCGCCCTCACCGAGCTCACCGACCGTGAGCTCGCCGACCTGGTGTCCCTGAGGAGGCCCGCATGAGCCCGCGCAGCCCCCTCCCCGGCGACGAGCCCGGCCGCCCCCGGACCGGCGCCGCCCGCGCCCGTGCCCGTACGCGCTCCGCCGCCGCCCGTCCTGCCGGCCCGCCCCGTCATGAGGCCCGGCGCCGCACCTTCCCCCAGTTCGCCCCGCGCGAGGCGCCCGACGGCCGGTTCGCCGCCAGCTGGTGGGGCAACGCGTGGGTGGACGCCCTGGAGGACACCGCGCTCGACCCGGCCCGGCTCGCCCGCGGCAAGGCCTACGCCCAGCGCGGCCACGTCGACGCCATCACCGTCGCCCCCGGCCGCGTCGTCGCCTATGTGCACGGCAGCCGCCCCCGGCCGTACCGCGCGGAGATCCGGCTGCGGACCCTCGGCGACGACGACTGGGAACGCTTCCTCGACGAGGCCGCCGCCCGCCCCGAGCACATCGCCGCCCTCCTCGACAAGGACGTGCCGCACGCCCTGGAGGCCGTCACCGGACTCCTGCCCGCCCCCGGCGACCTCGTCCCCGACTGCACCTGCCCCGACGACGGCTACCCCTGCAAGCACGCGGCCGCCCTCTGCTACCAGGCCGCCCGCCTCCTCGACGAGGACCCGTTCGTCCTCTTCCTCATGCGCGGCCGCGACGAGCAGGAACTGCTCGCCGACCTCACCCGGCGCAAGGCCGTCCACGCCGCCGCCGAGAGCACCCCCGCCGCCCCCGCCCTGCCCACCGTCCTCGCCCGCACCGTGCTCGCCCCGACCACCGGGCACGCACCGCCGCAGCTGCCGCCGCCGTTCCCCGCACCCGACCGGCCCGGCCGGCCCGCCGTCTTCCCCGCCGACCCCGAGGCACCGGACCCGCTCGCCCTCGACCTCCTCGCCGGGGAGGCCGCCGCCCGCGCCCACACCTTCCTCGCCACCGGACACGACCCCGTCGCCGCCCTCACCCCCTGGCAGGACGCGGTCCGGCTGGCCGCCGCCCACCCCGGCTCCGGCCTCACCGCCTCCACCCGAGCCCTCTACCGCGACCTGGCCTACGCCCTCGACCGCACCCCCACCGACCTGGCCCGGGCCGTCGCCGCCTGGCGCCAGGGCGGCGCCGCCGGACTCGCCGTCCTGGAAGAGGCCTGGGACCCGCCCGCCGGCCCCTTCGACCGGGCCCGCCCCGCCCTGCTCGCCGCCGACCTCCCGGCCTTCCGCCCCTGGCGCAACCGCCTGTCCACCGGCTCGCTCCAACTGCGCCTCGGCCGCGACGGCCTCTGGTACGGCTACGAGTCGGACACCGACCGCGAGGACTGGTGGCCGCGCGGCACCCCGGACGCCGACCCGGTCGGCGTGATCACCGACCTCCTGGGGTGGTGACCGATAGGCTGGGGAAGACGCAGCAGGCGGTGAAGGGGGCCCGGTGGAAGCCGAGTTGGTGGCACTGGCGACGGCGGGGGCGACGGCCCTCGTCCAGCAGATGGTCGGCGACGGCTGGGAGCGGGCAAGGACCCGGGTGGCCGCCTTCTTCGCCGCCCGCTCCGGCGGAGACGAACGGGCCGTCGGCGCCGAACTCGAGGCCGCCCGCGACGAGCTGGTCCGTGCCGAGCGGGGCGGTGACCAGGAGGCGGCCGACGAGGCGCGCACCGAGGCCCGCGTCGAATGGCGCGCCCGGATGCGCCGCAGCCTGCTCGCCGACCCCGAGGCGGCGGCCGAACTGCGCCGGATCCTGGCCGAGTTGACGGGCCCCGAGGCTGCGGTTCCACAGAACGTCACCACCGTGAACAACACCCTCACCGGAGGGAGCCACGGCATCGTCCTCCAGGTCGGCACCGTCAACCGGATGCACACCGTCCACGAGACGCGCGACACGGGCGGCACCGGCGGAGGCGCCGCCCCGGACGGCCCCCGCCCATGAGCCCCGACCCCGTGCCGTACGACCCCGAGGCCCCGGACCCCGTGACCCCGGACCCCGTGCCGTACGGCTCCGTGGCCCCGGATCCCGTGGTGCGCAACGAGGTCGGCGGCACCACGACCGTCCACGGGCCCGTCGTCCAGGCCGGGCGGATCGACACGCTGACCGTGGCCGCCGCGGTCCCGGCGATCCTGCCCGGCAGCCCCGCACCCCGGTTACTCCCGGCCCCCGCACGTCACTTCACCGACCGACATGACGAACTCGCCCGCCTGACGGCCCTGCTGGACGGGACCGACGGCGCGGACGACGCGGCCGGTCCGGACGGGGACCCCGCGCCCCGGGTGGTCGTCCTCACCGGCACCGGCGGCATCGGCAAGTCCGCCACCGCGCTCCACTTCGCCGCCCGCCTGCGGGACCGCTACGACGGCGGGCAACTGCACGCCGACCTGCGCGGCGACGCCACCGCCACCGCGGCCGCGCCGTCCACCGTCCTGGTGCGCTTCCTGCGCGCCCTCGGCGTCGCCCCGCCGTATCTGCCGGCCGACGAGCAGGAGCAGATCGACTGGTACCGCACCCTCACCGCGGACCGCCGGATGCTCACCGTCCTCGACAACGCCCACTCCGCCGCCCAGGTGCTGCCGCTGCTGCCCACCGGCCCCGGCTCGCTCACCCTGGTCACCAGCCGGCGCCGGCTCGACGGCCTGACCCGCGAGGTCGGCGCCCGGGTGATCCAGCTCCCGCCGCTCGGCCCCGCCGACGCCGCCCTGCTCCTCACCCGGCTGTCCGGCCGCGAGGCGCCGCACCCGGCCGAGGCGGACGCCGTCGCCCGCCGCTGCGGTGGACTCCCGCTGGCCCTCTGCATGGCCGGCGAACGGCTCGCCGTCCGCACCCACCTCACCTGGCAGCAGCTGGAGCAGGACATGGCCACCGCGGCAGCGCCGTCCGACGAGCCCGGCGCCGACGCGTCCGGCATCGACCCCGGCACCGACCCGGTCACCGCCGCGGCCGACACCTCCTACGACGACCTCACCCCCGGCGCCGCCCGCCTCTACCGGCTCGGCGGGCTGCGCCCCTGGCCCGCGCTCACCGCCCCGGCCGCCGCCGTGCTCGCCGAGGTCCCCGAACCGGAGGCCGCGGTCCTGCTCGACGAACTCGCCGCCATCCACCTCCTGGAGGAGCACGCCGCCGGCCGCTACCGGCACCACGACCTGCTGCGCGCCCACGCCGAACGCCGCGCGCTGCGCGTCGACGGCCACGCCCGCGCCGCCGCGGCCGTCGGACGGCTGCTGCGCCACCACCTGGCCGAGGCCGCCGCCGCGGACGCCCGCGTCATGCCGGGCCGCTGGCACCTCGGCCCCGCCTACGACCGGCTGCCCCCGGACCCCCGCACCGCCGAGCAGGCCGCCGACTGGCTCCTCGCCGAGCGGGAGAACCTCGTCGAGGCGGTGCGGACCGCCGACGAGTACGGACTCGACGACCTCACCTGGCAGTTGTGCGAGGCGCTCTGGAGCCTCTTCCTCCGAAACGGCCACCACCAGGACTGGCTGGCCACCCACCGGCTCGGCGTCCGCGCCGCCGCCCGCTGCCCCGCCACCCCCGAGGCCGAGGGCCGGATGCACGCCCAGCTCGGCTTCGCCCTCAAGGGACTCGGCCGCCTCGACGAGGCCGAGCAGGCGTTCACCGCCGCCGCCGAGGCCGACCGGCGCTGCGGCCACCGCAGGGGCGAGGCGACCGCGGTCGAGTCCCTGGGCCTGGTACGCCTGGAGCAGCGGCGGTACGAGGAGGCCGAGGCCTGTTTCGTCGCCGCCGAGGCCCTCACCGACGACCCGCGCGCCCGCGCCCTGCTCGCCCACCACCGGGGCCGCGCCCTCTCCGGCCGTGGCGAGCACGACCAGGCCGCGGCCACCCTGGAGCGGGCCGGGCGGCTCATGGCGGAGCTGCCCGTCCCCGACACGTACAACCAGGCCCGGGTCCTCACCAGCCTCGGCCAGGCGGCCCTCGCGGCCGGCGACCGCGAGCGCGCCGCCCGCGTGCTCGCCGAGGCGGCCGAGCGGATGCGGCAGGAGAAGGCCCCCGTCCAGGACGCGGACATCGCGGAACTGCGAGCCCGCGCCGCGGCCACACCCGGCGACCGCCGCGCTTTCCTCACCGAGGCCGTCGAGCTCCACGAACGCCTCGGCTCGCCCCGTGCCGCCGCCCTGCGCGCGGAACTCGGCACCGACTCCGACAGCACGACCTAGGCCGGAACGGCCCGTACCGCCACCCGGTGGCGCACCCGGCCCGTCGTCACCATGAGGACGCCCGCCGCGGCCAGCTCGGCGAGAGGGCGGCCGCTCGCCTGCCAGGCGAGGGCGGCCGAGGCGTACGCGAAGGGGTCGCCGGGGTCGGGGAAGCCGTCGGGGCGGGGGAGCGCGACGAGGTCCAGCAGGGTGCCCGCGCGGTCGCGGGCCAGGCAGCGGCCGGGGCCGGTCCGGACGGCGGCGAGGGCGGCGTACGGGTGGGCCGCGAGGAGCTCCGCGGCGCGCGGGCCCGGCGGGTCGGCGGCGAGGCCGCGGTCGGTCACCAGGTCCGCGAGCGCGAGCCGCCCCGCGTCGGAGGCGGCCTCGTCCACGACCGTGTGGGCGCCCTCGGCCTTCTCCGCCTCCGGGCCGACCGGTTCGGTGGCGGGATCGGCGTACCGGGTCACCACCACCTCGGGCGGACCGCCGGCCGAACCGTCCGTGACGACGCGCGTGAGGACCCTGAGCGGGACCGTGAGGTCCGGGGTTCCGAGGCGGGCCTCGCCCGGGGCGGTGCCCGGGACGGGCAGTTGGGGGAGTGCGGCCGGCCGGACGGGCTCGGGGGTGGCCAGCAGGGAGTGGAACAGGGTGCGCAGCAGCCCGGCCGACCCGCCCGGGTCCGAGCTCGCGAGCGCCGCGAACCCGTCGTAGCGTCCCGGCACATGGCCGTCGATCACCGCGTCGAGCTGTGTCCGCAGCGGGACTCCGGGCCGAAGGCGGGGTGCGGCCCGGCCGAGCGAGGCGACCGGCGAGTCCGGGTCGAGGTCCCGTTCGGCGAAGGTGCCGAGCAGCACGGGCAGGCCGAGGGCGACGGCGTAGTAGGTGACCGAGCCGTGGTCGCCGATGACGCAGTCGGCCGCCGCGACGGTCTGCCGCCAGGGGCCGAGCGGGTCGATCGGGGTGAGCCCGGAGGCGGCGGCCCGGCGCAGCCAGGCCCGTACCTGGCCGGGGCCGTGTCCGTACCCGATGTTGGGGTGGAGCACGGCGCACAGCCGGTACTCGTCCACCGGCAGTGTCTCCGTCAACTCCCGGAGCAGGGCGGGGAAGGCGTCGGAGCCGAAGAGGGAGGCCCGGCCCCAGGTGGAGTTCAGGACGACGAGCCGGCGTCCGTCGCCCGCGCCGAGCGCGCGCCGCAGGGCGGGCCGCCGGTGGCGGAGGGCGAGCATCCGGTCGAAGCAGGGATCACCGGCGAGGACGGCGGTCTCCGCGGCCTCGGGGCAGGCCCGGCGCAGCCGGTCGAGCTGTTCGGGGTGGGAGAGCACGGTCGCCGTGGCGAGCGGCTTGCCCTCGTGCAGCAGCCAGTCGGGCGCCATCCCGAACACGGGCGCACCGCCACCGCCCTCGCCCTCGCCCTCGGCTCCGGTGTCCGGTGTCCGGTGTCCGGTGTCCGGTGTCGCCAGCCTCTTATTGTATCCGGCGCCGTGTGAGAGGATGGTCAACTTCCCTTGGAAGGCCTGGAGTTCGCCTCCGTAGCTCGCGCTGACGGCCAGGTCCACGCCGCCCGTCGCGGCCAGTTCCTTCGCCTGTTCCCACGGCACCACCGGCAGTCCAGCCCGGTCGAGCAGCGCGTCGACCCCGGCGAGGAAGGGTGAGGAGCCGGTGCAGGTCGCGAGAGTCTGCACGTCGGGAGCGTCGTCGAACAGGGGGAGGACGTCGAGCAGTCGGGTCGCCGAGGTGACGTTGTGGACGACGAAGAGCACCGTGCGGGTGGTCCCGCGTGTCCGCCAGCGCGCCGCGTCGCGTCCCACCGGCACCCGTAGTCGATCCTGCCCCACGGTCAGCTCACCCCCCTTCCGCGCCACGGTAGCCCACCGGCAACGTCGCACGTCGGGACATGATCGCCCGCCGCACACTCCCTCGTTGGAGTGAAACACGAGAAGTGCGGGATCCGGCCACCTCGTGGATGCCGTTATTTCGGGTACGGGCGAGTGCCCGTGAAGACATCCGGAAGGCAGGAAACCATGAGGCACATTCGCCGAAGTGGTCTGGCCACACTGTTGGTCACCGGCGGCGCGCTCGCGCTCTCGGCGGGCGCCGCGCACGCCGACTCCGCGGCTCAGGGCGCGGCGGTCGGTTCGCCGGGCGTCGGCTCCGGCAACACGGTTCAGCTGCCGGTGCACGTGCCCGTGAACGTCTGCGGCAACACCGTCAACGTGGTCGGACTGCTCAACCCGGCGGCCGGCAACAGCTGTGCCAACAGCTCCGGCGGCTCCCGGGCCGACGACTCCGGCGCCCACGCCGGCAGCCCCGCGCACAAGGACCTGCCCGGCACCCCGCGCACCGGCTCGCCCGACTCCGGCACCCGCGCCGGCGGCGGTTCCTCGCATGACGGTTCCTCGCACGGCGGCGCCCACAACGGCGGCGGCGCGACCGCCGAGAGCCGCGCCGAGGGCTCCCCGGGCGTGCTGTCCGGCAATGGACTGCAGCTGCCGGTCGACCTCCCGGTCAACCTCAGCGGCAACTCGCTGAACGTGGTCGGCATCGGCAACCCCGCCTTCGGCAACACCTCGGTCAACGAGTCCACGCCCGAGGAGGAGTGCGAGCACCCCGAGACCCCGACCCCGCACCCGCCGACCCCGGTGCGCAACCTGCCGCCGGCCCCGAGCCACGAGCAGGGCCCCGTCCCGCAGTCCACCAAGGTGCAGCTCGCCAGCACCGGCGCGGACTCCCTGGGCTTCGCCGCCCCGGCCAGCGCCGCGCTGCTCCTCGGCGGCGCGCTCCTCTACCGCAGGGCCCGCCGCGCGTCGGCCGACCAGGCCTGACGGCCCGGACCGGACGCCCGGGCCTGGCACTCGGGCCTGGCACCTGGGCCGGACGCCCGGACCTGGCACTCGGGCCTGGTACCTGGGCCTGACGCCCGGACCTGGCACCTGGGCCTGACGCCCAGGCCGGCCCGGCAGGCCCGACCCACGCACCAGCCGACCGTGGCCGACCACGGCCGGCCAGGTCCGGCGCGCGCTCCCGCGAGGCGGGCCGGAGGGCCGAGTTCAGGGCGCCGCGTCGACGCGCCCCTCAGCCCGCCCGCCAGGACCGGAGCACCGTCTCGATGGCCGGCGCGATCCGCGCCCGCGCCTGGTGCCGGGGCACCCCGGCCATCAGCAGCGCGTCGTAATCGGTGTCGACATGCCGTATGGCGGCCCGCACCGCGGCCGTGACCGCGCCCGGATCGAGCGCCCGGCCGGCCGCCGTACGCCCCACCCGGCCGCTGCCCTTCGCCGAGGCGTGCGCGGCGATCCGCTCCGCGCGCTCGGTCGGGCAGCCGGGGAACAGGCGCAGGATCTCCGCCTCCAGGGCCGCCGTGACCTCCGCGTCCCGCGCCGCCCGGCGTGCCGCGTCCCGGGCCCGGCGGCGCGCCCGGGCCTCGGCGTCCGCGAGGCAGGCGGCCTCGGCCCGGACCAGCGCCGCCTCCTCGACGAGCAGGCCCTGGCGCTCGTAACGGGTGCGGCGCCGGTTGTGCCGTACGACCACCGCCCACAGACCACTGCCCTCGCGGGCCCGGCGGGTGAGGGCGGTGTCCCCGCGGCGCAGGAAGACGAGATGCCCGAGGTCGGCGCAGTCCAGGCACACGGGCGCGTCGAACTCGACGATCATGCGCTCCAGGGGGCCCTGGCGGCATTCCGAACAGCGGCGCCGCCGGAGCGGTTCGACCACGACGGGGGCGACGAGATCCACGCCGGTGTTCTACCCGCGCGTACCCCGGCGCATCCCCCGTGTCCGGTGGTGGGGGGCGCTGTCAGCGCAGGCCGGGCCCCGCGGCCTCGATGAACCGGGCCAGGGCCTCCTTGGCCTCGTCCGAGCGGCGCGTGCGCTCGGCGTCGTCGGCGGCCTCGTGCATGCAGTGGGTGGTCTCGAAGGCGGTCTCGGCGCGTCGGCGGGTCTCCGCGTCGTCGCACATCAGCTGGACCCGGAAGAGCGCCTGCCGGGCGGCGGTGCGCTGCCGGTACGAGGCGTGGCGGGACTGCTCGGCCTCCTCGGAGCCGGGCTCCAGGTGCGCCTTGAACCAGCGGTCGTTCTGGCTCTGCCGGTAGTCGACGACGGCGCCCGCGAAGGCGCTGTAGGTCGCGATCCGCTCCTGCCGCAGCTGCTCGGTCCGGGCGAGCGAGGCCGTGCGCTCGGCGGCCCGGCCCTGGAACCAGTGGGTGGCGATGACACCCAGCAGGGTTCCGACGACGGCTATCAGTGCGGCATCCATGACGGACTCGCGCCTCCCTTGTCCCACTCCTGCGATGATCCGTCAGATCATCGCAGGAACAGGAGGGTCAAGAGCTCCGCCCCTACTGCCGGTAGCCGGCCAGGAAGCGCCCGATGCGGCTGATGGCGGCGTCCAGGTCGTCGGCGTACGGCAGCGTGAGGATGCGGAAGTGGTCGGGGCGAGGCCAGTTGAAGCCGGTGCCCTGCACCACCTGGATCTTCTCCCGCAGCAGCAGGTCCAGGACGAACTTCTCGTCGTCGTGGATCGGGTACACCGCCGGGTCGAGTCGCGGGAAGGCGTAGAGCGCTCCCTTCGGCTTGACGCAGCTGACGCCGGGGATCTCGTTGAGCTTGCGCCAGGCCAGGTCGCGCTGCTCGCGCAGTCGGCCGCCGGGGGCGGTGAGCTCGTGGATGGACTGCCGGCCGCCGAGCGCGGCCTGGATGGCGTACTGCGCGGGGGCGTTCGGGCACAGGCGCATGGAGGCCAGCATGGTCAGGCCCTCCAGGTAGTTCGCGGCGTGCTCCTTCGGGCCGGTGACGATCATCCAGCCGGAGCGGAATCCGGCCACCCGGTAGGTCTTGGAGAGGCCGCCGAAGGTGAGGACGACCAGGTCGGGGGCGAGCGAGGCGGTGGGGTGGTGCACGGCCTCGTCGTAGACGATCTGGTCGTAGATCTCGTCGGAGAAGACCATCAGGCCGTGCCGCCGGGCGAGATCGAGGATGCCCTCGACGATCTCCTTCGGATAGACCGCGCCGGTCGGGTTGTTGGGGTTGATGATCACCACGGCCTTGGTGCGGTCGGTGATCTTCGAGGCCATGTCGTCGAGGTCGGGGTACCAGTCGGCCGACTCGTCGCACACGTAGTGCACCGGCCTGCCGCCGGCGAGGGTGGTCACCGCGGTCCACAGGGGGTAGTCGGGGGCCGGGATCAGGACCTCGTCGCCGTCCTCCAGGAGTGCCTGGGTGGCCATCGAGATGAGCTCGGAGACACCGTTGCCGAGGTAGACGTCGTCGACGTCCACCTCCGTCAGACCCATCGACTGGTACCGCTGGGCTACCGCGCGGCGGGCGGAGAGGACGCCGCGGGAGTCGGTGTAGCCGTGCGCCCGGGGAAGCATCCGGATCATGTCCTGGACGATCTCCTCGGGGGCCTCGAAACCGAAGAGCGCGGGGTTGCCGGTGTTGAGGCGCAGCACGCTGTGGCCTGCCTCCTCCAGGGCGTTGGCCTGCTCGATGACCGGGCCGCGGATCTCGTAGCAGACCTCGCTCAGCTTGCTCGACTGCCGGAACTCCATGCGCCGACCTCCCCAGAAGTGTTGATGCTTGGTTTTACCAAGTTCGAGCTTGGAAAGTCCAACAACATGTCTAGACTGCGTCGCATGCCAGCTCAGTCGCGCCCGCCGCGCCCCTCGCCCCGCCGCCGGAGCTACGACCAGTACTGCGCCGCAGCACGCGCCCTCGACGCGGTCGGCGACCGGTGGACCCTGCTGATCGTCCGTGAACTCCTCGCCGGGCCGCGCCGCTACACCGATCTGCACGCCGATCTCCCCGGCGTCAGCACCGACATGCTCGCCGGCCGGCTCAAGGACATGGAGAGCACCGCACTCGTCACCCGCCGCAAGCTGCCGCCGCCCGTCTCCGCGTACGTGTACGAACTCACCGACCGCGGCCAGGAACTGCTGCCCGTGCTGCGCGCCCTCGCCGCATGGGGCGCGCCCGCCCTCGGCGAACCGCGCCCCACCGACGCCGTCCGCGCCCACTGGTTCGCCATCCCGCTCCTCGACGCGCTGGCGGGCCTCGGCGCGAAGGCCGTCCACGTGACCCTGGACGAGGGCGAGTTCCACGTACGGCGCGGGGCCGACGGGCGGTTCGCCTACGGGGACGGGCCCGCGGACGACGCCGAGGTGCGGCTGCGCACCGACGCGGCCACCTGCCGGGAGCTCGCGGAGGGCGGACTCACCCTCGCGGAGGCGCTCGAAACGGGCCGGGCGGAGCTGACGGAGCGGGTATCCGTCTCGTGAGCCGGTAACCGGGGTCAGGGGGCCGGCGCCGCATGTGCGGCGAGGGCGGTGGCCCGCCCGATGCCCGTGCCGGCTCCGGTCACGACGACGACCCGCGGCTGTGTCTGTGCGGTGGTGGTGGTGTTCCCGTGGTTCATGCGGAGATCGTCGAAGCCTGCCGCCAGTGGCAAGGTCAAGCCCGGGCGGCGGGAACCGGATGGCGGGACCCGTACGGCAGGATGGGACGGATGCGATTCGAAGCGATCAGCTGGGAGCGGCTGGCCGACACCGTGGCCGACCGCGTCGACCGGGCCGAGCCCGGGGACGGCGGCGACTGGCTCAAGGTGGGCGTCGACGGGGCCCCGGCCGCGTCGGGCGGGGAGTTCGCCGAACGCGTGGCGGCGGTGCTGCGACTGCGCGGCCGGTCGGTGCTCGTCGTCGCGACCGACGGCTTCCTGCGTCCGAAGTCGCTGCGCTTCGAGTACGGCAAGCAGGACCCCGACGCGTACTACGGCGACTGGTACGACACGGGCGCGCTGTGGCGCGAGGTGTTCGGCCCGCTGGAGCCGGGTGGCAGCGGGCGGGTGCTGCCCGACCTGTGGAACCCGGTCACCGACCGCGCCACCCGCAGCCCCGCCGTCCCCCTCCCGCCGGGCGGCGTCCTGGTGCTCCACGGCCCCTTCCTGCTCGGCCACTGGTACCCCTTCGACCTGAAGCTCCACCTCCGCCTCTCCCCGGGTGCCCTGTCCCGCCGCACCGAACAGGCCTGGACGCTGCCCGCCTTCGCCCGTTACGAGTCGGAGGTCGCCCCGGCCGACATCGCCGACGCGGTCATCCGCGCGGACGACGCGCGCAGGCCGGCCTGGACGGGGTGGAGGGACTTTCCGGACACCCCCTAAGGCCTGTCCGGCGGATCAGGGTCGGGCAGGCCCTGGTGTCATCCCATGGCCGTACCGCCGCCGGGGCGGCCGCCCACCGCCGTCACCGCGCGGGCGCCGGACGCACAGCCCGCCGCGGCCGCCTGGGCGGGGGAGGCGCCGGTGTGGAGGGCGGTGAGGAAGGCGCCGGTGAAGGCGTCGCCGGCGCCGGTGGTGTCGAACGGGGTGGCCGAGGGGGCCGGGACGTGGGCGGTGACGCGGCCGTCGGCGGCGAGGACGGCGCCGTCGGGGCCGAGGGTGACGGCGACCAGCGGGTAGTGCCGGCTGAGCGCCGCCGCGGCCTCGGCCGGGTCCGGGCGGCCGGTCAGGAAGCGGGCCTCGTCGGCGTTGGGCAGCAGGCAGGCTGCACCGGCCGTCGCGGCGAGGAAGGCCTCGGCGCCGAGGCCGGCGAGGAAACCGGCCGAGGCGGGGTCCACGCTCACCGGGAGGCCCGCCGCACGGGCGTCCCGCAGGACCCGGACGGCCGTCGCGCGGCTGCGGTCGGCGAAGAAGAGGTAGCCCGACAGATGCACCCGGACGACCCCGTCGAGCAGGGCCGGCGACCAGTCGCCGGGCGCGAGCCGCAGCGCCGCCCCGCTGTCCGTCAGGAAGGTGCGCTCCGCGTCCGCGCCGACCAGGGCGATCACGGTCGCCGTCGGTGCGTCCGGATCCCTGACAAGCAGCGGACGGACGCCCGCACGGCGCAGCTCCCGGTCGTGCCAGGAGGCGGAGTCGGTGCCGACCCGGGCGAGCAGCCGCACGTCTCCGCAGCCCGAACGCGCCGCCCAGCACGCCACGTTCGCCCCCGCGCCACCCGGTACGGTACGGATCCGGGCCGCCGTGTCGGTCGCCGCCGCGAGCGGTGCGTCGTGCCGGGCGACCACGTCCGTGACCACGTCCCCGACCACCAGCAGCGCCCCGGACCCGGCCCCGGACATAGCCCCGGACGCGGTCACGGCAGATCGCGGTACGCGGCGGCGATCCGGGCGGCGAGCGCCACATTGCCCCGTACCGCCGCCAGGTTCGCCTCCAGGGACGCGCCCTCCGTGTGCGCCGTCAGGTACTCGAGCAGGAACGGCGTCACCGCCTGCCCCGTGATCCCCTTCTCGCGCGCCGCCGCGAGCCCGGCCGCGAGCGCCCGGTCGTGCAGGGCCGGATCCAGCTGCCGCGCGGCCGGTACGGGGTTGCCGACGACCAGCGCCCCGCGCGGCCCGCCCAGCTCGTCCCGGGCCCGCATCACCCGCGCCGCCTCCACCGGGGTCCGCACGGTCCAGTCGACGCGCTCGCCGGAGGAGGAGAGGTAGAAGCCGGGGAACATCTCCGTGCCGTAGCCGAGGACGGTCACGCCCAGGGTCTCCAGGCGCTGCACGGTCGCCGGCACGTCGAGGATCGACTTCACGCCCGCGCACACCACCGTGATGCCGACCTCGGCGAGCAGGCGCAGGTCCGCCGACTCGTCCTGGGTCTCGGTCCACTCCCGGTGCACGCCCCCGAGGCCACCGGTCGCGAACACCCGTATGCCGGCGGCCTCCGCGAGCCAGGCCGTCGCCGACACGGTCGTCGCGCCCGAGGCGCCGCTCGCGAGGGCCGGCGCCAGGTCGCGGTGGCCGAGCTTGCGCACCGACGGGTCCTCGGCGATCCGGGCGAGGGCCGGGGCGTCGAGGCCGATCCGGGCGACCCCGTCGAGCACCGCGATCGTCGCGGGCACCGCCCCGCCATCCCGGACCAGTGCCTCCAGCTCCTCGGCCACCGCCAGGTTGCGCGGACGCGGCAGGCCGTGGGCGATGATCGTCGACTCGAGCGCGACGACCGGACGCCCCGTGTGGAGCGCCTCCCGTACCTCTTCGGACACCTGTGTGGACATGGTGGATCTCTGGCGCGGCCGCCCGCCTCGCAAACCTCGCCGCCGAACATGGCGAACATCAGCCACAGGCCTTCTCAGCCACAGCCCGGAAGGCCGGGCAGCCGGGCCGCGTCCACCACCCGGATCACCGGGCGCGCGCCGGCGGTCTTGGCGTTGCCGAGGCTGTACGCGAGGGCCAGCGCGTTCCCGGAGGCCGCGGTGTAGCCGTACGGGGGCGTGATCCGCGCGTACGAGCCGGCGCCGGAGCCGGCGGCAGGGCCCGGGCGTCCGAGGTCGAGGGCGTACGAGGTCTCCGGCGTGCGCCAGGTGACGAGCCGGCCCGCGATCCGCAGCTGGTCCATGCCGTCCGCGGCCGGGGAGGCGGTCACGGCGGCGAAGGGGCGCGCCTCGCCCGGGCGCCAGACCATCAGCCGGGGCGCCGTCTCACCCTCGACCCACGCCCAGGTGGTGCCGTCCGAGACGAGGGCGCGGATGTCGCGGAGGTCGGCGATCGGCGCGGGCAGCGCGACCGGTCGCCCGTCCTTCAGGCGGACCGCCACCGGCCGGGTGTGCCCGTCCGCCGACTCCCGCCACACCAGCAGGCCGCCCGCCGCGAACGGCGTGTCCAGGACCGCCGTGCGCCACGCGCGCGCGTGCCCGCCGCCTGCCGCCGGCGCGGCGAACACCGTGGCCCGGCCCGCGCCCGTGCCCTGCGCCCACACCACCGTGCCGTCGCGGACCACCGGGCGGGGGAGCGGGCCGGGCCGGTCGGCGCGGGCGAGGCGCCGGGCCTTGCCCGTGGACGCGTCCCACACGTACAGGCTCCACCGGCTGTCGAGGGTCCGGCCCTCCAGGACGGCGAAGGCGGCCCACCGGCGTCCGTCGAAGTCGGCGGCGAGGAGCTGGTGCTCGACGGGGTCGGCGAACCGCAGCAGGGTGCGGGGCGCGGCCCCGCCGCCCCGTACGAGCACGGCCCGCCGCCCGTCCGGGCTTCCGGTGAGCTGGAGCGCCGTCCAGCCGGGGCCGGTGTCCGTGAGGACCGCGCGTTGCCCGGTGGGCGGCCGGTACTCGCCGGCCGCGAAGGCCCGCTGCCAGGCGTCCGGCAGGGGCACCTCGCAGGCCGGGACCGTCCGCACGGAGGCCCGTGTCGGGGCGGAGGTCGGCGGGCCCGGCGGGGCCCCGCCACCCGGCGAGCACCCCGCGAGAAGGGCGCCCGCCAGGAGCATGGCCGGGAGCAGGGCGGGGGTCAGGGCCGGGAGCGGGGCCGGGACGCGGGCCCGGCGGTACGGCACAGCGCTACCAGACGTACCCACGGCCGCCCATGATCGTCGTGAGGGTGTCGGAGGAGATGTGCGCGGACTTGGGCACCGGGCCCGCCCAGGAGATGACGCTGGTGCTCACCCCGCCGACCGGGTCGAGGTAGTTGACCTGGCCGGCGGCGGTGTCCGTGTTGTAGCCGTCGATCGCGACCCAGTGGAAGATCTCGATGTTGGGGTGCCCCACCAGGTGCGGCCCGCCGGGCACCTCCCAGGCGTTGCCCGCGATGGCGTAGTCGTAGTCGGTGTTGTGGGTGATGTGCTGCTTGAACGCGGTCTTGTCGGTCGCGGTGGGGGTGTAGGGCAGGGCCTTGGGCACGTAACCGGCACCGGGCAGGCGGTAGTTCAGCGCGTCGACCATGGGGTAGCCGGTGGGGTCGGGCACGTTGATGTCGATCCCGTACCAGGCGGTGCCGGACGTGGTCGTCTTCAGCAGGGTCGCCGCGTCCCGCTGCGAGCGGCCGGCGACCTCGTCGTGCGCGGACTGGGTGATGACCAGGGTGGCCGGGCCGCACCAGTAGGAGGTCTGCTGCGACTGGTGGATCCCGCCGGACAGCTTGTACCCGGCGAGCGCGCCCTGGGCGCCCGTCGTGCCCGTGCCGTCCGAGGTGTCCGTGGTGCCCGGAGCACCCATGGCGCCCACGGCTCCCGTGGTGCCGAGGGCTCCGAGGGCGTCCGCCTCCTCGTACGATCTCGCCGCCGCGGCCTCCTTGACCGCCGAGAGCCGGAGCTGGGCCGGCGTCAGGCGCTGCGGCCCGAGGGTGTCGTGGGCGGCCTTGTAGTCGCCGCCGGGATCGGGCGCGGAGGCCGTGGCGGCGGGGGCGGTCGTGGCGGCGGTCAGCAGGGCCGCCGCGCCGAGGACGGCGGCGCGGAGAAGGGTGGGGGTGGCCGACATCGCACTCTCCTGTCCGGAGTGGGGGGAGTTGTGGGGGTGTGGGGGAGTGGCTCTGGGGGAGTGTGCCGTCCGCGCACCCGCGCTGCCAGGGGGCGCGACGTGATTCCCCGGACCAACATTGGCCCCACCAAAGGCGCCTCCCCGGACCAGCGAGGATGCCCGTGGGCGCCGCCCGCCCGGCGGACGGTTTTCGGCGTGCTTCACCCGCACGCCCGTTCGTACGCCCTTCGGGCACCCCTCCGAGCGCCCTTCACGCGCGCGTGCGAAGACCGCGGAATCGGTGCCCGCCGGCCCTGCCGCGCACGCTGGGGACGCCTCTTGGCGCACGGGCGCGCCGCAAACCCCCCTTGCGGATTCCGTCGTGTCGAACGGGTTGACGAAGTGCCTGGTGGGAGCGTCGAAGGGAAGGCTGAATTCCAGGAACTCCCGGCGGCGGAACGGTGCTCGGGCCCCGCTACAGTCACCGCCCATGACCACTCACGCGCAGCCTTCCTTCGCCGTCCACATCCCCGACGCCGAGCTCGAACCCGAGCCGCTCGACCCCGGTCAGATCGTCTCCGGCACGCCCGAGGTGACCGGCAAGGTCCTGTGGGAGTCCGCCGACGGCAAGCAGCTCCGCGGCATCTGGCAGATCACTCCCGGCGTGGTCACCGACACCGAGGCGAACGAGCTCTTCGTCGTCGTCAGCGGTCGCGCCACGGTCGCGGTCGAGGGCGGCGAGACGCTGGAGATCGGCCCCGGCGACGCCTGCGTGCTGCGCGAAGGTGACCGCACCACCTGGACCGTGCACGAGACCCTGCGCAAGGCGTACCACATCAGCCTCTGAGGCCCCGCCGGCCACGCGCCCCGCGAACGCCCCTCCTCTCAAGGGGCGTTCCGGGTCTGGTAGGAAACCTTCCTGTCCGCTAACCTCGCGGGCGGCGGCTTGGCGCGGCGCCCGTGCCCCGGATCCCGGATCCCGGATCTCGGATCCTGGGGGGGGCGGGCGTGACGCGCTCAGCGAGAGCTCTGACCCGGCCGCCGTGCACCGCGGCACGCTGCTCCGTGGCGCCCCATCGCCACGCGGCCGGACCGCGCTGTCCGCACCGCAGTCCAGCTCTCGCCGATACCAGGCAAGGGAGCCCCAGGTATGCGCCTGTACGCCTCCGCCCCACCTCGCCGCACCACGTCGTCCCCCGCCTTCCTCCTCACCGTCGTCACCGCGGCGCTGTGTCTGATCGGCGGGCTGCTGCTCGCCGCCACCGGCCGCGCCGACGCCGCCGACCCCCTGCTCTCCCGCGGCAAGCCCGCGACCGCGTCCTCCATCGAGGACACCGGATACGAACCCGCCAAGGCCTTCGACGGCGACGGCTCCACCCGCTGGGCCAGCGCCGAGGGATCCGATCCCCAGTGGATCAAGGTCGACCTCGGCGCCCCGTCCACCGTCTCCCGCGTCCGGCTCGTCTGGGAGGTCGCCTACGCCAAGGCCTACCGGGTCGAGATCTCCGCCGACAACAGCACCTGGACCCGGCTCGCCACCGAGACCGCCGGCAACGGCGGCACCGACGACTGGACCGGACTGGCCGGAAAGGGCCGCTACCTGCGGATCTACGGCACCGCGCGCGGCACCTCGTACGGCTACTCGCTCTACGAGACGGAGGTGTACGGCACCCCGGACGGCACCACCCCGACGAGCACCCCGCCCACGACTCCGACGACCCCGCCCACCACTCCGCCCGGCAACGGCGCCTTCACGGTCGTCGCGGCCGGCGACATCGCCGCCCAGTGCACCGCCTCCAGCAGCTCCTGCGCCCACCCGAAGACCGCCGCGCAGGCCCAGCGGATCAACCCGGCCTTCTATCTGACGATGGGTGACAACCAGTACGACGACGCGCGCCTGTCCGACTACCGGAACTACTACGACAAGACCTGGGGCGCCTTCAAGGCCAAGACCCGCCCGGTGCCCGGCAACCACGAGACCTACGACCCGGCCGGACCGCTGGCCGGCTACAAGTCGTACTTCGGCACCCTCGCCTATCCGCAGGGCGAGCCGTACTACAGCTACGACGAGGGCAACTGGCACTTCGTCGCCCTCGACTCCAACTCCTTCGACGACCCCGACCAGATCCAGTGGCTGAAGGACGACCTCGCCCGCACCACTAAGGGCTGCGTCGCCGCCTACTTCCACCACCCGCTCTACTCCTCCGGCGGCCACGGCAACGACCCCGTGTCCAAGCCGGTCTGGGAGATCCTCTACGACGCCAGGGCCGACCTCGTCCTCAACGGCCACGACCACCACTACGAGCGCTTCGCGCCGCAGGACCCGGACGGCCGGGCCACCGCCGACGGCATCGTCGAGATCGTCGGCGGCATGGGCGGCGCCGAGCCGTACCCCATCGAGGACGTCCAGCCCAACAGCCAGAAGCGGATCAGCGGCCCGTACGGCGTCCTGAAGCTCGACTTCACCGACACCACCTACACCTGGCAGTACGTCGGCACCGACGGCCAGGTCAAGGACGCCGGCCCGACCTACACCTGCCACTGATCGCCGCCGCCCATGTATCTCGCGACCACCGGTCGCCGGGACGTGCCGCCCGCCCCCACCGGGGCGCGGCGGCGCGTCTCCGCCACCGTCCTCGCCCTCGGCACGGTCAGTCTGGTCACCGACGTCTCGTCCGAGATGGTCACCGCGGTCCTGCCGCTCTACCTGGTGCTCGGCCTCGGTCTCACCCCGCTCCAGTTCGGCTTCCTGGACGGGCTGTTCAACGGCGCCACCGCCCTCGTCCGGATGATCGGCGGGCAGGTCGCCGACCGCGGCGGCCGGCACAAACGGGTCGCCGGCCTCGGTTACACGCTCTCCGCCTGCTCCCGGCTCGGCCTGCTCCTCGCGGGCGGCGCGACCGGACCGATCGCCGCCGCGCTCGCCGCCGACCGGCTCGGCAAAGGCCTCCGCACCGCGCCCCGCGACGCGCTCATCACCCTCGACAGCCCGCCCGACGCCCTCGGCCGCGCCTTCGGCGTGCACCGCGCCATGGACACCACCGGCGCACTGCTCGGCCCGCTCGCCGCGTTCGCGATCCTGTGGGTCACGGCCGACGCGTACGACGCCGTCTTCGTCGTCAGCTTCTGCGTCGGGCTGCTCGGGGTGCTGCTGCTCGTCGTCCTCGTCCCCGGCGGCTCCCGCGCGCCCGCGCCCGGGCCCGGGCCCGCCCCACGTACTCCCGGTCCTCCAGACGGCAGGTCCGGTGATGATCCGGCCCTGCTGCGGCTGCCCGCCGTGCGCCGGGTCGCGCTCGCCGCCGCGCTGCTCGGCGCGGCCACCGTCGGCGACGCGTTCTTCTACCTGCTGCTGCAGCGGCGCACCGAACTCGACGCCACCTGGTTCCCGTTCCTGCCGCTCGGCGCCTCGGCCGCGTATCTGCTGCTCGCCGTGCCCGCCGGCCGGCTCGCCGACCGGACCGGCCGCCGGCGTCCCTTCCTGTACGGGCACGGGGCCCTGCTGATCGCCCTCGGCCTGCTCCTGGCCCCGGTGCCGGGCCTGCTGCTCCTCGTGGCCGTCCCGCTGCTCCTCGGGGTCTTCTACGCGGCCACCGACGGCGTCCTGATGGCGCTCACCGGCCCGCTGCTCCCGCCCGCGCGGCGGGCGGGCGGACTCGCGCTCGTCCAGACCGCGCAGGCCCTCGCCAAGGTGGCCGCGGCCACCGGCTTCGGTGCCGCCTGGACCCTCTGGGGGCCGCGCCCCGCGCTGTTCCTGGCGCTTGCCGCCCTGCCCGTCGCGCTGCTCGGCGCGAGCCGCCTGCTCCCCCGGGAGCCGTCCACGGCACTTCCCAGAAGGGACCTCTCATGACCCGGCTCCGGCTTTGGGCCCTCGTGCTCGGCTTCCTGCTGCTGGCCGGCGGGGCCACCGCGTACACCGTGCGGGCCGCCCACGGCCGCCCCGACGAGGGTGCCGTGGCGGCCGACGCCGGGTTCGGGCTCGACGGGGCACGGCCGGGCGTGCTCTGGTTCCGGGACACCGCGACCGGCCGGGTGGCCCGACAGGACCCGGCCGCGCCCGGCGGCCGGCTCGCGCTCGGGCCGCGCTGCGACCGCTTCCACGCCGCCGGGCACACCGCGCTGTGCCTCCAGCGCCGCCCGGGCGTGCCGGCCCGCTCGTACGTCCTGGTGCTCGACCGGCGCCTGCAGGAGCAGAAGCGGATGAGCCTGCCCGGCATCCCCAACCGGGCCCGGGTCTCCGCCTCCGGCCGGGTGCTCGCCTGGACCACCTTCGCGACCGGCGACTCGTACAACACCTCCGCCTTCTCCACCCGCACCTCGATCCTCGATCTGCGCACCGGCTATCTGATCAAGAGCATCGAGCAGATCCCGCTCACCCTCGACGGGCGCCGCTACCACGCGCCCGACGTCAACTACTGGGGTGTCAGCTTCGCCGCCGACGACAACCGCTTCTACGCGACCGTCGGCACCCGGGGCCGCACCTACCTCGTCGAGGGCGACCTGAAGAAGTGGTCGGCGCGGGCGATCGAGGAGAACGTCGAGTGCCCCTCGCTCTCCCCGGACGGCACCCGCCTCGCGTACAAGAAGAAGGTCTCCACCGACCCGAGCGCCCCCTGGCGGCTGTACGTGCTCGACCTGGCGACCCGGCGCGCGCACCCGCTCGCCGAGACCCGCTCCGTCGACGACCAGGCCGCCTGGACCGGTCCCGGCACGGTCTCCTACGCCTACGACGGCGCCGTGTGGAGCGTGCCCGCCGACGGCACGGGCACGCCGCGGGAGGTGGCGCCGGGCGCCACCTCCCCGGTGGTGCCCCGATGAACCGACCGGGAACTCCCGGGCAGGCCGAGGCGCGTCCGGCGCCTCAGCCGAAACGCCCCGACAGCCCCGCTGTCGAGACGCTCCGGCGCCCGATGTTCCCTCGGCCCCGGCGGCCGGGGGACAACCGCCGGCACCGAACCGCGCGGCCTGTCCGCTCCTGATCCGCCGACGCGTTCCGGCCTCAGGCGCGGCGCAGCGCGCCACGCGCCGCGAGCACGGTCATCGGGAGGAGGAGACAGGCGCCGACGAGGTTGAGCCAGCCGTAGCCCGCCTGGGAGACGATCAGGCCGGCGGCGAGGCCGCCGAGGCCGGCCGAGGTGTTCATGATGAAGTCGGAAAGGCCCTGGACGGCCGCCCGGGCGGCCTGCGGCACGGAGTCGGTGAGCAGCGCCGAGCCGGAGACGAGGCCGGCCGACCAGCCGAGGCCGAGGACGAACAGACCGAGCGCGGTCTGCCCGTGGCTGGGCCCGGCGGTCCCCGCGAGCGCCGCGGCGGTGACGAGCAGCGCCACCGCGAGGCCGATCACGGTGAGCCGGCCGAGCCGGTCGGACAGCCAGCCCATGACGGGCGAGAAGGCGTACATGCCGGCGATGTGGCCGCTGATCACCAGCCCGATCAGCCGGATGCCTGCGCCATGGTGGCTGAGCGCGACCGGGGTCATCGACATGATCGACACCATGGCGGTGTGCGAACCGGCGACCGTCACCAGGGCGAGCCGGGCCCGGGACGAGGCCCGCACCGCGCGCATCCCGGCCTTCAGGGAGCGCCCGTCGGCGGCCGCGGTCTCCTCGGGGTCGGCCAGCGCCCGCGCGGTGAGCAGTGGGTCGGGCCGCAGCAGCACCGCCACCATGACGGCGGCGACCACGAAGACGCCGGACGCCCACACGAAGGGCCCGGCGGCGGCCGGGACGCCGAGGCCGGAGACGCTCTCGCCGGCCGGGGCGGCGATGTTGGGGCCGAGGACGGCGCCGATGGTGGTGGCCCACACCACGGTCGAGATGGCCCGGGCCCGGCGGTCCGGCTCGGCCAGGTCCGCGGCGGCGAACCGGGCGGCCAGATTGGCCGAGGAGCCCGCGCCGAAGCCGACCAGACCGGCCAGGAGCAGCGGGAAGCTGCCCGCGGTGGCGCCGAGCACGGCGACCGCCGAGCCGAGGGCGCCGACCAGATAGGCCAGGACGAGGCCGGCCCGCCGCCCGCGCCGGGCCATCAGCGAGGCGAGCGGCATCGCGAGCAGGGCGGGCCCGGCGACCGTGGCCGTCGACGCGAGACCCGACAGCGCCTCCGTACCGCTGACCTCCTTGGCCAGGACGGCGGCGAGCGCCACGCCGATGGCGATGCCGAGCCCGCCGAGGATCTGGGTGGCGATCAGCACGGCCTGGATCCGGCGCCGCAGGGCGGGCAGCCGGTCGGGGGAGACGGGTGGCTTGGATATCCCCGCGGTCAGCAGGGCGTCAGGGGCGTCTGGCGCTTTGGTCACTTACGCAGTGTGCCAGCCGTCCCACCGGCTGGGAACGCCCAGGTGGCCGCCGACCGCAGCGGGGCGTGTGCCCCGGGCGGTCATCCGGCCCGCGCCCCGGCTACGGGTGACCGGCCCCGGGGCCCGCCGAGTGCCCACCGGGCGCGCGTCGGCGCCGGCTCATCCGACGCGGCCCGGCCCCGGCTCCAGGCCTTGCGGCGGGCAGCCCGGCCCCGCCCGCCGTCCGCCGCAGGGCCCGCCCGAGCCCCGGAGGGTCCGCCGCCCAGCCGCGAACGCCCCCGCTCAGAACAGCGGCTCCGGCAGCACACCCTCCAGCGCGAGCAGCTTCCGCTTCGTCTCCAGACCGCCGCCGAAGCCCCCGATGCCGCCGTCGCTCTCCACCACCCGGTGGCACGGCACCACCACCGGCAGCGGATTGGCGCCCATCGCCGCACCGACGGCCTGGGCGGCGGCCGGCTGCCCCACCCGGCGGGCCAGCTCCCCGTACCCCACCACCGCCCCGAAGGGGACGGTGTCCGCCAGCTCGCGGAGCACCTGACGATTGAATCCGGTCACCAGCGACCAGTCGAGCTTGACGTCGAAGCTCCGCAGACCCCCGTCGAAATAGGCCGCGAACTGCCGTATTGGCTCGGCCAGCCGGCCCGAGGAGAGCTCCACGAGCTCCCCGCCCAGCGCCCCGGCGAGCCGCTCCAGGGCCCGCTCCCGCACGCGCGCGTCCGCGTGGAACACCACGCTCACGAGCCCCCGCTCCGTCGCGGCGAGCAGCAGGGGCCCGACGGCACTGGGCACCACCGCCCACTCCACCCGTCCCCGCTCCGACCCCGCCGGCGTCCCCGGCCTCTCCTGCTCCATGCCGCCCACCGTACGACCCGCCACCGACAACCGGTCCGGACTTTTCCCGGACCCCATGGCCGGACGAGCTCGGCGGGCGCCATAATCCGATAGCACTACTCAGCGGTACCGACTGTTTTCGGACGACGTTGCACCAGGGGTGGAGGACAGACGCTGATGCAGGGCACGGTCGACGGATTCAGCTACGGACTGGTCACACCGGTGGCGGCCTTCCTCATGGCCTGCCTCGGCGGCGCCCTGGGTCTCCGCTGCACCACCAGGTCGCTGCGCCACCGCGACACCTTCAAGGCCGGCTGGCTCGCCCTCGGCGCCACCTCCATCGGGACCGGCATCTGGACCATGCACTTCATCGCCATGATGGGCTTCTCGGTCCGGCAGGCCCCGATCAGTTACGACCGGCCCATCACCTTCGCCAGCCTCGGCGTCGCCATCCTCATGGTCGGGATCGGCATCTTCATCGTCGGATACCGCGGGGCCACCACGCTGACCCTGGTCACCGGCGGCACCATCACCGGCCTCGGCGTCGCCACCATGCACTACCTGGGCATGGCCGGAATGCGGCTGCACGGGGAGATCGGCTACGACACCCTCACCGTCGCCCTCTCCGTGGTCATCGCCGTCGTAGCCGCCACCGCCGCCCTGTGGGCCGCGGTCTCCGTGCACGGCTTCCTCGCCAGCCTCGGTGCCAGCGTCGTCATGGGGCTCGCGGTCAGCGGGATGCACTACACCGCCATGGCCGCCGTGGACGTGCGGCTGCACGGCACCGCCGCCCCCGGCAGCGGCGACAGCGCCACCTCGCTCCTGCTGCCCATGCTGATCGGGCCGGGCGTCTTCCTGCTGCTCGCCGCCGTCGTCGTCATGTTCGACCCGCTGCTCGTCATGGGCGAGCCCGACTGGCAGCGCCCCAGCGCCCGCGGCGGCTACCCGCGCGGCCTCCCCGGAGTCCCCTCCCCGCGCCGCGCCCCGGCCTACGGCGAGCCCGCGAACTGGTCCTCCGCCCGCCCCGCGGCCCGCTCCGGCCGCCGCACCGCCCACCGCGGCACGTACCGCTCCCAGGACTGGTAGCGGGACCGGCGGGACCGCCGACAGGGCCGGCGGCAGGCCCGCCGGGCCCGTCCGCGGGCCGATGACCCCCCGGCTGTCAGTGCCGGGTCGTACGGTGGTGACATGCGGCCCGTTTCCAAGATCGAACGTACGGTGGCGCCCTTCGAGGTCGTCAGCCCCTATCAGCCCAGCGGCGACCAGCCGGCGGCCATCGCCGACCTCGACCGGCGCATCCGCGCCGGCGAGAAGGACGTCGTGCTGCTCGGCGCCACCGGCACCGGCAAGTCGGCGACCACCGCCTGGATGATCGAGAAGCTTCAGCGCCCCACCCTGGTGATGGCGCCGAACAAGACGCTGGCCGCCCAGCTGGCGAACGAGTTCCGCGAGCTCCTGCCGAACAACGCGGTGGAGTACTTCGTCTCGTACTACGACTACTACCAGCCCGAGGCGTACGTCCCGCAGTCCGACACCTACATCGAGAAGGACTCCTCCATCAACGAGGAGGTCGAGCGGCTGCGCCACTCCGCCACCAACTCGCTGCTCACCCGGCGCGACGTGGTCGTGGTCGCCTCCGTCTCCTGCATCTACGGCCTCGGCACCCCGCAGGAGTACGTGGACCGGATGGTCTCCCTCAAGGTCGGCGACGAGATCGACCGCGACCAGCTGCTGCGCCGCTTCGTCGACATCCAGTACAACCGCAACGACATGGCCTTCGCCCGCGGCACCTTCCGGGTGCGCGGCGACACCATCGAGATCTTCCCGGTGTACGAGGAGCTGGCCGTCCGCATCGAGATGTTCGGCGACGAGATCGAGGCCCTGTCGACCCTGCACCCGCTCACCGGCGAGGTCATCAGCGACGACGAGCAGCTGTACGTCTTCCCCGCCAGCCACTACGTCGCGGGCCCCGAGCGCATGGAGCGCGCGGTCAACGACATCGAGACCGAGCTGGAGCAGCGCCTCAAGGAGCTGGAGAAGCAGGGCAAGCTCCTGGAGGCCCAGCGGCTGCGCATGCGCACCACCTACGACATCGAGATGATGCGCCAGATCGGCTCCTGCTCCGGCATCGAGAACTACTCGATGCACTTCGACGGCCGCGAGCCCGGCTCCCCGCCCAACACCCTCCTCGACTACTTCCCCGAGGACTTCCTGCTCGTCATCGACGAGTCGCACGTCACGGTCCCGCAGATCGGCGCCATGTACGAGGGCGACGCCTCCCGCAAGCGCACCCTCGTCGACCACGGCTTCCGGCTCCCCTCGGCGCTCGACAACCGGCCGCTGAAGTGGGAGGAGTTCCAGGAGCGGATCGGCCAGACCGTCTACCTGTCGGCCACCCCCGGCACCTACGAGCTGTCCCGCTCCGACGGCTTCGTCGAGCAGATCATCCGGCCCACCGGCCTCGTCGACCCCGAGATCGTCGTCAAGCCCACCGAGGGCCAGATCGACGACCTCGTGCACGAGATCCGGCTGCGCGCCGAGCGCGACGAGCGGGTGCTCGTCACCACCCTCACCAAGAAGATGGCCGAGGACCTCACGGACTACTTCCTGGAGCTCGGCATCCAGGTGCGCTATCTGCACAGCGACGTCGACACCCTGCGCCGCATCGAGCTGCTGCGCGAACTGCGCTCCGGCGAGTACGACGTGCTCGTCGGCATCAACCTGCTTCGCGAGGGCCTCGACCTGCCCGAGGTGTCCCTGGTCGCCATCCTCGACGCCGACAAGCAGGGCTTCCTGCGCTCCGGCACCTCGCTCATCCAGACCATCGGCCGCGCCGCCCGAAACGTCTCCGGCCAGGTCCACATGTACGCCGACACCATCACCCCGGCGATGGCGCAGGCCATCGACGAGACCAACCGGCGCCGCGAGAAGCAGGTCGCGTACAACAAGGCCAACGGGATCGACCCGCAGCCGCTCCGCAAGAAGATCAACGACATCGTGGCCACCATCGCCCGCGAGGAGATCGACACCGAGGAACTGCTCGGCACCGGCTACCGCAAGGCCGGGAAGGACGGCAAGGGCGCCAAGTCGCCCGTGCCGTCGCTGGCCGTCCACGCGCCGAAGGCCAAGGCCGGCAAGGCCGCGAAGGCCGGCTCGACCCTGGAGCTCGGCGACCGGCCCGCGGCCGAACTGGCGGGAATCATCGAGGAGATGACCGACCGCATGAAGGCCGCCGCCGCCGAGCTGCAGTTCGAGGTCGCCGCCCGGCTCCGCGACGAGGTGTCCGAACTCAAGAAGGAGCTGCGGCAGATGAAGGAGGCCGGACTCGCCTGACGCCCGCCCGCCGCCACGGCCCGGGACGGACCCGGAGCCGGCCCAGTGTGTTGCAAGACCGACACAAAACCGGGCCGCTCCGGGCACGGTGTCAGTGCCCCTGCGTAGGGTGCTGCTCACACCGATGAGAGGGGCAGCGCGTGACGGTCAACATGACCAAGGGGCAGGCCATCAGCCTGGAGAAGAAGGACGGGGGCAGCCTCACGTCCGTACGGATGGGGCTCGGCTGGCAGGCGGCGCCCCGCCGCGGACTGTTCGGCTCGCGCACCCGCGAGATCGACCTCGACGCCTCCGCGGTCCTCTTCGCCGACAAGCAGCCCGTCGACGTGGTCTTCTTCCGCCACCTGGTCAGCGACGACGGCTCGGTCCGCCACACCGGTGACAACCTGGTGGGCGGCGTGGGCCAGGGCGGCGACGACGAGGCGATCCTGGTGGACCTCCAGCGGGTCCCCGTCCACATCGACCAGATCGTGTTCACGGTGAACTCCTTCACCGGCCAGACCTTCCAGGAGGTGCAGAACGCGTTCTGCCGCCTCGTGGACGAGACCAACGGCCAGGAGCTCGCCCGCTACACGCTCAACGGCGGCGGCCAGTACACCGCCCAGATCATGGCCAAGGTGCACCGCAACGGCTCCGGCTGGCAGATGACCGCCCTGGGCAACCCGGCCAACGGCCGCACCTTCCAGGACCTGATGCCGAGCATCTTCCCGGTCCTGTAACCCGGCGCCGCCGCGCCCACGTTCGTACGGAGAGACGGAGCAGATGACCGCCGAGCTGGTCCGGGGGCAGAACCACCCCCTGCCCCACACCCGCCTGGAGATCCGGGTCTCGGCCGGTCATCCGGTCCTCGCCGCGGCCACCCTGGGCGACGAGGAGGGCCGCGTCGCCGGCCCCGAGGCCCTCGCCCACCCGGGGGCCGCCGAACTGCCCGGCATAGAGGTGTCCCGGCAGGCCGCCGCCCGGCACCGGCTCGCGGTCGACCTGGAGGCGGTGCGCGCCACCGTCCACCGGGTCTCCGTACTGCTCGCCCTGCCGCTCGGCACGGGCGGCCCCACCCGCTTCGGCGCCTCGGCCGCGCCCGTCGTCACCGTCACCGCGCCCGACGGCACCGCCATCGCCGATTACACGATCACCGGGCTCGACCTCGAGTCCGCCGTGGTCGCCCTGGAGCTCTACCGGCGTCAGGGCGCCTGGAAGGTCCGCGCCGTCGGCCAGGGGTACGAGGGCGGGCTCGCCGCCCTCCTCGCCGACCAGGGCCTCGACCGCGCCCCCGAACTCGCCGGCTCCGTCCTGGACGCCGTCGCCCAGGGCCTGGCCCGCGCCGTGCCCGCCCCCGCCCCGCGCGCCGAGGACGCCGCAGGCCGGGTCACCGAGGGCGAGCGCGCCCACCAGGCCGCCCAGACCCAGCCCGTGGTCCCGCCCCAGCCCCCGATCGCACCGCCCCAGCCCCCGGCCGCACCGCCGCCGCCCCCGGCCGCGCCGGGCAGCGGCGGGCCCATCGACTACACCCACCCGCGCCGCCGCCCGGCCGCCGCCGAGGCCTCCGCCCAGGCCCCCGCCCCCGCCGGGTTCCCGACCCCGGTCGCGGGTGACGCCAGCGGCTGGACCATGGACGAGCGGCTCTACAACCAGGTGTGGGGCATGTTCGAGGACCTGGCCCGGGCCACCGCCGCCTACCGCAGCGCCTGCAACTTCGCCGAGTCCCGCCTCGACCAGGAGCTCGACGGGCTCCTGTCCGACCCGCGCAGCCGTATCGGCGGCGCCGGCGACGCCGCCCGGGCCGCGGCCAAGGCCAAGCACGACGAGCTCACCGCCCGCGCCCAGGAGGCCCTGGACCGCGACCTCACCCAGCTCACCGCCGAGTCCGAGGTGGTCGAGCCCGCCCTGCCCGCCGCGTACGCCCGCTGGAGCAGCCCGGTCTGGCAGGCCTACCGGGTGCCCATGGAGGCCCCGACGGCGGTCCGGCTCGGCGACCTCCACCTCCCCGAGCGGACCGGCCTGCGCATCCCGTTCCTGGCCCGCCTCCCGCTCGCCCGCGGGCTCTGGGTGGACTCGGGGCGCGGCCACTCCGAGGCGGCGACGCTGCTCGACGAGGCCGAGCTGCGCCGGCTCGCCCTGGAGAGCGCCGTCGCCCACGCGGTGCGGCTGCTCGCCGTGCACCCCGCGGGCTCCTTCCGGGTCCGCGTGATCGACGCGGCCGGAGCGGGCGCGAACGCCTTCGCCCCGCTCGTCGAGGCGGGCGTGCTCGCCGGCCCGCCGGCCGCCGGAGCGGCCGGGGTCTCGGCCGTCCTGAAGCAGGTCACCGAGCGGGTCGACCTGCTGCAGATGGCGGCGCGCGCCGGGGCCTCCGAGGACCTGCCGCCCGGCCTGGACACGGCCGAGGAACTGCTGATCGTGCACGACTTCCCGCACGGCTTCGACGACCGCTCGGTCAACCAGCTGCGCTACCTGGCCGACGAGGGCCCGGCGGTCGGCACCCATCTGCTGCTCGTCGCCGACCGGGCCGACGCGGCGGCGTACGGGCCGGTGCTCGACCCGCTGTGGCGCTGTCTGACCCGGCTGACCCCGGTACCCGACGACCACCTCGCCGATCCCTGGGTCGGGCACGCCTGGACGTACGAGCCGCCGGTCTTCCCGGCGGGCAGCGCGGTGCTGCGCCAGGTGCTCGCCCAGCTCTCCGACTCCCGACGACAGTGGGGCCCCTGACCTGCGCTTTTGGTCTCGCTTTACCCTTCTCTTTACCAATACTTGGTCTTTCGGGTAGGCTCCCCTCAGCGGAGGGGAGTACTCCCCAAGCGCGGCGCACCCGTCAATACGGACAGGTCGGACACCTGGTCCCGGGACGCCGGCCCGGGCGACCCGGGTGGAAGAGACCTCCGGCAACGACGAGGCCGATCCGTCGGCCGTACGACGCCGGAGGCACAGTGGACGTTTCTGTGACCCTGTGGGTGCTGACCGTTCTCGGTCTGAGCGCCCTGATCGCGATCGACTTCTTCATCGGGCGCAAGCCCCATGACGTGTCCACCAGGGAAGCGGGCATCTGGACGGGCGTCTGGATCGCCCTCGCCGCCCTGTTCGGCCTCGGCCTGTGGGTCTTCGGTGACAGCCGGGCCTCCGGCGAGTTCTTCGCCGGCTTCATCACCGAGAAGTCGCTGAGCGTCGACAACCTCTTCGTCTTCGTCCTGATCATGGCGAAGTTCTCGGTGCCGTCCCACCTCCAGCAGCGCGTGCTGCTCGTGGGCGTGCTGATCGCCCTGGTGCTCCGCGCGGTCTTCATCGCCGCCGGCGCGGCGATCATCGCGAGCTTCTCCTGGGTGTTCTACCTGTTCGGCGCCTTCCTCATCTACACCGCCTGGAAGCTCATCCAGGAGGCCCGCTCCGACGAGGAGGAGGACGAGTTCGAGGAGAACCGCCTCCTCAGGTCGATCGAGAGGAAGTTCGGCGTCGCCGACCGCTACCACGGCACCAAGCTGTTCCTCCGCGACAACGGCAAGCGGGTGCTGACCCCGCTGATGATCGTCATGCTGGCGATCGGCACCACCGACGTGCTGTTCGCCCTCGACTCCATCCCGGCGATCTTCGGCCTCACCCAGGACCCGTACATCGTCTTCACCGCCAACGCCTTCGCCCTGATGGGCCTGCGCCAGCTGTACTTCCTGATCGGCGGCCTGCTGAGGAAGCTGGTCCACCTCGGCTACGGCCTGTCGGTGATCCTCGGCTTCATCGGAGTGAAGCTGGTGCTGCACGCGCTGCACGAGTCGGGCGTCCCCGTCCCGGAGATCTCCATCCCGTTCTCCCTCGCCGTCATCTGCGGCGTGCTGATCGTCACGACGATCACGAGCCTGATCGCGACCAGGAGGGAGACGGAGCGGGCGGCCGAGCGGGAGACGGCCGAGGCCTGAGGCCGCGCCGTCGGTTCGCGCAGCCGGTGACGGCGGTAGGCAGTCGCAAGCGGAAGGCGGCTACGCGGGCGCGCACTCCCTCTCCGCCGCCTCCGGGGCGGGCAGCGTCTCCGGCAGCAGCGCGAAGCAGCCCAGACTCACCAGCGCCACCACGGTCAGATAGGCCGCCACGCCCCACGGCGGGCCCTCGCCGCCGTCGGAGAAGGCCGTCGCCACGATCGGGGTCAGCGCGCCGCCGAGGACGCCCGCCAGGTTGTACCCGACGGCCGCGCCGGTGCAGCGGACCCGGGGCTCGTACAGCTCCGGGAGGTACGCGGCGACCACGGCGAACATCGTGATGAAGGCGAGCAGCGAGCCGAGGAAGCCGAGGAACATCAGCAGCGGGCGCGCGGTGTGCAGCAGCGCGATCATCGGGAACATCCAGAGGGCCGAGGCCGCGCAGCCCGCCAGGCACAGGGTCCGGCGTCCGTAGCGGTCGCCGAGCAGTGCGAAGACCGGGGTCGTCGCCCCCTTGATCGCCACCGCCGCCATCACACAGGTCAGCATGACGGTGCTGGGCACACCGAGCCGCTCGGTGCCGTACGCCAGGGCCCAGGTGGACACCGTGTAGAAGACGGCGTAGCCGACCGCGAGCGCGCCCGCCGTGAGCAGCACCAGCCGCCAGTGGTCCCGGGCGACCTCCCGCAGCGGCGCGCTCGCCTGCCCGCCCTCGGCGGCCAGCGCCTCGAACTGCGGCGTCTCCGCGAGCGAGGAGCGCAGCGCGAGACCGGCGGCGGCGAGCAGCCCCGCCGCCCAGAACGGCACCCGCCAGCCCCAGGAGCGGAAGTCGGCGTCCCCGAGCCCGGCGGTCAGCACCAGCATCACCCCGTTGGCGAGCAGGAATCCGACGGCCGGCCCGATCTGTGGGAAGCTCGCCCACAGCGCCCGCCGCCCCGCCGGGGCGTGCTCGGCGGTCAGGAGCACCGCCCCGCCCCACTCGCCGCCCAGACCGAGGCCCTGGAGGAAGCGCAGGACGAGCAGCAGGACCGGCGCGGCGACGCCGATGCCGTCGTACGTGGGGACGCAGCCGACCGCAACCGTGGCGCAGCCGGTGAGCAGCAGCGAGGCGAACAGGACCGGGCGCCGTCCGTAGCGGTCGCCGACATGCCCGAAGACGACCGAGCCGAGCGGCCGGGAGAGGAAGCCGACCGCGAAGGTGCCGAAGGCGGCGAGGGTGCCGGCGACGGGGGAGAAGGTCGGGAAGAAGAGCGGTCCGAGGACGAGCGCGGCGGCCGTCCCGTAGACGAAGAAGTCGAAGAACTCGATGGCGGTGCCGACGAGCGAGGCGGCGGCGAGCCGTCCCATCGAGGGCGCGGGGCGGGCCGTGGGCGGCGACGGAGCGTGACTGGACTGCATGTCGCGCCAACTACCCGGCCGCCGTCCGGGTTACGGGGGCGCGTGGGAGCCCCCGGTGTCACCAGGGGCGCCTCGGTCGTGTCCTGGGACTACCAGCCGCGCTCGCGCCACTCGGCGAGGTGGGGGCGCTCGTCACCGAGGGTGGTGTCCTTGCCGTGGCCCGGGTAGACCCAGGTCTCGTCGGGGAGCCGGTCGAAGAGCTTGGTCTCCACGTCGTGGAGCAGGCTCGCGAAGGCCTCGGGGTCCTTCCACGTGTTGCCGACGCCGCCGGGGAAGAGGCAGTCGCCGGTGAAGACGTGCGGGTGCCCGTGCGGGTCGTCGTAGACCAGGGCGATCGAGCCGGGGGTGTGGCCGATCAGCCGGCGGGCGGTCAGCTCGACCCGGCCCACCCGGATCGTGTCGCCGTCCTCCACGAGCTCGTCGGTCCCGACGGGGATGCCCTCCGCGTCGTACGCACCGGCGTACGTACGGGCGCCGGTGGCCGCGACGACCTCGGCGAGCGCCTGCCAGTGGTCGCCGTGCCGGTGGGTGGTGACGACGGCGCTGATGCCGTCGTCACCGATCAGCGTGAGCAGGGTGCCGGCCTCGTTGGCCGCGTCGATCAGCAGCTGCTCGCCGGTGGCCCGGCAGCGCAGCAGATACGCGTTGTTGTCCATCGGACCGACCGCGACCTTCGAGATCATCAGATCGGTCAGCTCGTGCACGTCGGCGGGCCCGCCGACCTTCACCGCTCCGCTGTACGTCATGTGATCAGCCTAGTCCCGGTCACCGGCGCGCGGGCCGGTGACCGGGGCAACTCGGCTAGAGCGCCGGGAGGTCGGGGAGGGCCGGGCCCGAGAGGACGGCGAGGTGGGCGCCCTTGTCGCCGCGGCCGGCCAGCCAGCCGAGGAGCTCGGCGGCGGTGCCCGCGAGGACGACGGGCTCGCCCTCGGTGCCGCCGGTGAGCCAGGAGGGGGTGTCCTCGTCGTGGCCGAGGCGCAGGGTGACCGGCGGGACGTCCGGGCGGCCGCTCCAGCGGTCGGCGAGGAAGCCGATCTCGCGGGAGACGAACTCCTCCGGCAGGTCCTCCAGCTCGTAGCCCGCGCCCAGGTCGACGTGGTGCAGGGCCACCTCCACCCAGCGGCGGAAGGGGATCCGGGAGGCGCTGTCGGTGACGCCGTTGCGCAGCTCGACGGTGCGGTCCCAGTCGGCGGGCTCCTCGCAGACCGCCGAGAAGCGGTCGGCGGTGGCGCGCAGGTCGGCGAGCTGGACGTCCAGCGGGCGGGCGGAGCCGCCCTCGATGTCGGCGTCGCGGGTCTCCGCGTCCTTGTACATCGGCAGACCCTGGAGAACGTTCACGAGGGCGTCGGCGTTACGGGAGAGGTGGGCCAGGACATGGCCGCGGGTCCAGCCCGGAAGCCGTGACGGCTGGGCGAGCGCCGCGTTGTCCCAGGAGGAGACCGCGTCGATGAGCCGGTCGGTCGCCTCGCGCACGGAGGCGAGGTCACGCACATGGTCGATCATGGCGCCGACCCTAGGGGGTTCCGGGCCGGTCCGGCCAGGCCTCCAGGGCCACGACCTGGGACGACGCCCCGGCGCCGCCACTCGTTCGGGTGAAGTGGTCGGCGAACGTCCGGAAATCGAATGTGCGTGCTATAGGCTCGGTGGAAGCATCCGGCATCCTTGGTTGTTGGGTGTTCAGGCACATCCGCTCTCTGAAGAAAGGTGCGGACCGGCGTGGCCGACCGTCTCATCGTCCGTGGCGCTCGCGAGCACAACCTCAAGAACGTCTCGCTCGACCTCCCGCGTGACTCCCTCATCGTCTTCACCGGGCTCTCCGGGTCGGGCAAGTCCTCCCTCGCGTTCGACACGATCTTCGCCGAGGGGCAGCGCCGGTACGTCGAGTCGCTCTCCTCCTACGCCCGGCAGTTCCTCGGCCAGATGGACAAGCCGGACGTCGACTTCATCGAGGGCCTGTCGCCGGCCGTCTCCATCGACCAGAAGTCGACCTCGCGCAACCCGCGCTCCACGGTCGGCACGATCACCGAGGTCTACGACTACCTCCGGCTGCTCTTCGCCCGCATCGGCAAGCCGCACTGTCCCGAGTGCCGCCGCCCGATCTCCCGCCAGTCGCCGCAGGCCATCGTCGACAAGGTCCTGGAGCTGCCCGAGGGCAGCCGCTTCCAGGTGCTCTCGCCGCTGGTACGCGAGCGCAAGGGCGAGTTCGTCGACCTCTTCGCCGACCTCCAGACCAAGGGCTACAGCCGCGCCCGGGTCGACGGGCAGACGATCCAGCTCAGCGAGCCGCCGACGCTCAAGAAGCAGGAGAAGCACACCATCGAGGTGGTCGTCGACCGCCTCACCGTGAAGGACAGCGCCAAGCGCCGTCTCACCGACTCCGTCGAGACCGCCCTCGGGCTCTCCGGCGGCATGGTCGTGCTCGACTTCGTCGACCTCGCCGAGGACGACCCCGAGCGCGAGCGGATGTACTCGGAGCACCTCTACTGCCCGTACGACGACCTGTCCTTCGAGGAGCTGGAGCCGCGTTCCTTCTCCTTCAACTCGCCCTTCGGCGCCTGCCCGGACTGCACCGGCATCGGCACCCGCATGGAGGTCGACCCCGAGCTGGTCGTCCCCGACGAGGAGAAGTCGCTCGACGAGGGCGCCATCCACCCCTGGTCGCACGGCCACACCAAGGAGTACTTCGGCCGGCTGATCGGCGGCCTCTCCCAGGCCCTCGGCTTCCGCACCGACATCCCGTACGCGGGCCTGCCGCAGCGCGCCAAGAAGGCGCTGATGTACGGCCACAAGACCCAGGTCGAGGTCCGCTACCGCAACCGGTACGGTCGCGAGCGCTCCTACACCACGCCCGCCTTCGAGGGCGCCGTCTCCTTCGTGAAGCGGCGGCACAGCGAGGCCGAGAGCGACTCCAGCCGCGAGCGCTTCGAGGGCTACATGCGCGAGGTGCCGTGCCCCACCTGTGAGGGCACCCGCCTCAAGCCGATCGTGCTCGCGGTCACGGTGATGGAGAAGTCCATCGCCGAGGTCTCGGCGATGTCGATCAGCGACTGCGCCGAGTTCCTGGGCCGGCTCACGCTGAACGCGCGGGACAAGAAGATCGCCGAGCGGGTCCTCAAGGAGGTCAACGAGCGGCTGCGCTTCCTGGTCGACGTAGGCCTCGACTACCTCTCGCTCAACCGCGCGGCCGGCACCCTGTCCGGCGGCGAGGCCCAGCGCATCCGGCTCGCCACCCAGATCGGCTCCGGCCTGGTCGGCGTGCTGTACGTGCTGGACGAGCCGTCCATCGGCCTGCACCAGCGCGACAACCACCGGCTCATCGAGACCCTGGTCCGGCTCCGCGACATGGGCAACACGCTGATCGTCGTCGAGCACGACGAGGACACCATCAAGGTGGCCGACTGGGTCGTCGACATCGGCCCCGGCGCCGGTGAGCACGGCGGCAAGGTGGTCCACTCCGGATCCCTGAAGGAGCTGCTCGCCAACGAGGAGTCGATGACCGGGCAGTATCTGTCCGGCCGCCGGGCGATCGTCACGCCGGAGATCCGCCGCCCCGTGGACCCCTCGCGCCGCCTCACCGTGCACGGCGCCCGGGAGAACAACCTGCGGGACATCGACGTCTCCTTCCCGCTGGGCGTCCTCACCGCCGTCACCGGCGTCTCCGGCTCCGGCAAGTCGACCCTGGTCAACGACATCCTCTACACCCACCTGGCGCGCGAGCTGAACGGCGCCAAGTCGGTGCCCGGACGGCACACGCGCGTGGACGGCGACGACCTCGTCGACAAGGTCGTGCACGTCGACCAGTCGCCCATCGGCCGCACCCCGCGGTCCAACCCGGCGACCTACACCGGTGTCTTCGACCACATCCGCAAGCTCTTCGCGGAGACCATGGAGGCGAAGGTGCGCGGCTATCTGCCCGGCCGCTTCTCCTTCAACGTCAAGGGCGGCCGCTGCGAGAACTGCTCCGGCGACGGCACCATCAAGATCGAGATGAACTTCCTCCCGGACGTCTACGTCCCGTGCGAGGTCTGCCACGGCGCCCGCTACAACCGGGAGACCCTGGAGGTCCACTACAAGGGCAAGTCCATCTCCGAGGTCCTCGACCTGCCCATCGAGGAGGCCCTGGACTTCTTCGAGGCCGTCCCGACCATCTCCCGCCATCTGCGCACCCTCACCGAGGTCGGCCTCGGCTATGTGCGCCTCGGCCAGTCCGCGCCGACCCTCTCCGGCGGCGAGGCCCAGCGCGTCAAGCTCGCCTCCGAGCTCCAGAAGCGCTCCACGGGCCGCACGGTCTACGTCCTGGACGAGCCGACCACCGGCCTCCACTTCGAGGACATCTCGAAGCTGATCAAGGTGCTCTCCGGCCTGGTCGACAAGGGCAACTCGGTGGTCGTCATCGAGCACAACCTGGACGTCATCAAGACCGCGGACTGGATCATCGACATGGGCCCCGAGGGCGGCAGCGGCGGCGGACTCGTCGTCGCCGAGGGCACCCCCGAGGAGGTCGCCTCGGTGCCGGCCAGCCACACCGGCAAGTTCCTGCGGGAGATCCTCTCCGCCGACCGGATCAGCGACGCCACGGCGGCCACCGTCCCGGCCGCGCGCGGCGCGAAGAAGGCCCCGGCGAAGAAGACGGCCGTGAAGAAGACGGCGGCCGCCGCCAAGACCGCCGCGGCGAAGCAGGCTGCGCCGGCGAAGAAGACCGCCGCCAAGAAGACGGCCACCGGCCGGGCCCGCAAGGCCTGACGGGCGCCGACACCGGCCCGAGGGGGCGCCCGCCGAGACGTGGGCGCCCCCCTCAGCCGCCTCAGCCCCTCAGCCGTCGATGAGCTCGTGGGCGTACGGCGGCTCCGCGCCCGCCCGGGTACAGGTGACCGCCGCCGCCCGCGCGGCGAACGTGAGCAGCTCGTGCCAGTCCGTCCGGTCGAGCGCGTCCGGCATGCGACCCGCCAGGCCGTGCAGCAGAGCCGCGTTCACCGTGTCGCCCGCGCCGATCGTGTCCACCACCGGCACCCGCACGCCCGGTACCGACACCTCGTACTCCCGGGTGAACACCGTCAGGCCGTCGCCGCCCCGGGTCAGCACCACGGCCGCCGGCCCGGCAGTCGCCCACTCGGCGGGGGAGCCGCCCAGCCAGGCCGTGTCCTCCTCCGAGACCTTCAGCAGGGAGACGTCCGGCAGCCAGCCCGCGAAGCGCTTACGGTAGGCGTCCGCGTCCGGGATCAGCCCCGGCCGGACGTTCGGGTCGAGCAGCGTGAGCAGGCCCTCCCGCGCCGAGCGCCGCAGCAGCGCCTCGTACGCGCTCGCGCCCGGCTCCAGGGCCAGGGAGCAGGTCCCGAAGGCCACCGCCCGCACCCCCTCCGGCAGCCGCTCGGGGAGTTCGAAGAGCCGGTCGGCCGTGCCCTCCACGTAGAAGCCGTAGCGCGCCGAGCCGTCCGGCCCCACGGCGGCCACCGCGAGCGTGGTCGGCTCGGGACCCCGCTGGACGAGCCCCGTCGCCACCCCCGCCGCGACAAGGCGCTCCACCAGCGCCTCGCCGAAGACGTCCGTCGACACCCGCGAGCAGAAGGCCACGTCCGCGCCGAGCCGCCCCAGGGCCACGGCGGTGTTGTACGGGCCGCCGCCCGGCCGGGGCAGCAGCGGGGCCAAGGGGCCCGGCGCCCCGTCGGGGACCAGGTCGATCAGGGACTCACCGGCGACGACGATCACGCACCGGAACGTAACCCATCACCGGCGCGGGCCGACAGCCACGGCCCCGCCGATCCGCCCGACGACCCGCGGGCCGCGGTCTGCCCGCCGACCCGCCCGTCGGCCCCTGCGTACGCGCCGGTATCGTCGGTTCGGTCCCTTCTGGGACCGCCTGTCCCGTCCCCGATCCGACTCCGTGGAGCGCTCATGTCCGGCCAGTCCACCCGCCGCACCGTCCTCAAAGGCGCCGCCCTCGCCGGGGCCGCCGGGCTGGGTGTCGCCGCCTGCTCCACCGACTCCAAGGTCGGCCACGCCCAGGACCCGACCCCCACCGCCCCGGTCGCCCTCGGCGCGCCCGACGAGATCCCCGTCGGCGGCGCCAAGCTCTACCGCGAGCAGCGGCTCCTGGTGCACTGCCCGGCCAAGGGCGAGTACAAGGCGTTCAGCGCCCAGTGCACCCACGCCGGCTGCGTCCTGGACAAGATCGAGGACAACGAGGGCAACTGCCCCTGCCACGGCAGCCGCTTCGACGTGACCACCGGCAAGGCCGTCCAGGGCCCGGCGACCGTGCCGCTCCCCGAGGTCCCGGTCCGCGTCGAGAACGGCAAGCTGATCGCCGGCCCGAAGGCGTAGCCGGAGCGGACTCCGGCCCGCCCGTCAGGACCAGTCCCACTCGATCCCGAGGATCCCCGGGCGCACCCCCTGCTCCACCACGTGCACCGCGCGGTTCCGGCCGCTCAGGGTCAGCTCGGCCCGGCCGCCGCGCGGCGCGCCCGTCGAGGCCTGCGCGAACCGCCGGCAGCGCACCGGCAGGGCCGTCTCGTCGAAGCGGACCTGGAGCACGTACTGCCCGCCGGCGAAGCCGAAGCCCCGCACGTACTCCCGGCTCGGCCCGCCGGTGCCGTCCTCGAAGCCGTACGAGAAGAGATACGTGTCCCCGGCCCGCAGCCGGGTGTCGAAGAGCAGCTCGGCCACGCACACCCCGGTCTCCGCGTGCCGCCGCACCCGGCCCGTGCGGCAGTTCTCCGTCGCCCGCACCTCCACCCGGGACGGGTCGCAGCCCGGATCGCCCCGGTGGATCGCGAGATAGCGGTCGACGCCGTCCCGGTGCGCCCGCACCACCTGCTGCGAGTCGCGGCCGAGCAGCTCGCGCCCCGCGCCGATCCGCACCCGCTCCTGGTGGCCCACCGTGTGCAGCCCGCCGTCCGCCGGGCACTCCAGCTCCGCGAGCAGCTGCTCCACCACCCCGGAGGCCTCGAGCAGCGAGCGGTACGAGCGGGCCGCCGGGCGCTCGACCTCGGCGCGTCCTGAGGCGTCCTCGCGGAGCAGCCGGAGCAGCGAGTCGCCGGGCAGCTGGAGCACCTCCTCAAGTGCCCGCACCGCCTTCAGCGACTCCGGCCGCTGCGGCCGCCGGGCCCCCTGCTGCCAGTAACTCAGCGAGGTCACACCGACCTTGACGCCCCGGTGGGCCAGATGGTGCTGCACCCGCTGGAGCGACAGCCCGCGCACCGCGAGCGCCGTGCGCAGCGCCAGGTGGAACGGCCCGGTGTGCAGCAGCTGCACCAGATCGGCCTCGGTGTGGCCCACGAGGACTCCTCAGTGAACGTTCACGGCAGGGGGCGGCGGAGCGCGCGCCGCCGGGGCGGGCGGGCAGGTGGGCAGGGGACGGCCGTTCACATCCGGGTCACACCGTTCACGGCCCGCCGTCACCCCGCATTGAAGCGTGTTGACCCGATCCGGACAACGTCCGATGCTCCAGGCAGCGTCCGGACGCGCTCCTCTCCCCCCACCCACTCCCCACATCCCCACCCCGGGAGGAACGCGATGCGCAGCAGAAAGGCCCTGGCGGTGCTTGTCGCAGCCGCCGCCCTGTTCCTCGTCCCCGCCACGCCGGCGTCCGCCGCGCCGATCGGCGTGTCGGACGGCGAGGACGTCCTCGTGGAGGACGTCTCCACCTACGCGTCCAAGCGCCTGAACATCACCATGCAGGCCCAGCAGAAGACCAACTGGTGCTGGGCGGCCGGCGGCAACACCATCGCCACCTGGTTCGGCCGCACCTACTCGCAGAACCAGTTCTGCAACGCCGCCTTCGGGCGGCAGCAGGGCTACGACTGCCCCAACTGGCAGGCCACGCTGGCCGACGTCCAGGACGGACTGAGCTGGGCGGGCATCAACCCCGGCTCGTACGTGAACGGCTGGCTGCGCTACTCGACCGTGCAGACCGAGATCAACGCGAACCGGCCGGTCGAGACCCGCATCCAGTGGGCGAGCGGCGGCGGTCACATGCACGTCCTCTACGGCTACGACGACGCCGACGGCTGGGTGTACTGGGGCGACCCGTGGCCGTCGAGCGACCGCTACAACTGGGCCTCGCACGCCTGGTACGTGAACAACGGCTCCTTCTCCTGGACCCACTCGCTCTACCGGATCGGGGCGTGACGGCGATGACGAACGCACGGATACGGGCGGTGCTCGGTGCGGCGGTCCTGACGATCGGGCTCGGCGCGGTCCCGGCGGAGGCCGTCGTGGCCCCGGCGACCGCGACGACCCCGGACCAGGCGGCGGCCGCGCCGGGGACGCTCGACACGGTGGCGCGCTTCTTCGCGCGGGACGCCGCCGAGGGAGCCGGCTCTCCTGCGCGGTCCGCCGCCAAACCCCGGATCGAGGGCGCGTCCGTCCCTGTCCGGATCCTGTCGCCCGACTTCGTCGCCGGGAAGCCGGGGGCGCCGGTGGCCCGGGTCGAGTTCCACGCGAGCACGGCGGTCGCCGCCGACGGCCGGACCGCCTCCCTGTGGACCGTGCGCACGGCCGGCGGCGACTGGCAGGTGGTGAACATCGCCACCGGCGACGACGAACGCCGCTACGACGCGGCGGGCCGGCGCGCGCTCCCCGGCGGGACGGTGTTCCGCGAGCCGCAGATCGACGCCTGGTACGTCCAGAAGGGCACGAAGGTGCTGCCCCTGGACGAGGACGCGGTCCGGGCGGTCGGCCGGAACGGCACGACCCTCGCCGCGTACCGCGCCCGCGTCACCCGGGCGTACGGCGACAAGCTCCCGGGCTCGGTCTACGCGAGGAAGGGGGCGGCGGGCGGCTACGACGCGTCGTCCCCGGCCCCGGCCCACGACGACCCCGCCGTGACCCTCGCCTCCACGGCGGCGGGCGCGGGCGCACTGCTCGCCCTGGCGCTGACAGCGACCAGGGCGATCCGCCGCCGTGCGTCCCGCAGGACCTGAGGCTCCCGTCCCGCCCCGGGACGTATGCCCACGGCGGGAACGGCGAGGACCCGCGTCACCCTCCGCCAACCAGCGCGCACGGTCTGAGTGTCGGTCCCCGCCAGTAGGGTGGGAACCATGGCCGACCCCTCCAGCTACCGCCCCAAGCCGGGACAGATCCCCGACTCGCCCGGGGTCTACAAATTCCGTGACGAGCACCGTCGGGTGATCTACGTCGGCAAGGCGAAGTCCCTGCGTCAGCGGCTGGCGAACTACTTCCAGCCGCTGACGAGCCTGCACCCGCGCACGGCGACGATGGTGACCACGGCCGCGTCCGTGGAGTGGACCGTGGTGTCCACCGAGGTCGAGGCGCTGCAGCTGGAGTACTCCTGGATCAAGGAGTTCGACCCCCGGTTCAACGTGAAGTACCGGGACGACAAGAGCTACCCGTATCTCGCGGTGACGCTGAACGAGGAGTTCCCCCGCGTCCAGGTCATGCGCGGCCACAAGAAGAAGGGCGTGCGCTATTTCGGGCCGTACGCGCACGCGTGGGCCATCCGAGAGACCGTCGACCTGATGCTGCGGGTGTTTCCCGTACGGACGTGCTCCGCCGGCGTCTTCCGCAACGCCGCCTCCGCCGGGCGGCCCTGCCTGCTCGGCTACATCGGCAAGTGCTCGGCGCCCTGCGTCGGCCGGGTCACCCCGGTCGAGCACCGCGAACTGGCCGAGGAGTTCTGCGACTTCATGGCCGGCCGCACCGGCACGTACCTGCGCCGCCTGGAGAAGCGGATGATGCTCGCGGCGGAGGACATGGAGTACGAGAAGGCCGCCCGGCTGCGCGACGACATAGGGGCGCTGCGCAAGGCCATGGAGAAGAACGCGGTGGTGCTCGCCGACGCCACCGACGCCGACCTGATCGCCCTCGCCGAGGACGAGCTGGAGGCGGCCGTGCAGATCTTCCACGTGCGCGGCGGCCGGGTGCGCGGCCAGCGCGGGTGGGTCACCGACAAGGTCGAGGCCGTCGACACCGCCGGCCTCGTGGAGCACGCCCTCCAGCAGCTGTACGGCGAGGAGAGCGGCGACGCGGTGCCCAAGGAGGTCCTGGTCCCGGCACTGCCGGAGGACGCCGAGGCGGTCACCGCCTGGCTCTCCGGGCGCCGCGGCTCCCTGGTGTCCCTGCGCGTCCCGCAGCGCGGCGACAAGAAGGACCTGATGGAGACGGTCGCGCGGAACGCGCAGCAGGCCCTCGTACTGCACAAGACCAAGCGGGCCAGCGACCTGACCACCCGCTCCCGGGCCCTGGAGGAGATCGCCGAGGCCCTGGACCTGGACTCGGCGCCGCTGCGCATCGAGTGCTTCGACATCTCGCACCTCCAGGGCGAGGACGTGGTGGCCTCCATGGTGGTCTTCGAGGACGGCCTGCCCCGCAAGAGCGAGTACCGCCGCTTCCAGATCAAGGGTCGTGTCGGAGACACGCAAATCTGGCACGGCGAGGGTCAGGACGACGTCCGGTCCATGCACGAGGTGATCAGCCGCCGCTTCAGGCGTTACCTCCTGGAGAAGGAGAAGACGGGGGAATGGGTCGACGGCGAGGCCTCTGACGAGGACGGACGGCCCAAGCGCTTCGCGTACCCGCCGCAGCTCGTCGTCGTCGACGGCGGGCAGCCGCAGGTCGCCGCCGCCCGCCGGGCCCTGGACGAGCTCGGCATCGACGACATCGCCGTCTGCGGCCTCGCCAAGCGCCTGGAGGAGGTCTGGCTGCCCGACGACGACGACCCGGTGGTGCTGCCCCGCACCAGCGAGGGCCTGTACCTCCTCCAGCGGGTGCGTGACACGGCTCACGACTTCGCCATCCGCTACCAGCGGTCCAAGCGGAACAAGCGCATCCGTACCAGCCCCCTGGACGCGATCCCCGGTCTCGGCGACACCCGGAAACAAGCCCTCATCAAGCATTTCGGCTCGGTCAAACGGCTCCGGCAGGCGACAATCGAGCAGATCTGCGAGGTCCCCGGCATGGGCCGCAAGACGGCCGAGGCCGTGGCGGTGGCCCTCGCGCAGGCGGCCCCGGCCGCGCCCGCCGTGAACACGGCCACAGGAGAGATCATGGAAGACGACGGGGGCACCACCGCATGACCGAGCACGAACGACACGAGCAGCACGAACACGAGCAGCACGAACACGAGCAGCACGAGTACGAAGACGGAGCACCAGACATGAGTACGGGCACGACGGAGCCCGCCGGCGAGAACAACGCCGACGCGGCCATCCCCGAGCTGGTGATCATCTCCGGCATGTCCGGCGCCGGCCGGTCCACCGCGGCGAAGTGCCTGGAGGACCTCGGCTGGTTCGTCGTCGACAACCTGCCGCCCGCGCTGATCCCCACCATGGTGGAGCTCGGCGCCCGCTCCCAGGGGAACGTGGCCCGGATCGCGGTCGTCGTCGACGTCCGCGGCCGCCAGTTCTTCGACAATCTCCGCGAGTCCCTGGCCGACCTCGACGCCAAGCAGGTCACCCGCCGGATCGTCTTCCTGGAGTCCTCCGACGAGGCCCTGGTCCGGCGCTTCGAGTCGGTCCGCCGGCCCCACCCGCTCCAGGGCGACGGCCGCATCGTCGACGGCATCGCCGCCGAGCGCGACCTGCTGCGCGAGCTGCGCGGCGACGCCGACCTGGTGATCGACACCTCCAGCCTCAACGTGCACGAACTGCGCGCGAAGATGGACGCCCAGTTCGCGGGCGACGAGGAGCCCGAGCTGCGGGCCACCGTGATGTCCTTCGGCTTCAAGTACGGCCTGCCGGTCGACGCCGACCTGGTCGTCGACATGCGCTTCCTGCCGAACCCGCACTGGGTCCCCGAGCTGCGCCCCTTCACCGGCCTCAACGAGGAGGTCGCGAACTACGTCTACAACCAGCCCGGTGCCAAGGAGTTCCTGGACCGCTACACCGAGCTGCTGCAGCTGATCGCCGCCGGCTACCGGCGCGAGGGCAAGCGTTACGTGACCATCGCGGTCGGCTGTACGGGCGGCAAGCACCGCTCCGTCGCCACCGCCGAGAAGCTGGCCGCCCGTCTCGCCGCCGAGGGCGTCGAGACCGTCGTCGTCCACCGGGACATGGGGCGCGAGTGAAGCAGTACCGCAGGCGCACGCCCACCCTCTCGGTGCGGCGTGCGCTCCGCAGGCGCGGCGCCCAGCCCAAGGTCGTCGCGCTCGGCGGCGGCATGGGCCTGTCCGCCTCCCTCGCCGCCCTGCGCCGGATCACCGGCGACCTGACCGCCGTGGTCACCGTCGCCGACGACGGGGGCTCCAGCGGCCGGCTCCGCGAGGAGCTGGGCGTGCTGCCCCCGGGAGACCTCCGCAAGGCGCTCGCCGCGCTGTGCGGCGACGACGACTGGGGCCAGACCTGGGCCCGGGTCATCCAGCACCGCTTCCAGTCCAAGGGCGACATGGGCGGCCACGCCGTCGGCAACCTGCTGATCGTCGCCCTCTGGGAGCAGCTCGGCGACCCCGTCCTGGCCCTGGACCTGGTCGGCCGGCTGCTCGGCGCGCAGGGCCGGGTGCTGCCCATGTCGGCCGTGCCGCTGGAGCTCCAGGCCCTGGTCAGGGGCCATGATCCGGAGCGCCCGCACGACGTGGACACCGTGCGCGGGCAGGCCACCGTGGCACTCACCCCGGGCGAGGTCCAGTCCGTGCACCTGGTGCCGCACGACCCGCCGGCCGTGCCCGAGGCGGTCGCCGCGGTGCTCGACGCGGACTGGGTGGTGCTCGGTCCCGGCTCCTGGTTCTCCTCGGTGATCCCGCACCTGCTCGTGCCCGAGCTGCTCGACGCGCTCATGGAGACCAAGGCCCGCCGGGTGCTCTCGCTGAACCTCGCGCCGCAGCCGGGAGAAACCGAGGGCTTCTCCCCGCAGCGTCATTTGGAGGTTTTGGCACGACACGCCCCTAAACTCGCCCTGGACGTGGTGCTGGCCGACGAGGCCGCCGTACCCGACGCGTCGGCAAGAGAACCCCTCGCCGAAGCCGCCAAGCGGCTCGGCGCCGCGGTCGAGCTGGCGCCGGTGGCCCGGCCCGACGGCGCTCCGAAGCACGACCCGGAGCTGTTGGCCGCCGCGTACGACCGTATTTTTCGGATGCATGGAAGGATCGGCCCATGGCGATGACGGCAGCGGTGAAGGACGAGATCTCCCGGCTCCCCGTCACCCGGACCTGCTGCAGGAAGGCCGAGGTCTCGTCGATCCTGCGGTTCGCGGGCGGGCTGCACCTGGTGAGCGGCCGGATCGTGATCGAGGCGGAGCTGGACACCGCGATGGCGGCGCGCCGGCTGAAGCGGGACATCCTGGAGATCTTCGGGCACAGCTCGGAGCTGATCGTGATGGCCCCCGGCGGACTGCGCCGCGGCTCGCGCTTCGTGGTCCGCGTGGTCGCCGGCGGCGACCAGCTGGCCCGGCAGACCGGTCTGGTGGACGGCCGCGGCCGCCCCATCCGGGGCCTGCCCCCGCAGGTGGTCTCCGGGGCCACCTGTGACGCCGAGGCGGCCTGGCGCGGCGCGTTCCTGGCACACGGCTCGCTGACCGAGCCGGGCCGCTCCTCCTCCCTGGAGGTCACCTGCCCCGGCCCGGAGGCTGCCCTGGCCCTGGTCGGCGCCGCCCGCCGGCTCTCCATCGCCGCCAAGGCCCGTGAGGTACGCGGCGTGGACCGGGTCGTGGTCCGCGACGGCGACGCGATCGGCGCCCTGCTGACCCGGCTCGGCGCGCACGAGTCGGTGCTCGCCTGGGAGGAGCGCCGGATGCGGCGCGAGGTCCGCGCCACCGCCAACCGCCTCGCCAACTTCGACGACGCCAACCTGCGCCGCTCGGCCCGTGCCGCGGTCGCCGCGGGCGCCCGGGTGCAGCGGGCCCTGGAGATCCTCGGCGAGGAGGTGCCCGAGCACCTCGCCGCCGCGGGCCGGCTGCGCATGGAGCACAAGCAGGCCTCCCTGGAGGAGCTGGGCGCGCTCGCCGACCCGCCGCTCACCAAGGACGCGGTGGCCGGCCGGATCCGCCGGCTGCTCGCCATGGCCGACAAGCGGGCCCAGGACCTGGGCATCCCCGGGACCGAGTCCAATCTGACGGAGGAGCTGGACGACAGCCTGGTCGGCTGAACCGGGCCGAACGAGCCGCCGGGGGATCCCGGAAGCCCCAACTCCCCGCTGCCGGTGCCTTTCTGAGGTACCGGCAGTTCCGTTTGAACGGCCCTGCGCCGACGCGCCGGAGGCACCCTTGACAGGGGTATGAGCCGCCACGAGCCTGGCGTCTGTTCACATTCGTGGCAGACGACAGCAAGGGGGGCTGATGAGACGCGGAGCGGGAGCGATCCTCGCCACTGCATCACTGGTCATCGCGGGCCTGGCGGCGGCACCCGTCGCGGGAGCGCAACCCGAGCACCAGGACGGGGACTTCGAGCATGTCTCCGTCTGGCGGGCCGAGGTGACGAAGGAACAGCTGCCGCTGCTCCTCGACGCCGGCACCGACGCCCACGAGCTGACCGAGCAGGTGCCCGCCAGGGGCTCCGCCACCGTCGAGCTCTACCTCACCGACGCGCAGGCCGGTCAGCTGCGCCGGCGGGGCGTCGAGATCGCCGAGCACACTCTCGGGGCGCAGGCCGAGAAGCGGGTCGCGGCCGCCGGGGACGGCGTCTTCCGCCCGTACGGCGGCAAGGGCGGCCTCAAGCAGGAGATCGTGGACACGGCCCGGGCCAACCCCGGGCTGACCAAGGTGGTCTCCATCGGCAAGACCGTGAAGGGCCAGGACATCCTGGCCCTCAAGGTGAGCAAGGGCGCCGCCAAGACCGGGGACGGCAGCAGGCCGGCCACGCTGTACCTGTCCAACCAGCACGCCCGTGAGTGGATCACGCCGGAGATGACACGGCGGCTGATGCACCACTACCTGGACGGCTACGGCAAGGACCCGCGGATCACGAAGCTCGTGGACACCACGGAGCTGTGGTTCGTGCTCTCGGCCAACCCGGACGGCTACGACCACACCCACGCCGACCCCGCCAACCGCCAGTGGCGCAAGAACCTGCGGGACAACAACGGCGACGGCCGGATCGGCTCCGGCGACGGCGTCGACCTCAACCGCAACTTCGGCCACAAGTGGGGCTACGACGACGAGGGCTCCTCGCCCGACCCGGCCGACGAGACCTACCGCGGCCCGGCCGCCATGTCCGAGCCGGAGACCCGGGCGCTCGACGCCTTCGAGAAGCGCATCGGCTTCCGCTACGCCATCAACTACCACTCGGCCGCCCAGCTGCTGCTCTACGGCGTGGGCTGGCAGGTCGCCACCGACACCCCGGACGACGTGGCCCTCAAGGCGCTCGCCGGCACCCCGCAGCGGCCCGCGATCCCCGGCTACCGCTCGCAGCTCTCCTCCGAGCTCTACACCACCAACGGCGAGGCGGACGGGCACGCCGCCAACGTCAACGGGACACAGATGTTCACCCCGGAGATGTCGACCTGCGCCACCGTCTCCCGGGTCGACCCGAACGACGCCTGGGACCCGGCCGACTGCGCCTCCGTCTTCACCTTCCCGGACGACGAGAAGCTGATCCAGGCCGAGTTCGCGAAGAACATCCCGTTCGCGCTCGCCGTCGCCGAGTCCAGCGCCCACCCGGACACCCCGGTCTCCCCGGTCGGCGTCGAGGCCCCCGACTTCACGCCGGACGCCTTCGCCACCTCGTACGCGGGCGGCGGCGCCCAGGAGGTCGCGGTCACCGCCCGCAAGTCCCTGCGCGGCAAGACCCTGAACTACCGGATCAACGGCGGCCGCACCCACCGCGCCGGCCTGGAGGCCTGGAAGGGCGGCGAGACCTGGGGCGGCGAGGACAACCTCTACTTCGACCAGTACCGCGCCGAGGTCCAGGGCGCCCGTACCGGCGACAGGGTCGAGGTCTGGTTCACCGCCCGCACCCGAGCCGGGAGGACGACCGCGTCCGCCCCGTTCACGTACACCGTGGCCGAGCGGCCCCGCGGCGACGTCCTCGTCCTCGCCGAGGAGGGCGGCACCGCCCCCGCGCGGCACACCGACGCCTATGTGAAGGCGCTCGCCGCGAACGGCCGCCGGGCCGCCGTGTGGGACGTCGCCACCCAGGGCGCCCCGCACGCCCTCGGCGTGCTGAGCCACTTCCGTACCGTCGTCTGGTACACCGGCGCCGAGCAGCCCTCCGGGGCCTCCCTGCTCGCCGTCCGCGCCTATCTCAACGAGGGCGGCAAGCTGATCAACGCGGGCGAGAAGTCCGGCGGGCAGGTCCAGGTCGGCCGCGCCCAGTCCAACGACTTCGCCCAGTACTACCTCGGCGCCTTCCGCCGGGTCGGGCTCGACGGCCCCGCCTCCTTCGCGGGATCCGGCCGGCTCGGCGGCAGCGGGGCGGCACTCGGTGCCGCCGCCGGCAACCCGCTCGACAACGCCGGCGCCTTCACCGTCACCTCCGACACCCTCGCCCCGGACCGCTTCCCGCAGTTCGCGAGCAGCGCTGCCGGCGGCGACTACCCGGGCCTCAAGACCCCCTTCGAGCCGTACGCGGGCAGCCGCTTCGCCGCGCTGCGCCACACCGACGGCACCTGGGGCCGGCTGAGCCGGACCGTGGACCTCACCGGGGTGAGCGCGGCCGAGCGGCCGAACCTGACCTTCCAGGTCAGCTACGACACCGAGCCGGGCTACGACAACCTCGTGGTGGAGGCCCACACCGTCGGCCAGGACGACTGGACCACCCTGCCCGACGCCAACGGCGGCACCTCCGCCGCACCGCCCGCCGACTGCGGCGAGGGCTACTACGTCCGGGACCACCCCTTCCTGGCGCACTACCTCACCGTCGGCCAGGACGGCGGCTGCGCCGCCACCGGCACCACCGGCGCCTGGCACGCCTTCACCGGCCCCTCCAACGGCTGGCGGCAGGCGCGCGTCGACCTGAGCGCCTACGCGGGCAGGCAGGTCGAGCTGGCGATCTCGTACGTGTCCGACCCGGGCACCGGTGAGACGGGCGTGTTCGTCGACGAGCTGACCCTCTCGGCGGGCCCGGCGACCGGCACCGAGGGCTTCGAGACCGGAATGGGCGCTTGGTCCGTCCCGGGCCCGCCGGCCGGAAGCCCCGGCAACGGAAGTGACTGGACGCGTTCCGAGGCCCTCTTCCACTCCCAGGCCGCGGTCACCACCCGTGACACCGTCCTGTTCGGCTTCGGCCTGGAGCACGTGCCGAATGCGACGGAACGGGCGACTCTGCTCAATAGGGCGCTTACTTCGCTCCGACGCTGATTCGGGCGCTCAGGCGAGCACCGGTTTTCGTCACTCTGTGTAGTGGGGGCCAAGGTCCCTCGACAGCCCTTACCCGTTGGTAGGCAAGGGCTGTCGGCCTTTTTCCGGCACTTTCCGGGCGTGTAGCGCTGCACTCGATGTCACGCGGAGCCATCTGGAGAGGTAGGGTCGTAAGCGGTCGGGGACATCCCAAAAGAGAAGCTCGCCGGGCGTCGAAACCCGGCGTACCTAACGAGGAGATCGGTTCGTGACGATCCGCGTAGGCATCAACGGCTTTGGCCGTATCGGTCGCAACTACTTCCGCGCGCTCCTTGAGCAGGGTGCCGACATCGAGGTCGTGGCCGTCAACGATCTGGGCGACACCGCGACCACGGCTCACCTGCTGAAGTACGACACCATTCTGGGCCGCCTCAAGGCCGAGGTGACCCACACCGCCGACACCATCACCGTCGACGGCCACACCATCAAGGTGCTGTCCGAGCGCAACCCGGCCGACATCCCGTGGGGCGAGCTGGGCGTCGACATCGTCATCGAGTCCACCGGCATCTTCACCAAGCGCGAGGACGCCGCCAAGCACCTCGCGGGCGGCGCGAAGAAGGTCCTCATCTCGGCCCCGGCCAAGGACGAGGACATCACCATCGTCATGGGTGTCAACCAGGACAAGTACGACCCGGCCAGCCACGACGTCATCTCCAACGCCTCGTGCACGACCAACTGCGTCGCGCCGATGGCCAAGGTCCTCGACGAGAACTTCGGCATCGTCCGCGGTCTGATGACCACGGTCCACGCGTACACCAACGACCAGCGCATCCTGGACTTCCCGCACAAGGACCTGCGCCGCGCCCGTGCCGCCGCGGAGAACATCATCCCGACCACGACGGGTGCCGCCAAGGCCACCGCCCTGGTCCTCCCACAGCTCAAGGGCAAGCTCGACGGCATGGCCATGCGCGTGCCCGTCCCGACCGGTTCGGTCACCGACCTGGTCGTCGAGCTCTCCCGCGAGGTCACCAAGGACGAGGTCAACGCCGCGTTCAAGAAGGCCGCGGACGGCGAGCTCAAGGGCATCCTGTTCTACACCGAGGACGAGATCGTCTCCTCGGACATCGTGAGCGACCCGGCTTCCTGCACCTTCGACTCGTCGCTGACGATGGTCCAGGAGGGCAACTCGGTCAAGGTTCTCGGCTGGTACGACAACGAGTGGGGTTACTCCAACCGTCTCGTCGACCTCACCGTCTTCGTCGGCGGCCAGCTCTAAGCTCTCTAAGCTTCTGAGCGGGCTTTCGATGTGAAGCAGGGCTCGGGCAGTGCGATGGCGCACTGTGCGAGCCCTGTGTCGTGTGCTCCACCGCGTGTACCAAGGAGTCAGAGAAACAGATGAAGACGATCGACGAGCTGCTCGCCGAGGGCGTCACCGGCAAGCGGGTGTTCGTCCGCGCCGACCTCAACGTGCCCCTCGACGGCACCACCATCACCGATGACGGGCGCATCCGCGCCGTCGTCCCGACCGTCAAGGCGCTCGCCGAGGCCGGCGCCCGGGTCGTGGTCGCGTCCCACCTCGGCCGCCCCAAGGGCGCCCCGGACCCGGCGTTCTCGCTCGCCCCGGCCGCCGCGCGGCTCGGCGAACTGCTCGGCGCCGACGTGGCCTTCGCGACCGACACGGTCGGCGAGTCGGCCAGGGCGACCGTCGCGGGCCTGACCGACGGCCGGGTGGCCGTCATCGAGAACCTGCGCTTCAACGCCGGCGAGACCTCGAAGGACGACGCCGAGCGCGCGGCCTTCGCCGCGCAGCTGGCCGAGCTCGCCGACCTGTACGTCGGCGACGGCTTCGGCGCCGTGCACCGCAAGCACGCCTCGGTCTTCGACCTCCCCGCCAGGCTGCCGCACGCCGCGGGCTACCTCATCGCCACCGAGGTCGGCGTCCTGAAGAAGCTCACCGACGAGGTCAAGCGGCCCTACGTCGTCGTCCTCGGCGGCGCCAAGGTCTCCGACAAGCTCGGCGTGATCGACCACCTCCTGGAGAAGGCCGACCGCATCCTGGTCGGCGGCGGCATGGCGTACACCTTCCTCAAGGCCAAGGGCCACGAGGTCGGCATCTCGCTGCTGCAGGAGGACCAGATCCCGGCCTGCCTCGAGTACCTCGCCCGCGCCGAGAAGCGCGGCGTGGAGTTCGTGCTCCCGGTCGACGTCCTGGTCTCCGCCGACTTCCCGGACCTGAAGACCAAGGCCCCGGCCAACCCCACCACGGTCGCCGCGGACGCCATCCCGGCCACCGAGGAGGGCCTGGACATCGGCCCGAAGACCCGCGAGCTCTACGCCGCGAAGCTCGCCGACGCGGGCACCGTCTTCTGGAACGGCCCGATGGGCGTCTTCGAGCACCCCGACTACGCGGGCGGCACCCAGGCCGTCGCGCAGGCCCTGCTCGACTCCCCGGCCTTCACCGTGGTCGGCGGCGGCGACTCGGCCGCGGCCGTCCGGCTGCTCGGCTTCGACGAGAATGCCTTCGGCCACATCTCGACCGGCGGCGGCGCCTCCCTCGAATACCTCGAGGGCAAGCAGCTCCCCGGCCTCGTCGCACTGGAGGACTGACCTTTCCATGAGCACCACCCGCACCCCGCTGATGGCGGGCAACTGGAAGATGAACCTCAACCACCTGGAGGCCATCGCCCACGTCCAGAAGCTCGCCTTCGCCCTGACCGACAAGGACTACGACGCCGTCGAGGTCGCCGTCCTGGTCCCCTTCACCGACCTGCGCTCCGTGCAGACCCTGGTCGACGGCGACAAGCTGAAGATCAAGTACGGCGCCCAGGACCTCTCGGCGCACGAGTCCGGCGCGTACACCGGTGAGATCTCCGGCGCGATGCTGTCCAAGCTGAAGTGCGCCTTCGTGGCCGTCGGCCACTCCGAGCGCCGCCAGTACCACGCCGAGACCGACGAGCTCTGCAACGCCAAGGTGAAGGCGGCCTTCCAGCACGGCCTGACCCCGATCCTGTGCGTCGGCGAGGAGCTGGACGTCCGCGAGGCCGGCGACGCCGTCGCGCACACCCTGGCCCAGGTCGAGGGCGGCCTGAAGGACATCCCGGCCGAGCAGGCCGAGACGATCGTGATCGCCTACGAGCCGGTGTGGGCCATCGGCACCGGCAAGGTCTGCGGCGCCGACGACGCCCAGGAGGTCTGCGGGGCGATCCGCGGCAAGCTCGCCGAGCTGTACTCGCAGGAGCTGGCCGACAAGGTCCGCATCCAGTACGGCGGCTCCGTCAAGAGCGGCAACGTGGCCGAGATCATGGCCCAGGCCGACATCGACGGCGCCCTGGTCGGCGGTGCCTCGCTGGACGCCGACGAGTTCGTCAAGATCGTGCGATTCCGCGACCAGTGATGATGTAGAGCGGCGGACGGGATCCGTCGTACCCTTGCGGGGGTCGGGCAGGTACGAGGCCCGGCCCCCGTCCGTATAAGTCCGAGGAAGTTGGTCCAGCCGTGGTTATGGGGTTCTCGATCGCCCTGATCGTCTTCAGTGCGCTGCTGATGCTGCTCGTGCTGATGCACAAGGGGAAGGGCGGCGGCCTCTCCGACATGTTCGGTGGCGGCATGCAGTCCTCCGTCGGTGGCTCCTCGGTCGCCGAGCGCAACCTGGACCGCATCACCGTCGTGGTCGGTCTGCTGTGGTTCGCCTGCATTGTCGTACTTGGTCTGCTGATGAAGATGGACGGGTAACTCCAATCACTGGACGCGCGTTGGGCCTTACGTAGACTGGGGCATCTTCGAGCACCATCACGCAGGGAGTTACGACCGTGGCAAGTGGCAACGCGATCCGGGGAAGCCGGGTCGGCGCGGGGCCGATGGGCGAGGCCGAGCGGGGCGAGTCGGCACCGCGTCTCCGGATCTCCTTCTGGTGCTCGAACGGGCACGAGACCCAGCCGAGCTTCGCCAGCGACGCACAGGTCCCGGACACCTGGGACTGCCCCCGCTGTGGCTTCCCGGCCGGTCAGGACCGGGACAACCCGCCGGACCCGCCGCGCACCGAGCCGTACAAGACGCACCTCGCGTACGTGCGGGAGCGGCGCAGCGACGCGGACGGCGAGGCGATCCTCGCGGAGGCGCTCGCGAAGCTGCGGGGCGAGATCTGAGAACCGATGGAACGGGCTCTGTGCGCAGGGCCCGTTCCGTCGTTTCCGGCGCCCGTTTCCGGCGACCCCTTCCACGCGGCGGGCACGGAACGGGAATCGGGTGCCCGATCAACTAGGTTGGAGACAGCGGGGCACGAAGCAGCAAGACGAAGAAATGGGCGATGTCCGAGATGAACAACGCAGGCCGTAGCAGGCTCAACCAGCTGCCCGAGTGGGCGGCCCTCGGCAAGCACCGTGAGCAGCTGGGCGAACCCCATCTGCGCGAGCTGTTCGCCGCCGACCCCGAGCGCGGCAGCGCGTTCACGCTGCGGGTCGGCGACCTCTATCTGGACTACTCCAAGCACCTGGTCACCGACGAGACCCTGCGCCTCCTGCGCGAACTGGCCGCCGCCACCGGCGTGGCCGAGCTGCGCGACGCCATGTTCCGCGGCGAGAAGATCAACAACACCGAGCACCGTGCCGTCCTGCACACCGCGCTGCGCGCCCCGCGCGGCGCGGTCGTCGAGGTCGACGGCGAGAACGTGGTCCCCGAGGTGCACGCCGTCCTCGACAAGATGGGCGCCTTCGCGGACAAGGTGCGCGCCGGCGAGTGGACGGGTCACACCGGCAAGCCGATCAAGAACATCGTCAACATCGGCATCGGCGGCTCCGACCTCGGCCCCGCCATGGCCTACGAGGTGCTGCGCGGCTACACCCGGCGCGATCTGACGTTCCGTTTCGTCTCCAACGTCGACGGCGCCGACCTCCACGAGGCCGTCCGCGACCTCGACGCCGCCGAGACCCTCTTCATCGTCGCCTCGAAGACCTTCACCACCATCGAGACGATCACCAACGCCACCTCCGCCCGCGACTGGCTGCTCACCGAGCTGCGGGCCGGTCAGGAGGCCGTCGCCAAGCACTTCGTGGCCCTGTCGACCAATGCCGAGAAGGTCGAGGACTTCGGCATCGACACGGCCAACATGTTCGAGTTCTGGGACTGGGTCGGCGGACGCTACTCCTACGACTCCGCCATCGGCCTCTCCCTGATGATCGCCATCGGCCCGGACGCCTTCCGCGAGATGCTCGACGGCTTCCACCTCGTCGACGAGCACTTCCGCACCGCCCCGCCCGAGGAGAACGCGCCGCTGCTCCTCGGCCTCCTCGGCATCTGGTACGGCGGCTTCTTCGACGCCCAGTCGCACGCCGTACTGCCGTACTCGCACTACCTGTCGAAGTTCACCGCGTACCTCCAGCAGCTCGACATGGAGTCCAACGGCAAGTCCGTCACCCGCGACGGACAGCCGGTCGACTGGCAGACCGGCCCGGTCGTCTGGGGCACCCCCGGCACCAACGGCCAGCACGCCTACTACCAGCTGATCCACCAGGGCACCAAGGTCATCCCGGCCGACTTCATCGGCTTCGCGAAGCCCGTCGCCGACCTGCTGCCCGGCCTGGTCGCCCAGCACGACCTGCTGATGGCGAACTTCTTCGCCCAGACCCAGGCCCTCGCCTTCGGCAAGACGCCCGAGGAGGTGCGTGCCGAGGGCGTGCCCGAGGAGCTCGTCCCGCACAAGACCTTCAAGGGCGACCACCCCACCACCACCATCCTGGCCGACGCCCTCACCCCCTCCGTGCTCGGCCAGCTCGTCGCCCTCTACGAGCACAAGGTCTTCGTCCAGGGCGCCGTCTGGAACATCGACTCCTTCGACCAGTGGGGCGTCGAGCTCGGCAAGGTCCTCGCCAAGAAGATCGAGCCGGTGCTGACGGACGGGACCGGCGGCGAGGGGCTCGACTCGTCCACCGCCGGACTCGTCGCGGCCTACCGCGCGCTGCGCGACCGGGGCTGATCCGGTGACTGGGGGGAGGAACGCGACGGACGAGGTACGGCTGCGCCCGCCGAGGAACCCGCTCGACGGGCGGGCCGTCGGCTGGTGGCGGACCCGGCTCCTGCTGGCCACCGCCGCACCGGCCGGCGTCCTGGCCGTGCTCGGCGGCCTCATCGGCCCGGCGAGCACCTGGCTGCTCGCCGCGGCCGGCGCCGTGGCGGTGCTCGGCCTCGGCTGCACCGCGTTCCTCCCCGCCTGGTGGTACCGGGTGCACCGCTGGGAGGTCACCGAGGAGGCCGTGTACGTGCGCACCGGCGCCCTCTGGCAGGAGTGGCGGATCGCGCCCATGTCCCGGATCCAGACCGTCGACACCGTGCGCGGCCCGCTCGAACAGGCCTTCCGGCTCGCCACCGTCACCGTCACCACCGCCTCCTCCAAGGGCGCGATCCGGATCGAGGGCCTGGACCACGAGCTCGCCGCCGGGCTCGCCGAACGGCTCACCGCGATCACCCGCGCCACCCCCGGGGACGCCACATGAGCGAGGACTGGCGGCAGCTCGCACCCCGTACGGTGCTCGCCGGGGCCGCCGTCCTGTGCGGCGTCGCCGCCGGCGCCGCGCTGCCCGCCCTCCTCAGCCTCTCCTCCGGCTCCCGCCCGCTCTGGCAGGCCGCCGCCTGGGTGCTCGCCGGAGCCGCGCTGCTCATCGGCGGCGGCACCACCGCCGACTGGATCCGGCTGCGCCGCACCCGCTACCGCGTCGGCGCCGAACGCGTCGACCTCCACACCGGGCTTCTGGTCGTCAAACGGCGCTCGCTGGCCCGCGAACGCATCCGCAGCGTCGACCTCACCGCCAACCCGCTGCAGCGCCTCCTCGGCCTGGTCAAGGTCCGCATCGGCACCGGCGAGCACACCGACGGCGAATCCACCCTCGAACTCGACCTGGTCACCCGGGCCGAGGGCGAACAGCTGCGCCGCACCCTGCTCGCCCGCCCGGCCGGCACCGCCGAGGACGCCGCCCACGACGGCGTGCTCGCGACCCTCGACCCGCACTGGATCCGCTACGCTCCGGTCTCCTTCGTCGCCCCGCTGCTCGGCGGCGCCGCCGCCGGGGCCGTGATGCAGGTCAGCGACTGGTTCGGCGCCCAGGACAAGGTCATCCACTGGATAGGGGACCGCTTCGAGGACGTCTCGCTGCCCTGGATGATCGTCGACCTCGTGCTGCTCGCCACCCTCGCCGGCATGATCGGCGCGCTCGGCCTGTGGACCGAGATGTGGGCCCACTACCGCCTGGAGCGCGAGCCCGGCGGCACCCTCCGGGTCCGCCGCGGTCTGTTCACCGCCCGCTCCGTCTCCCTGGAGGAGCGCCGGCTGCGCGGCGTCGAACTCGTCGAACCCCTCGGTGTACGCCTGTTCCACGCCGCCCGCGTCGACGCCGTCGCCACCGGGCTCGCCCAGGACGACGACGACAAGCACGCCGACCTCAAGAACCTGCTGCCGCCCGCGCCGCGCGCCGTCGCCGACCGGGTCGCCGCGAGCGTGCTCCGCGAGACCGAACCGCCCACGAGCGCGGCGCTCGCCGCCCACCCCCGGGCCGCCCGGAGGCGACGCCTGGGGTGGGCGCTCTGGGCCGCGCTCGGCCCGGCCGCCGTCCTCGCCGCCCTCGGCGCCTGGCTCACACCCGTGCTGCTCTATCTCGCGGGCGGCGTCGCCGTCGTGCTCACCCCGCTTTTCGTGCTGCTCGCCCTCGACGCCTACCGCAATCTCGGACACGGCGTCAGCGGCGCCTTCCTGGTGACCCGTTCCGGCACCGTACGGCGCTCCACCGTCGCGCTCCAGCGCACCGGGGTGATCGGCTGGACCGTCAAGCAGTCCTGGTTCCAGCGCCGGTCGGGCGTGCTCACGCTGAGCGCCACCACGGCCGCCGGCGAGGGTGCGTACGACGTGTACGACGCGGGCGAGAGCCAGGGCCTGGCCTTCGCCGCCGAGGCCGTACCGGATCTGCTCACGCCCTTCCTGGAACCCGTACCCGGCCGGGAAACGCCGGAGGCCCGGCCCACCGACAGGTGAACCGGGCCTCCCTGTACGGGAATCAGGCCGAGGCCGGCGGATACAGGCCGCGCGGCAGCTCGGCCGCCGCGGCCGCGTCGAGCAGCCACAGCGTGCGCGCCCGGCCGCGGGCGCCGGCCGCCGGGGCCTGCACCTCACCCGCGCCGGACAGCGCGATGGCGGCGGCCTTCGCCTTGTCCGCGCCGGCCGCGAGCAGCCAGACCTCCTTCGCGGCCCGGATCGCCGGAAGGGTCAGCGAGATCCGGGTGGGCGGCGGCTTCGGCGCGCCGTGCACGCCCACCACCGTCCGCTCCGTCTCGCGGACCGCCGGCAGCTCCGGGAACAGCGAGGCGACATGGGTGTCCGGGCCGACGCCCAGCATCAGCACGTCGAAGGTCGGCACCCCGCCGTGGTCGCCGGGAGCGGCGGCCGCCGCGAGCTCCGTCGCGTAGGCCTCGGCCGCGGCCTCCACGTCGGAGCCGTACGCACCGTCCGAGGCCGGCATCGCGTGCACCCGTGCCGGGTCCAGCGGGACGCTGTCCAGCAGCGCCTCGCGGGCCTGGGTGACATTGCGCTCCGGGTCGCCCTCGGGGAGGAAGCGCTCGTCGCCCCACCACAGGTCGAGCCGCGACCAGTCGATCGCGTCCCGGGCGGGCGCCGCACGCAGCGCCGCGAGCAGCCCGTTGCCGTTGCGGCCGCCGGTGAGCACCACCGACGCGGAGCCGCGGGCGGCCTGGGCGTCCACGATCTTCGTGATCAGCCGGGCCGCGGCGGCCTCGGCCATCAGCTCCTTGTCGCGGTGCACGACCAGCTGAGGGGCGCTCACTTGGCCGCCGCCTTCTTGGCCGTGGCCTTCGCCGGGGACTTCTTCGCGGCCGGCTTGGGCGCCTCCCCGGCCTTCCCGGCCTCCTCGACCTCGGCCACCTCCTCGACCACGAACACGTCCTCGGCCGCTATGACGGCCTCGGGCGCGGTCGTCGCCGCCTCCTCGTCGAGCCGCTCCAGACCGAAGCGCAGCGCCGAGGCGTAGGTGTCGTCCGGGTCGAGCCGGCGCAGCTCCTCCGCGATCAGCTCGGCGGTCTCGCGGCGCTTGAGCGCCACGGCCCGGTCCGGCTGGCCCTGGATGGAGAGCGTCGCGAGCGAGCCGTCCGGCCGGTCGAGCACGATCGGACCGGTGCTGGTCTCCATCCGTACGGACGTGAGGCCGGGGCCGCCCGACTTGGAGCGCCGCACCGGGATCTTCAGCCGGTCCGCCAGCCACATGGCGAGCAGTTCGACGCTCGGGTTGAACTCCTCGCCCTCGACCTCGGCCGAGGTCACCTCGCAGGCGACCTGGTCGAGCGCGGCGGCCAGCATCGACCGCCACGGGGTGATCCGGGTCCACGACAGATCCGTGTCGCCCGGGGTGTACGCGTCCGCGCGCTCGGTCAGCTCCTGGATGGGCTGCTCGGCGGCGTACGTGTCGGTGACCCGGCGCTGGGCGAGGGCGCCCAGCGGGTCGCTCGCCGGGTCGACCGGCGCGTTCACCGGCCACCAGACGACGACCGGCGCGTCCGGCAGCAGCAGCGGCAGCACCACCGACTGGGCGTGGTCGACGACCTCGCCGTACAGCCGGAGCACCACCGTCTCGCCGGTGCTGGCGTCGGCGCCGAGGCGGACCTCGGCGTCGAGCCGCGCCTTGCTGCGGTCCCGCGGTCCCCGCGAGACCCGCTTGATGACGACGAGGGTCCGCGAGGGGTGCTCGCGGGACGCCTCGTTGGCCGCCTTCAGCGCGTCGTAGGCGTTCTCCTCGTCGGTGACGATGACGAGGGTGAGCACCATGCCGACGGCCGGGGTGCCGATGGCCCGCCGCCCGAGCACCAGCGCCTTGTTGATCTTGGAGGACGTGGTGTCCGTCAGGTCGGTCTTCATGGCCGGCGCCAGCTCCTGCCGTCTCGTGCGAGCATCTCGTCCGCCTCGACCGGACCCCAGGTCCCGGACTGGTACTGCGCGGGCCTGCCGTGCCCGTCCCAGAACCGCTCGATCGGGTCGAGGATCTTCCAGGACAGCTCGACCTCCTCGACCCGCGGGAAGAGGTTGGAGTCGCCGAGCAGGACGTCGAGGATGAGCCGCTCGTAGGCCTCGGGGCTGGACTCGGTGAAGGACTCGCCGTAGGCGAAGTCCATCGACACGTCCCGGACCTCCATCTGGGTGCCCGGCACCTTGGAGCCGAAGCGCATGGTCACGCCCTCGTCCGGCTGGACGCGGATGACCAGGGCGTTCTGCCCGAGCTCCTCCGTGGCCGTCTGGTCGAAGGGGGAGTGCGGGGCGCGCTGGAAGACCACCGCGATCTCGGTGACCCGGCGGCCGAGCCGCTTGCCGGTGCGCAGATAGAAGGGGACGCCCGCCCAGCGGCGGTTGTCGATCTCCAGCTTGATCGCCGCGTAGGTGTCGGTCTTCGACTGCGGGTCGATCCCGTCCTCCTCCAGGTAGCCGACGGCCTTCTCGCCGCCCTGCCACCCGGCCGCGTACTGGCCGCGGACCGTGGACTTCGCCAGGTCCTTGGGCAGCTTCACCGCGCCGAGCACCTTGGTCTTCTCCGCCGCGAGCGCGTCGGCGTCGAAGGAGGCGGGCTCCTCCATCGCGGTCAGCGCGAGCAGCTGGAGCAGGTGGTTCTGGATGACGTCACGGGCCGCGCCGATGCCGTCGTAGTAGCCGGCCCGGCCGCCGATGCCGATGTCCTCGGCCATGGTGATCTGCACGTGGTCGACGTACGACCGGTTCCAGATCGGCTCGAAGAGGGTGTTGGCGAAGCGGAGCGCCAGGATGTTCTGGACGGTCTCCTTGCCGAGGTAGTGGTCGATGCGGAAGACCGCCTCGGGCGGGAAGACCTCGTGCACGACCTCGTTGAGCTCCTTGGCGGACTCCAGGTCGTGGCCGAACGGCTTCTCGATGACGGCGCGCCGCCACGAGCCGTTCCTCTGGTCGGCCAGGCCGTGCTTCTTGAGCTGCTGGACGACGAGGGGGAAGAACTTCGGCGGCACGGAGAGGTAGAAGGCGAAGTTGCCGCCCGTGCCCTGTGCCTTGTCGAGCTCCTCGATGGTGGACTTCAGCTGCTCGAAGGCGTCGTCGCTGTCGAAGTCGCCCTGGACGAAGCGCATCCCCTGGATCAGCTGCTGCCACACCTCCTCGCGGAACGGGGTGCGGGCGTGCTGTTTGACCGCCTCGTGGACCTCCTGTGCGAAGTCCTCGTCCTCCCACTCGCGGCGGGCGAATCCGACGAGGGAGAAGCCCGGCGGCAGCAGACCCCGGTTCGCGAGGTCGTAGACGGCAGGCATCAGCTTCTTACGGGACAAATCGCCCGTGACACCGAAGATCACCAGACCCGACGGCCCCGCGATGCGCGGGAGCCGTCGGTCTGCGGCGTCACGGAGCGGGTTGGCTCCGGTGACTGCGCTCAAGGTGCTTACGCCTCCGAGGGAGTACGGCGGGAGAGCTCCGCCTCGGTCGACTTCAGCAGGTCGTTCCACGAGGCCTCGAACTTGTCGACGCCCTCGTCCTCCAGGAGCTGGACGACCTCGTCGTACGAGATGCCGAGCGCGGCCACCGCGTCGAGGACCTTGCGGGCCTCCTCGTACGTGCCGCGGATGGTGTCGCCGGTGACCTCGCCGTGGTCGGCGGTGGCCTCCAGGGTCGCCTCCGGCATGGTGTTGACGGTGCCCGGGGCGACCAGGTCCACCACGTACAGGGTGTCCTTGTACGCCGGGTCCTTCGCACCGGTCGAGGCCCACAGCGGACGCTGCTTGTTGGCCTGCGCCTTGTCCAGGGCCGCCCAGCGCTCCGAGCCGAAGACCTCCTCGTACGCCTCGTAGGCGAGCCGCGCGTTGGCCACGGCCGCCTTGCCCTTGAGGCCCTTGGCCTCGTCGGTGCCGATGACGTCCAGGCGCTTGTCGATCTCGGTGTCCACCCGGGACACGAAGAAGGACGCCACGGAGTGGATCTTCGACAGGTCCAGGCCGCGCTCGCGGGCCTTCTCCAGACCGGCCAGGTAGGCGTCCATGACCGCGCGGTAGCGCTCCAGCGAGAAGATCAGCGTCACGTTCACGCTGATGCCGAGGCCGATGACCTCGGTGATCGCCGGCAGACCCGCCTTGGTGGCCGGGATCTTGATGAGGGTGTTGGGCCGGTCCACCAGCCAGGCCAGCTGCTTGGCCTCGGCGATCGTGGCCGCCGTCTCGTGGGCCAGGCGCGGGTCGACCTCGATCGAGACCCGGCCGTCCTGGCCCTGCGTCGCGTCGAAGACCGGGCGCAGGATGTCTGCGGCGTCCCTCACGTCCGCCGTCGTGATCATGCGGATGGCCTCGTCCACCGTCACCTTGCGGGCGGCGAGGTCCGTGAGCTGCTGCTCGTAGCCGTCACCCGAGGAGATCGCCTTCTGGAAGATGGACGGGTTGGTGGTCACACCCACCACGTGGCTCTGGTCGATGAGCTCGGCGAGGTTGCCGGACGTGATCCGCTTCCGCGAGAGGTCGTCGAGCCAGATCGCGACGCCTTCGTCGGAGAGGCGCTTGAGAGCGTCTGTCATGAGAATTGCATCTCCATTAAGTCGTACGTATGCGCGTCAGCGCGCGACGGCGTCCAGGGATTCCCGCGCGGCGGCGACGACCGCCTCCGGCGTGAACCCGAACTCGCGGAACAGCACCTTCGCGTCCGCCGAGGCACCGAAGTGCTCCAGGGAGACGATCCGGCCGGCGTCACCGACGTACCGGTGCCAGGTCAGACCGATACCGGCCTCGACCGCGACGCGCGCCTTGACCGACGGCGGCAGGACGGCGTCCTTGTACTCCTGGTCCTGCTCCTCGAACCACTCGACCGACGGCATCGAGACCACCCGGGTCGGGACGCCCGCGGCCTGCAGCTGCTCCCGGGCCTCGACGGCCAGGTGCACCTCGGAGCCGGTGGCGATCAGCACGAGCTGCGGCGCAGTGTTCTGCCCGGAGGGCCCTTCCGCCTCGAACAGCACGTAGCCGCCCTTGGCCGCGTCCTCGTTCGGCGCGTAGGTCGGCACGCCCTGACGGGTCAGCGCCAGACCGTGCGGGGCGCCCTTGCCGTACACCTTGGTGTGGCGGCGCATGATCTCGCGCCAGGCGATCGCGGTCTCGTTGGCGTCGGCCGGGCGGACCAGGTTCAGGCCCGGGATGGCGCGCAGCGAGGCCAGGTGCTCCACCGGCTGGTGGGTCGGGCCGTCCTCGCCGAGACCGATCGAGTCGTGCGTCCACACGTACGTCACCGGCAGGTGCATCAGCGCGGACAGGCGCACCGCGTTGCGCATGTAGTCGGAGAACACCAGGAAGGTGCCGCCGTAGACGCGGGTGTTGCCGTGCAGCGCGATGCCGTTCATCTCCGCGGCCATGGCGTGCTCGCGGATGCCGAAGTGGATCGTCCGGCCGTACGGGTTCGCCTCGGGCAGCGGGTTGCCCTCAGGGAGGAAGGAGGACGTCTTGTCGATCGTGGTGTTGTTGGAGCCGGCCAGGTCGGCCGAGCCGCCCCACAGCTCCGGGATCACCGCGCCGAGCGCCTGCAGCACCTTGCCGGACGCCGCACGCGTCGCGACACCCTTGCCGGGCTCGAAGACCGGGATCGCCTTCTCCCAGCCCGCGGGCAGCTCGTTGGCCTGGATGCGGTCGAACTCGGCCGCCCGCTCCGGGTTGGCGGTGCGCCACTCGGACAGCTGCTTCTCCCACGCGGCGCGGGCCTCGCGGCCGCGGTCGCCGAGCGCGCGGGTGTGCGCGATGACCTCGTCGGAGACCTCGAAGGTCTGCTCCGGGTCGAAGCCCAGGACGCGCTTGGTGGCCGCGACCTCCTCGTCGCCGAGCGCCGAGCCGTGCGCGGCCTCGGTGTTCTGCGCGCTCGGGGCCGGCCAGGCGATGATCGAGCGCATCGCGATGAAGGACGGACGCTCGGTCTCGGCCTCGGCGGCCTTGATCGCCGCGTAGAGCGCGGCCGGGTCCAGGTCGCCGTCGGCCTTCGGCTCGACGCGCTGCACGTGCCAGCCGTACGCCTCGTACCGCTTCATCGTGTCCTCGGACACGGCGGTCTCGGTGTCGCCCTCGATCGAGATGTGGTTGTCGTCCCACAGCAGGATCAGGTTGCCGAGCTTCTGGTGACCCGCGAGCGAGGACGCCTCGGCGGAGATGCCCTCCTGCAGGCAGCCGTCGCCGGCGATCACGTACACCCGGTGGTCGAAGGGGGAGGTGCCCTGCGGGGCCTCCGGGTCGAACAGACCGCGCTCGTAGCGGGCGGCCATCGCCATGCCCACCGCGTTCGCGACACCCTGGCCGAGCGGACCGGTGGTGGTCTCCACACCGGCCGTGTGCCCGTACTCGGGGTGGCCCGGAGTCTTCGAGCCCCAGGTGCGGAACGACTTCAGGTCGTCGAGCTCCAGACCGAAGCCCCCCAGGTACAGCTGCGTGTACAGGGTCAGGGACGAGTGCCCGGCGGAGAGGACGAAGCGGTCACGGCCCACCCACTCCGGATCGGCGGGGTCGTGGCGCATCACCTTCTGGAAGAGGGTGTACGCGGCGGGCGCCAGGCTCATGGCCGTGCCGGGATGGCCGTTGCCGACCTTCTGTACGGCGTCGGCGGCCAGGATGCGGGCGGTGTCCACGGCCCGCTGGTCCCGTTCGGTCCATTCGAGGTCTGTGGTGGTCGGCTTAGTGCTCACCCTGAGTCAGGGCTCCTCTCCACATGTCTGTAGCCGGTGACTGAGGGTGTCCCGGCGTTGTCGAGCCTACCCCCGAAAAACGCCCCTCTTTTCGGGCTCACGCCCCTCAAATGAGCGCCTACGGCAAGACTGCCGCCGCCCGTGGCACTTCGCCTCCCGAGCCGCTCCGGCCGCCGCTTCACGAGGCGTGTCCACCCACTGGGACGCACCCTCGGGTGACCCCCGCCAACACGACCCCACCCCCGCGAAGATCGGCCCATGGGCAACGTCTAGAGTGGCGTGGTACGCGCAAGTCTTCACCCCGTCTTCATCCGGGGAGCTTGCTGGGAATTCTCTGTCAGGGGTGTGCGTGACGGCCGTCGAGTCCCGACCCGCAGGGGTCGTCCTGACTCCCAGCCCGGGGGGCCATCGGCCGTTCGGGGCCCGCGTCAGGGCATTCGTGGCGCTGACCAAGCCGCGGATCATCGAGCTGCTGCTCATCACCACCGTGCCGGTGATGTTCCTCGCCGAGCAGGGCGTGCCCGACCTGTGGCTGGTGCTCGCCACCTGCTTCGGCGGCTACCTCTCCGCGGGCGGCGCCAACGCGCTGAACATGTACATCGACCGCGACATCGACGCCCTGATGGACCGCACCTCCCAGCGCCCGCTGGTGACCGGGGTGCTCACCCCGCGCGAGGGCCTGGTCTTCGGCCTGAGCCTCGCGGTGATCTCCACCCTCTGGTTCGGCCTGCTCGTCAACTGGCTGTCCGCCGCGCTCTCGCTCGGCGCGCTCCTCTTCTACGTCGTGATCTACACGATGATCCTCAAGCGGCGCACCGCGCAGAACATCGTCTGGGGCGGCATCGCCGGCTGCCTGCCGGTGCTCATCGGCTGGTCGGCCGTCACGAACTCGATGTCGTGGGCCGCGATCATCCTCTTCCTCGTCATCTTCTTCTGGACGCCGCCGCACTACTGGCCGCTGTCGATGAAGGTGAAGGACGACTACGCGCGCGCCGGCGTCCCCATGCTCCCGGTGCTCGCCTCCAACAAGGTCGTCGCCAAGCAGATCGTCCTCTACAGCTGGGTCATGGTGGCGGTCTCGCTGCTGCTCACCCCGCTGGGCTACACCGGCTGGTTCTACACGGCCGTGGCCCTGGCCACCGGCGGCTGGTGGCTGTGGGAGGCGCACGCCCTTCTGAACCGCGCCAAGGCGGAGGTGACAGGCGCGAAGCTCAAGGAGATGCGCCTGTTCCACTGGTCCATCACCTATGTCTCGCTGCTCTTCGTGGCGGTCGCGGTGGACCCCTTCCTGCGCTGACCCCCTTCACCTCCGGTCGACGGCCGGGGCGCGTGGCCCACGCCACGTGCCCCGGCCGTCGCCACGTGATCTACCCCCGAGTAGCATCCTTGACATGGCAGACACGAAGCAGGCGGAGCGCAGGGCGGCCAAGCTGGCCAAGGAGATCAAGGCGTTCGCCGGTCAGCACGGCGGGGCCGAGGGCAAGCTCGCCCACATCGGACAGGCGGGCACCCGGATCGTCCTCGTCGGCGAGGACGGCGGCTGGGGCGACCTGGTCGCGCCCACCTACGCGATCGCGGAGAAGGCCGCCGAGCAGGCCGGCCTGACCCTCCACGAGGAGTTCGACGGCGAGTTCGCCGCCAAGGTCGTCACCGGCCCGTACGAGTGGACCCGCATGGCCGGCATCCAGGTCGGCGGCCCGTCCAACAGCTGAGGCGACTGCCGGCTGAGGCGACAACCTCGCGCGGGGCTCACCCGTTAGGAGGGGTGCAAGCCCGTCCACACGTGGGAGCCCCCCGAATGATCGACACACCGCGCCTGGTCGACCAGTACTGCCACGGGGTGCTCCGTACGGAGCTCGGCCTCGGCACCTTCGAGAGCCACCTCGCACCGGCCGGCGCCCCAGCCGCGGCGGGCACCACCTTCTTCGACACGCAGACCGGCTTCGCCGTACGCCGCTGGTGCCCGCCGCTGCTCGGCCTCGAACCGCACTGCCCGCCGGCCCGCTATCTCGCCCGGCGGCGCGAACTCGGCGTCCTGGAGACCGGCCGGCGGCTGCTCAGGGCCTCCGGGATCACCACCTACCTCGTCGACACCGGGCCGCACGGCGACCTCACCGGCCCCGCCGAACTGGCCGCCGCCGGCGACGCCACCGCCCACGAGATCGTCCGGCTCGAACCGCTCGCCCAGCAGGTCGCCGACACCTCCGGCACCGTCGACGCCTTCCTGGCCAACCTCGCCGACGCCGTCCACGGGGCCGCCGCGGGCGCCGTCGCCTTCTCCTCGGCGGCAGGGGTACGGGGCGGGCTCGCCGCCGTCCCCGAGCCGCCCGGACCGGGCGAGGTGCGCGGCGCGGCCGGCCGCTGGCTGGCCCGGCGCCCGGCCGGCGGGGCGGTGGACGACCCGGTGCTGCAGCGCCATCTGCTCTGGGTGGCCGTCGGTGCGGGGCGTCCGCTGCAACTGCACGTGGGGGACCGGGACCCGGGCACCCTGGCCGGATTCGCCGCCGCCACCGGCGGCCTCGGCACGGACCTGGTGCTGCTGCACTCCTACCCGCACCACCGTCAGGCGGCCCGCCTCGCCGCCCACTTCCCGCACGTCCACGCCGACCTCGGCCCGGTGGTCGCCCGTACGGGCGCGCGGGCCGCGGCCGTGCTCGCCGAGTTCCTGGAGCTGGCCCCGTTCGGCAAGCTCCTCTTCTCCAGCGGCGCCCGCGCCCTGCCCGAGCTGCACGTGGTGGCCGCCGGGGTGTTCCGCGGGGCGCTCGCCCGGGTGCTCGGCGAGTGGGTCGGCGACGGCGCCTGGTCCCGTACCGACGCGCGGCGGGTGGCGGGGATGCTCGCCGAGGGGAACGCGCGGCGGGTGTACCGGCTGGCCTGACGGCCCGACTCAGGCGTTCGCAGGTACGGCGTCGGCCTGGGCCGGGATCTCGGCCGGCGTCCCGGGGCGCTCGCGCATGCTCAGGGCGAGCCGCAGCACCGCGATCCACATCAGGCACGAGCCCAGCATGTGAAGGGCCACCAGAAGCTCGGGGACGCCGGTGAAGTACTGGGCGTAGCCGATCGCGCCCTGGGCGAGCAGCACGATCAGCAGGTCGCGGGCGCGGGCCCGGGTGTCGTCCGGGGCGTCGACCACGCGGAGCACCAGCCACATCGCCACGGCGAGCGCGCACAGCGCCCAGGCGGCGATCGCGTGCACATGGGCGGCGTTGGTCCAGTCCCACGGCATGCGCGGCACGTCGCTGCTGTCACCGGCGTGCTTGCCGGCGCCGGTCACCGTCGTGCCGAGCGCGATGAGCACCGCGGAGACCGCGACGATCGCCCAGGACAGCTTGCGCACCGGGCGCGGCACGCGCGGCCTAGGGGTGGAGTCGCCCTCGCCGGCGCGGTGCCAGGTGATCACGGCGACCGTCAGGAGCGAGTTCGCGGCCAGGAAGTGGCCGGCCACCGTCCACGGGTTGAGGCCCATCCACACGGTGATGCCGCCGATGACGGCGTTGCTCATCACGATCCAGAACTGGGCCCAGCCGAGCCGGGTCAGCGGGCGGCGGCGGGGCTTGGCGGACCGCGCGGCGACGATCGCCCAGCCGACGGCCGCCGACAGGACGTACGTCAGCATGCGGTTGCCGAACTCCACGAAGCCGTGGAAGCCCTGCTCGGCCGTGACGATCAGGCTGTCGTCCGTGCACTTCGGCCAGGTGTCGCAGCCGAGGCCGGAGCCGGTCAGCCGGACCGCGCCGCCGGTGACGATGATGACCACGCTCATCACGACGGCGGAGAGCGCGGCGCGCCGGACCATCCGGGGGGACGGGGTCCAGCGCTGGGCGATGAAGGCGAGGGGGGTCTGCACGGGCCCCATCGTAGGACGGGGCTTGTGCACGCTTTCACGAGGGGGGTACGAGAGGGTGGTTACGGGGCCGAGTCGCCCCGAAACGTCACCGCGTCGCTACTCCCAGCGGAAGAACCGGGCCGCCGCGCCGAGCCCGAGGAACGCCCACACGGCCAGGATCAGCGCGTCGCCCCAGGGCATTCCGGCGCCGTGCTGCAGGACGTCCCGCAGGCCGTCGGAGAGCGCCGAGATCGGCAGGAACGCGAGCACGTCGCCCGCCGCGCCGAACTTCTCCAGGGGCACCATCACGCCGCCGCCGACGAGCAGCAGCAGGAAGACCAGGTTCGCGGCGGCCAGGGTGGCCTCCGCCTTCAGGGTGCCGGCCATCAGCAGCCCGAGCCCGGAGAAGGCGGCGGTGCCGAGGACGAGCAGCACGAGCACCGAGAGCGGGTTGCCGTGCGGCGACCAGCCGAGGGCGAGGGCGATCGCGGTCAGGAGCGCCACCTGGAGCACCTCGGTGACCAGGACGGAGAGCGTCTTGGCGGTCATCAGGGCCCAGCGCGGCAGCGGCGAGGCGGCCAGCCGCTTGAGCACCCCGTAACGCCGCTCGAAGCCGGTGGCGATGGCCTGCCCGGTGAAGGCGGTGGACATCACGGCGAGCGCGAGGACGCCGGGGGCGAGGAAGTCGACGGCCTCGCCCCTGCCCGTGTCCACGATGTCCACCGTCGAGAACAGCACCAGGAGGAGCGAGGGGATGATCACCGTGAGGAGCAGCTGCTCGCCGTTGCGCAGCAGCATCCGGGCCTCCAGCGCGGTCTGCGCGATGATCATCCGCCCGACGGGCGCGGCCCCGGGCTTCGGCGCGTACGTACCCGTACCCGTGCCTGTGGTGGCCGTGCTCATGCGCGCAGCTCCTTGCCGGTCAGTTCCAGGAAGACGTCTTCGAGGGTGTGACGCTCGACCGAGATCCGGTCCGGCATCACGCCGTGCTGGGCGCACCAGGTGGTGACCGTGGCGAGCAGCTGGGGGTCGACCGTGCCGGTGAGGCGGTAGGTGCCCGGGGTGGGCTCGGCGGCCTGGGTGCCGTCGGGGAGGGCCTTGAGGAGCGAGCCGAGGTCGAGGCCGGGGCGGCCGGTGAAGCGGAGGCTGTTCTCGGCGCCGCCGCGGCACAGCTCCTCGGGGCTGCCCTGGGCGACGACGCGGCCTGCGTCGACGATGGCGACGTCGTCGGCGAGTTCCTCGGCCTCGTTCATGAAGTGGGTGGTGAGCACGGTGCTCACGCCGTCGGCGCGCAGTTCGCGGATCAGGTCCCAGGTGGCGCGGCGGGCCTGCGGGTCGAGGCCGGCGGTGGGCTCGTCGAGGAAGACGAGCTCGGGGCGCCCGACGACGGCCATGGCGAGGGAGAGCCGCTGCTGCTGGCCGCCGGAGAGGCGCCGGTAGGTGGTACGGCCGCAGGAGCCGAGGCCGAGGCGCTCGATCAGCGCGTCCACGTCCAGCGGGTGGGCGTGCAGCTTCGCCATGTGGCGGAGCATCTCGTCGGCGCGGGCGCCGGAGTAGACGCCGCCGGACTGGAGCATGACGCCGATCCGGGGGCGCAGGGCGGCGGCGTCGGCGACCGGGTCGAGGCCGAGCACCCGCACGGTGCCGGCGTCCGGTCTGCGGTAGCCCTCGCAGGTCTCGACGGTGGTGGTCTTGCCGGCGCCGTTGGGGCCGAGGACGGCGGTGACGGTGCCGGCCCGGACGTCCAGGTCGAGGCCGTCGACGGCGGTCTTCGTCCCGTACCGCTTGACCAGGCCCCGGACCCGGACGGCGGACTCGACGGACTCGTTTCGCATGCCGGGAAGTCTAAGGACCCGCCGGTGGGTCCGGTCCCGGCGGGGTACGGGCCGGGTATGACGGTGTTCGTCGGAACCTCGGGCTGGCAGTACCGGGACTGGCGGGGCGTGCTCTACCCGGAGGGCGTGCCGCAGCGGCTCTGGCTGGAGGAGTACGCGCGGAACTTCGCGGCCGTGGAGAACAACAACGCCTTCTACCGGCTGCCGGAGCGGTCGGTCTTCGCCGACTGGCGGGAGCGGACGCCCGAGGGTTTCGTCATGGCGGTCAAGGCGAGCCGCTATCTCACGCACATCAAGCGGCTGAAGGCTCCGGCCGAGCCGGTGGCGCGGCTGATGGACCGGGCGGCGGGGCTCGGGGACCGGCTGGGGCCCGTACTGCTCCAGCTGCCGCCGAACCTGCGGGCGGATCCGGGGCTGCTCGACGCGGCGCTCGCCCGGTTCCCGGCGGGGACGCGGGTGGCGGTGGAGCCGCGGCATCCGGCGTGGTGGACGGACGAGGTGGCCGGGATCCTTGCCGGGCACGGTGCCGCGCTGTGCTGGGCGGACCGGGGTTCCCGGCCGGTGGCGCCGCTGTGGCGGACGGCGGACTGGGGCTATCTGCGGCTGCACGAGGGCCGGGCGCGGCCCTTCCCCTCGTACGGCGGGAAGGCGCTGCTGAGCTGGGCGGAGCGGATCGCGGAGGGCTGGCCGGACGACCGGGCCGATGTCTTCGTCTTCTTCAACAACGACACGGGCGGTGCCGCTGTCCGCAACGCGCGGTCCTTCGTCCGCCTCGTGGCGTCGGTGGGCCTGGAAACCGCTGGTCACGGGGGTCGTGATTCGTCCTACGAATGATCGTTTCCGCAGGTCAGGTAAGCCTTACCTGCGTGACGTACGGCACCGCCGCCCGCCCGGACCTCGCTTGTCAGTCCCCGATTAATTACGCAACAATGGCGTTGTGAAAAACGTCGGTGAGGCTCCTGCGGAGGAACTCGCGACCGGTGAGCGTTCCACGCGCAACCGGGTCGCGCGCTCCATCCTGGACCACGGTCCCTCGACCGTCGCCGATCTCGCCGAGCGGCTCGGCCTCACCCAGGCCGCCGTCCGCCGCCACCTCGACTCCCTGGTGGGCGACAACGTCGTGGAGGCGCGCGAGAAGCGGGTCTACGGAGCCCGCACCCGCGGCCGGCCCGCGAAGGTGTTCGCCCTCACCGACTGCGGCCGGGACGCCTTCGACCAGTCGTACGACAAGCTCGCCGTCGAGGCCCTGCGCTGGATCGAGCGCAACGCCGGCGGGGAGGCGGCCGTCGCCGCCTTCGCCCGTGACCGGATCGAGGCCCAGGCCGAGCCGTACCGCGCCGCCGTCGAGTCCGCCGGCCCCCAGCAGCGCACCGAGGCCCTGGCCAGGGCCCTGACGGCCGACGGGTACGCTGCCACGGCACGCAACGCGCCGGTCGGCGAGCAGCTCTGCCAGCACCACTGCCCGGTCGCCCACGTCGCCGAGCAGTACCCCCAGCTGTGCGAGGCGGAGACGGAGATCTTCTCCCGCCTCCTCGGGACCCACGTCCAACGCCTGGCCACCATCGCGCATGGTGACGGCGTCTGCACGACGTTCATCCCGCACATCGCGCACGGCACCCCACAGACCACCGAATCCACAGCATCCGCAAGCACGGCCGGGAGGAACCCCGCATGACCACCGAGATCAGCCACCCCGAGCTCGAGGGCCTGGGTCGGTACGAGTACGGCTGGGCCGACTCGGACGCGGCCGGTGCCGCCGCTCAGCGCGGTCTCTCCGAGGACGTCGTCCGCGACATCTCGGCGAAGAAGAACGAGCCCGAGTGGATGCTGAAGCTGCGGCTGAAGGGTCTGCGGCTGTTCGACAAGAAGCCCATGCCGACCTGGGGCTCCGACCTGTCGGGCATCGACTTCGACAACATCAAGTACTTCGTGCGGTCCACCGAGAAGCAGGCCGAGTCCTGGGAGGACCTGCCGGAGGACATCAAGAACACGTACGACAAGCTCGGCATCCCGGAGGCGGAGAAGCAGCGCCTCGTCGCCGGTGTCGCCGCCCAGTACGAGTCCGAGGTCGTCTACCACCAGATCCGCGAGGACCTGGAGGAGCAGGGCGTCGTCTTCGTCGACACCGACACGGCCCTGAAGGAGCACGAGGAGCTCTTCAAGGAGTACTTCGGCACCGTCATCCCGGTCGGCGACAACAAGTTCGCCTCCCTGAACACCGCCGTGTGGTCCGGCGGATCGTTCATCTACGTGCCGAAGGGCGTGCACGTCGAGATCCCGCTCCAGGCCTACTTCCGCATCAACACGGAGAACATGGGCCAGTTCGAGCGGACGCTGATCATCGTCGACGAGGACGCCTACGTCCACTACGTCGAGGGCTGCACCGCCCCGATCTACTCCTCGGACTCGCTGCACAGCGCCGTGGTCGAGATCATCGTCAAGAAGGGCGGCCGCTGCCGCTACACGACCATCCAGAACTGGTCGAACAACGTCTACAACCTGGTGACCAAGCGCGCCGTCGCCTACGAGGGCGCCACCATGGAGTGGGTCGACGGCAACATCGGCTCCAAGGTCACCATGAAGTACCCGGCCGTCTACCTGATGGGCGAGCACGCCAAGGGCGAGACCCTGTCCATCGCCTTCGCGGGCGAGGGCCAGCACCAGGACGCCGGCGCCAAGATGGTCCACATGGCCCCGAACACCTCGTCGAGCATCGTCTCGAAGTCGGTGGCCCGCGGCGGCGGCCGCACCTCCTACCGCGGTCTGATCGAGATCGGCGAGGGCGCCCCCGGCGCCAAGTCCAACGTCCTCTGCGACGCCCTGCTCGTCGACACGATCTCCCGCTCGGACACGTACCCCTACGTGGACGTCCGCGAGGACGACGTCACCATGGGCCACGAGGCGACCGTCTCCAAGGTCTCCGAGGACCAGCTCTTCTACCTGATGCAGCGCGGCCTGACCGAGCAGGAGGCCATGGCGATGATCGTGCGCGGCTTCGTCGAGCCGATCGCCAAGGAGCTGCCGATGGAGTACGCGCTGGAGCTGAACCGGCTGATCGAGCTGCAGATGGAGGGTGCGGTCGGCTGACGCCGCAAGGCCCCCGCCCCACCCCGCCCCGTACGCAGCGACCGATTTCTTTGTGATGCAGGAAGAGAGCAAGACGACAGCCATGGCTGAGGCTCAGAACATCCCCGCGGGCTCCACCACCGCGGGCTCGATCGCGGTGGCCGCCGAGTCCACCGTCGCCACGCGCATGAGCGCCCCGCCGTCCTTCGACGTCGCGGACTTCCCGATCCCGCACGGCCGCGAGGAGGAGTGGCGCTTCACCCCGCTGGAGCGCCTGCGCGGTCTGCACGACGGCACCGCCGTCGCGACCGGCGAGGGTGTCCGCGTCGAGATCGAGGCGCCCGAGGGCGTCACCGTGGAGACCGTCGGCCGCGACGACGCCCGCCTCGGCAAGGCCAAGCCGGTCGACCGGGTCGCCGCCCAGGCGTACTCCGCCTTCGAGAAGGCCGCCGTCGTCAGCGTCCCCAAGGAGGCCGTGCTCACCGAGCCGATCCGGATCTCCGTGCACGGCCAGGGCGGCGTCGCCTTCGGCCACCAGGTGATCGAGCTCGGCGCCTTCGCCGAGGCCCTGGTCGTCCTCGACCACACCGGCGACGCGGTGCTCGCCGCCAACGTCGACTACGTGCTCGGCGACGGCGCCAAGCTCACCGTGGTCTCCGTCCAGGACTGGGACGAGAAGGCCGTCCACGTCGCCCAGCACAACGCGCTGGTCGGCCGCGACGCCTCCTTCAAGTCGGTCGTCGTCACCTTCGGCGGCGACCTGGTGCGCATCCACCCGCGCGTGGAGTACGCCGGCCCCGGCGGCGAGGCCGAGCTGCTCGGCCTCTACTTCACCGACGCCGGCCAGCACCAGGAGCACCGCCTCCTGGTCACCCACAACACCCCGCACTGCAAGTCCAACGTGGCCTACAAGGGCGCGCTGCAGGGCCAGGACGCGCACGCCGTGTGGATCGGTGACGTCCTCATCGAGGCCAGGGCCGAGGGCACCGACACCTACGAGCTCAACCGGAACCTCGTCCTCACCGACGGCGCCCGGGTCGACTCCGTGCCGAACCTGGAGATCGAGACCGGCGAGATCGCCGGCGCCGGCCACGCCTCCGCCACCGGCCGCTTCGACGACGAGCAGCTCTTCTACCTGATGGCCCGCGGCATCCCGGAGACCGAGGCCCGCCGCCTGGTCGTCCGCGGCTTCTTCGCCGAGCTGGTCCAGCAGATCGGTCTGCCGGACGTCGAGGAGCGCCTGATCGCCAAGATCGAGGCCGAGCTGGAGGCTTCCGTCTGATGGCCTTCGTCCGCGCGTGTGCGCTGAGCGAGCTGGAGGAGGACACCCCGAAGCGGGTGGAACTCGACGGCACGCCGGTGTCCCTCGTCCGCACCGAGGGCGAGGTGTTCGCGATCCACGACATCTGCTCGCACGCGAACGTCTCCCTCTCCGAGGGCGAGGTCGAGGACTGCCAGATCGAGTGCTGGCTGCACGGCTCCGCGTTCGACCTGCGCACCGGCAAGCCGTCCGGCCTTCCCGCGACGCGCCCCGTCCCCGTATACCCCGTAAAGATCGAAGGGGACGATGTGCTCGTCTCCGTCACCCAGGAGTCCTGAGTCACCCATGGCAACGCTTGAAATCCACGACCTGCACGTCTCCGTCGAGGCCGAGAACGGTCCGCGCGAGATCCTCAAGGGTGTCGACCTGACCATCAAGCAGGGCGAGACCCACGCCGTCATGGGCCCGAACGGCTCCGGCAAGTCGACCCTGGCGTACTCCCTGGCCGGCCACCCGAAGTACACGATCACCGGCGGCACCGTCACCCTCGACGGCGAGGACGTCCTGGAGATGTCGGTCGACGAGCGCGCCCGCGCCGGTGTCTTCCTGGCCATGCAGTACCCGGTCGAGGTCCCCGGCGTCTCGGTCTCCAACTTCCTGCGCACCTCCGCCACCGCCGTCCGCGGCGAGGCGCCGAAGCTGCGCCTGTGGGTGAAGGAGGTCAAGGAGGCCATGGAGAAGCTCCAGATGGACCCCGCCTTCGCCGAGCGCAACGTCAACGAGGGCTTCTCCGGCGGTGAGAAGAAGCGCCACGAGATCCTCCAGCTGGAGCTGCTCAAGCCCAGGATCGCCATCCTCGACGAGACCGACTCCGGCCTCGACGTCGACGCCCTGCGCATCGTCTCCGAGGGTGTCAACCGCGTCCGCGAGACCGGCGAGGTCGGCACCCTGCTGATCACGCACTACACGCGGATCCTCCGCTACATCAAGCCCGATTTCGTGCACGTCTTCGCGAACGGCCGCATCGTCGAGTCCGGCGGTGCCGAGCTCGCCGACCAGCTGGAGAACGAGGGCTACGACAAGTACGTGAAGGGTGGCGCATCCGCGTGACTTCCGCCCATCAGGGGCTGACCGGCCTCCTCGACACCGAGGCGATCCGCAAGGACTTCCCGCTCCTGGACCGCACGGTCCACGACGGCAAGAAGATCGTCTACCTGGACTCCGCGGCGACCTCGCAGAAGCCGCGCCAGGTGCTCGACGCGCTCAACGCCTACTACGAGCGGCACAACGCGAACGTCCACCGCGGCGTGTACACGGTCGCCGAGGAGGCCACCGCGCTGTACGAGGGCGCCCGCGACAAGGTCGCCGCCTTCATCAACGCGCCGAGCCGCGACGAGGTGATCTTCACCAAGAACGCCTCGGAGTCGCTCAACCTCGTGGCCAACATGCTGGGCTGGGCCGACGAGCCCTACCGCGTGGACCACGAGACCGAGATCGCCATCACGGAGATGGAGCACCACTCCAACATCGTGCCGTGGCAGCTGCTCGCGCAGCGCACCGGCGCGAAGCTGAAGTGGTTCGGCCTCACCGACGACGGCCGTCTCGACCTCTCGAACATCGAGGAGGTCATCACCGAGAAGACCAAGATCGTCTCCTTCACCCTGGTGTCGAACCTGCTCGGCACGGTCAACCCGGTCGAGACGATCATCCGCCGGGCCCAGGAGGTCGGTGCGCTGGTCTGCATCGACGCCTCCCAGGCCGCCCCGCACATGGTGCTCGACGTGCAGGCGCTGCAGGCCGACTTCGTGGCCTTCACCGGCCACAAGATGTGCGGCCCGACCGGCATCGGCGTGCTGTGGGGACGCCAGGAGCTCCTGGAGGACCTGCCGCCGTTCCTCGGTGGCGGCGAGATGATCGAGACCGTCTCGATGCACTCCTCCACCTACGCGCCGGCCCCGCACAAGTTCGAGGCGGGTACGCCCCCGATCGCCCAGGCCGTCGGCCTCGGCGCGGCCGTGGACTACCTGTCGGCGATCGGCATGGAGAACATCCAGCGCCACGAGCACGCGATCACCGAGTACGCCGTCCGCCGCCTCCAGGAGGTGCCGGACCTGCGGATCATCGGCCCGACCACGGCCGAGGACCGCGGCGCGGCGATCTCCTTCGTGCTCGGTGACATCCACCCGCACGACGTGGGCCAGGTCCTCGACGAGGAGGGCATCGCGGTCCGGGTCGGCCACCACTGCGCGCGGCCGGTCTGCCTGCGGTACGGAATTCCCGCGACCACGCGAGCGTCGTTCTATCTGTACTCCACTCCGGCCGAGGTCGACGCCCTGGTCGCGGGCCTGGAGCACGTCCGTAACTTCTTCGGATAGGGCTGACCTGTGAAGCTGGATTCGATGTACCAGGACGTCATCCTGGACCACTACAAGCACCCGCACGGCCGGGGCTTGCGGGACGGCGACGCCGAGGTGCACCACGTCAACCCGACGTGCGGCGACGAGATCACGCTCCGCGTGAAGTACGCCGGTGAGCGCATCGAGGACGTGTCGTACGAGGGCCAGGGCTGCTCCATCAGCCAGGCCTCCGCCTCCGTCCTCAACGAGCTGCTCGTCGGCAAGGACCTGGCCGAGGCGCAGAAGATCCAGGGCACCTTCCTGGAGCTGATGCAGTCCAAGGGCCAGATCGAGCCCGACGACGCGATGGAGGAGATCCTGGAGGACGCGGTCGCGTTCGCCGGTGTCTCGAAGTACCCGGCCCGGGTGAAGTGCGCGCTGCTCAGCTGGATGGCGTGGAAGGACGCGACGGCCCAGGCGCTGGGCTCCGACGCGGAGAGGAAGTCGGCATGACCGAGAACGCGACCGAGACCGAGACCGCCGAGGCCACGATCAAGCCGGCCTCCGAAGAGGAGATCCGCGAGGCGCTGTACGACGTCGTCGACCCCGAGCTGGGCATCGACGTCGTCAACCTCGGCCTGATCTACGGCATCCACATCGACGACTCCAATGTCGCGACGCTGGACATGACCCTGACGTCGGCGGCCTGTCCGCTGACCGACGTGATCGAGGACCAGGCGAAGGCCGCCACCGACGGCATCGTCAACGAGCTGAAGATCAACTGGGTCTGGATGCCGCCGTGGGGCCCGGACAAGATCACCGACGACGGCCGCGAGCAGCTGCGCGCGCTCGGTTTCAACGTCTGAGGCGGCACCGCACGTGGCAAGGGCCGCACCCCGCCGGGGTGCGGCCCTTCGCGTTGCCCGGAGATCCGCCGCTCAGCCGACCTGAGCCTGCTGGGCCAGCAGCGGGCCCAGGTTCTCCTTGCGGATGCGCTGGTCGACGTAGACCAGGCCCATGACCAGGGGCTGGAAGGGGGCGATGAGCGCCTGGGTGATCACTCCCGCGACCGAGAGGATCGCCAGCACGCCGCCGAGGGCGGACAGCACCTCGCCCGGGGTGACGTCCTCGCCCGGCGTGAACGTCAGCATCGGGAGACCGGCCACGGTCTGGATCACCTGCTGGATCGCGAAGCTGACCATGCCGGCGAGCAGGCCGGCGGCGATCATGCAGCCGAAGGTCCGCCACCAGGAGCCCTTGACGAGAGCGGAGGAGCGGCGCAGCGAGGCCACGGCGCCCTGCTGCTCGATGACGGCCACCGTCGGGGCCAGGCTGAACCTGATCTGCAGCCACAGGGCGAACGGCACGGTCGCCAGCATGCCCAGGATGACCAGCCCGCCGACGACGGCCAGCCCCTGCCCGTTGTCGAGGGTGTTGTCCTCACTGGCCGCGACGGCCGCGAAGATCGCCGCCACCAGGAAGCCGAGGCCGACCACGGCGAGCAGCATCGGCACCATGACGGCGAGCATGCTGAGGAAGACCGAGCCGATCACCGCCCCGAGCCGCGACCAGGCGCGCCGCCAGGCCTCGCCGAAGCCGATCGGGCGGCCGACGACGGCCTCCTGGAGCACGGCCGGGACCGCCGCGTAGACCAGACCGCCGAGGAGGATGAAGCCGGCCATGGCAACGAGCCAGACGCAGCCGAAAGCGATGATCAGCGGCTGGACGTCGGCGAGGTCCGGGGCCTGGTCGGAGGGCAGGTCGCCCAGCCGTCGCACGTCGTCCCCGACGGCCGCCCACGCGGCCAGGAGCGCCACGCCGACCAGCACGGACGCGGCCGTGTAGGCGGCCAGGGCCACGCCGAGGAGCGGCTTCCAGTAGCGGCCGTAGGTGCTGAAGGCGCCGGTGAGGATCTCGCTGAAGCCGAGCGGCGCCAGGGGTATGACGCCCGGCTTCGGCGGGGGAGGCGGAGGTGGGTAGCCGTATCCGTACGGCCCCGAGGGGTATGTCATGCGCACACCGTATCGGGCGTCGGTGTGTACGGGCGTACACACCGATGCGTACACTCGTACACATGGGATACGGACTGCTCGCGGGGGCCATAGCGGCCGAGATCGCCGCCACCACCTCCATGAAGTACAGCGAGGGCTTCACCCGCCTCGGCCCCTCGCTCGTCACCGGCGCCGGCTACCTCCTCGCCTTCGCGCTGCTCGCCCGCGCCCTCAAGACCCTGGAGGTCGGCACCGCCTACGCGATCTGGTCCGGCGTCGGCACCGCCGCCGTCGCCGCCATCGGCGCCCTCTTCCTCGGTGAGTCCATGAACCTCGCCAAGATCGCCGGCCTCGTCCTGATCATCGCCGGGGTGGCCGTGCTCAACCTGGGCGGAGCCCACTGATGGCGCGCCCCCGGCGCCACGACCCCGAGCGGCGGGACCGGATCGTCGACGCCGCCCTGCGGGTCGTCGGCCGGGCCGGGATCGCCGGACTGAGCCATCGCACGGTGGCCGCCGAGGCCGATGTGCCGCTCGGCTCCACCACGTACCACTTCGCCTCCCTCGACGAACTCCTCGTCGCGGCCCTGCGCCGGGTCAACGCCACCTTCGGAGCGCGGCTGCGGCAGGGTCCCGAGGTCCAGGCGCCCGACCTGGCCGCCGGTCTCGCCGCGCTCATGGGGGAGTGGCTCGCCGCCGAACGCACCGGCGTGGAGCTGGAGTACGAGCTCTACCTCGCCGCCCTGCGCCGGCCCGCCCTGCGCCCGGTCGCCGCCGAGTGGGCCGACGAGGTCGTCGCCGCCCTCGCCCCGCGCACCGGACCCGGCACCGCCCGCGCCCTGGTCGCCCTCATGGACGGCATCAGCCTCCAGACACTGCTGACGGGCGCTCCGTACGACGAGGGGTACGCGCGCGAGATGCTCGCCAGGATCCTGAACGAAGACCCGAAAGGGCGGGCCGGGACCTCGTCGGATCCGCCCATGGACGCGACCGGCACCTGAGACCGGTTGGCCCGCGCCCGGGCCCGACCGTTAGGTTTTCCGTCATGACCTCTGCTCCTCGCTCCACCGGCGCCGTCGCCGCCGGCCTCGCCACCATCGCCGGCGACGGCACCGTTCTCGACACCTGGTTCCCCGCCCCCGAGCTGACCGACGCCCCCGGCCCGGCCGGCACCGAGCGCCTCGACGCCGACGCCGCCGTCAACGCCCTCGGCGAGGGCGCCGCCAAGGCCCTCGGCGTGGACGCCCGCCGCGGTGTCGAGGTGGTCGCCGTGCGCACCGTCATCGCCTCGCTCGACGACAAGCCGCTCGACGCCCACGACGCCTATCTGCGCCTGCACCTGCTGAGCCACCGCCTCGTGAAGCCGCACGGCCAGAGCCTGGACGGCGTCTTCGGCCTGCTCGCCAACGTCGCCTGGACCTCGCTCGGTCCGGTCGCCGTCGACGACGTCGAGAAGGTGCGGCTCAACGCCCGCGCCGAGGGGCTGCACCTCCAGGTCACCTCGATCGACAAGTTCCCGCGCATGACCGACTACGTCGTCCCCGCCGGCGTCCGCATCGCCGACGCCGACCGGGTCCGCCTCGGCGCCCACCTCGCCGCCGGCACCACCGTCATGCACGAGGGCTTCGTCAACTTCAACGCCGGCACCCTCGGCACCTCCATGGTCGAGGGCCGCATCTCCGCCGGCGTCGTCGTCGGCGACGGCTCCGACATCGGCGGCGGCGCCTCCACCATGGGCACCCTGTCCGGCGGCGGCAACGTGATCATCTCCATCGGCGAGCGCTGCCTCATCGGCGCCGAGGCGGGCGTCGGCATCGCCCTCGGCGACGAGTGCGTCGTCGAGGCCGGCCTGTACGTCACCGCCGGCACCCGGGTCACCATGCCCGACGGCGAGATCGTCAAGGCCCGCGACCTCTCCGGCGCCGACAACATCCTCTTCCGCCGCAACTCGGTCACCGGCGCCGTCGAGGCCCGCCCGAACAACGCGGTCTGGGGCGGCCTGAACGAGATCCTGCACAGCCACAACTGATCCCGGCTGATGCTGTGAGACGGCCCGTCGCCCTGGTGGTTCACCGCTCGGGGCTGCGGGCCGTCGGTCTCACAGCGCGAGCTTGAAGCCGTCGTGGCTGCGGGCGAAGCCCAGCGAGACGTAGAAACGATGGGCGTCGCTCCGGGACTTGTGGCTGGTCAGCTGGACGAGCCCACAGCCGCGGGCCCGGGCCCGGTCGACCGCGCCGTCCATCAGCGCCCGGCCGAGACCGCCGCCGCGCCGGTCGGCCCGGATCCGGACCGCCTCGATCAGGGCGCGCTCGGCGCCGCCCTTGCCGAGGCCGGGGATGTAGGTGGCCTGGAGGCAGCCGAGGACGGTGTCGTCGGTGTCCACGAGGACCAGCAGCTCGTTGCGCGCGTCGGCCTCGATGTCCGCGAACGCCCGCTCGTGGGCGGGGGTCACGGTCACCGAGGCCGGGTCGGTCACCCGCTCCTCGTCGGCGAGGAGCGCGAGGACGGCGGGCAGCTCGGCACGGGTGGCGGGACGCAGGACGATCACGGCCGCAGTCTCGCACACCCGTGCGCGGGGATGATCACGGACGGAAGCGCAGCACCTGCGGGTCGTGGTCGCTGTTCTGGTCGGCGAACTCCGCGTTGATGTGCACGCTGTCGTACTCGAAGTGGTGCACCCCGGGGCTGGTCAGGATCTGGTCGAGAACCTGGCTGTTGCCCTGGTAGACGTACGAGTAGCGCTCGCTCGCCGGCAGGGACTTGACGGCCGGGAACAGCGCGCCGTCCGCGGTCAGCGCCTGCGTGGCGCCGGAGAACTCGAAGTCGTTGATGTCGCCGAGGACCAGCACGTCGGCCTGCTTGTCGACCGCGAGGACGTCCTTCACGAAGGCGTTGACGGCCTGGGCCTGGAGCAGCCGCCTGGTCTCGGAGGAACGCTTCGGCGGCTGGTGGTGCGAGACGATCGACTCGTCGCCGCCCTTGGAGCCGAAGTGGTTGGCGACCACGATGACCGTCCGGCCGCGGAAGCGGAACTCGCCCGCGAGCGGCTTGCGGCTGTCCTGCCACGCGGCGTTCGACGGGTCGATGCGGCCGGGGGAGACGGTCAGGTGCGCGTCGCCCTTGGTGCCGGTGACCGCGGTCGCGGTGGTCGCGTCGCCGCCCGGGCGGTCCACGAAGGAGACCCGCGCGGGGTTGAAGAGGAAGACCTGACGGATATTGCCGCCGGGCTCGCCGCCGTCCTTGAGGTTCTCCGGGTCGATCGAGCGCCACTCGTACGCCGGGCCGCCGGCCGCGACGATCGCCGCGGTGAACTTCTTGAGCGTCTCGCCGGCCGTCACCGTGCCGTCGTTCTTGGCGCCGTTGTCGTCCTGGATCTCCTCCAGGGCGACGATGTCGGGCGAGGCCAGGTTCTCCACGACCGCCTTGGCGAGCGCGTCGAACTTCGTCTGCGGGTCGGACGGGTCGAGGTTTTCCACGTTGTACGTGGCGACCGCCAGCTCGTTCTTGTGCTGGCGGTCGGTCACCTCCCGCTCCAGACCCAGGTCCACCGCACGGCCGAGCGAGTTGGCGACCAGGGTGTAGCCCCCGTACTGGTTGAAGTCCAGCGGGCCCTCGGTGGTGCCGGCCAGCCAGTCGCCGACGTTCAGCTTCGGGAAGGGCTGCTGCGCGACCGGGGCGAGCTGCTGGATCTGCAGCCGGCCGGTGTTCTGGGACTCGTACGAGCCGTAGACCGTGCCGCCGCGGACGTTGTCGTTCTCGAACGGCTTCACCGTCACCCACAGCTCGTTGTACGGGTCGGTGGCGCCGACCACGCGCGAGGAGCCGATCCGGACGTTGGTGCCCTCCAGGGACTCGTAGTAGTCCAGGGCGTACGTCTCCGGGGCCAGGGTGAGGCCGTTGATCGAGCCGCCGGCCGCCGGGTCGCCCTCGGGGGCGTACGCGTCCGGGACGGAACCGGCCCAGACGGTGACCGGGGCCGGGACCCGGTTGCCCTTGGACAGGACGGTGACCACCGGCTTGGAGATCTGGGTCAGCGACTGGTTGCCCGAGTTCAGACCGCCCGGGACGTACTCGGTGACCGAGCCGTCGACGCTCACCGCGTCGCCGACGGCCACGGTCGGCACCGAGCTGGTGAAGACGAAGATCCCCTCGCTGGTGGCCGGGTCGGCGTCGGCCTGCGGGTCCTGCATCCAGAAGCCGCGCGAGCCGAAGGTGCGCACGCCGGTGACGATGCCGGTCACGCCGGTGACCGGCTTGCCGGCCAGCGGCGAGACACGGGTGGTGCCCTGGATGTCGTGGATCCGGACGGGGGCCGCGTCGGCGGCGGTCGCGTCCTCGGCCATCGCGGCCGAGCCGCCGAGCAGACCGGCGGCGAGGGCGGCGGAGACGACGGCGGCGACGGCGGCCGATCTCGGTATGGAGGAAGACATCAAGGTGCTCCGTGAGGGTTTGGACGAACGGTCGAACGATCTACGCGCGTCAATTTCCTTGGAGAGCCGTTGTCTTGTCAAGGGTCGACGGGTGTACGAAGGCTGACGCCCGCATGAACCGCCGGACCGCCCCCGGAATGCGTCTACGCTGAAGGCCGCACCGAAGGCCGCCCGAAGCACCGGCACACCGCACGGGACGCGCGCACCGCACGGGACGCACGCACCGCGCGCGACGTGGCCACCGCACGTACCCGCCGACACCCCGTCGAGGAGAACACCCCAGATGGCACCCGACCGCCCGACCCTTCCCCCCGTTCGGCTGCGCGCGGACGCGGAACTCGCGCGGGACGCCCTGGCCGCCCCCCTGCTCACCCGCGCCGTCCGGCTCGCCCGCTGGGCCGGCCCGGACACCCGGGTCGGCGCGGGCGGCGAACTCGTCGACGAGCAACTGCCCGCCGCGGCCGAGGTGCTCGGCCTGGCCGACGACGAGGACGGCGAGGCGTACGCGAGCGAGGCGTGGCGGGTCGCGGTCGACACCGGTCTGGTGGAGGTCGAGGACCCGGCCGAGGAGCCGGAGGACGGCGCCTCCGGTGCCGACGAGGAGACCGGGACCGCCCGGCCCGGCGCGAACCTGGCGCTGCTCACCGGCGGATCGCCCCACGACGTCCTGTCGATCTGGCTCGACGGTCTGGAGACCGTCTTCGCCGACGCCACCGCGCCGTACGTGGACGACCTGGAGGCGCTGGTCGGCGAGGACGGCACCATCGACTTCGAGGCGCTCGACTGGGACCCCGAGGGCGAGGCGGACTTCCTGGAGGGTGTCCTCGGCAACCTCTATCTGCTGACCGTCAGCGCGGGCGGCCCGGGCGAGGGTCCGGTGCCGCTGCCCGCGCTCGCCGCGTCGATGGTCGTCCCCGACGACATGGGGGAGCCGACCGACGACGTCCTGGAGCAGGTCTCCGACGCGATGATGCGGCTCGACGAGCAGTTCCGGATCCTGGAGCCGATCGGACTCGTCGCGTACGAGCCGGTCGACGAGGCGCTGATGGTGGAGGCGGGGGCCGAGGGCTCCGCGTCGGACGTGCCGTTCGACGAGGAGGACGTCAGCCGCTACGGCATGGTCCGGCTCACCCCGCTCGGCCTGTACGGGGTGCGCGCCCGCATGCTGGAGGCCGGGCTCGTGGTGCCCGCGGTCGGCGAACTCGCCGACAAGGGCGCGGAGGTCCTCCTCGACGGCATCGCCCACTACCCGGAGGAGGCGGCCCGCGCCGAGACCACCGGCTGGCTGGCCGGCCGCGAGGCCCCGTCCGCCGCGCGCGAACTCCTCGACGCGGCCCGCGGCACCGACCCCGGCGCCCCGCTCCGCCGCCTCCACGCCCAGCAGGCCCTCGCCCTCGTCGGCCCCGAGGCGGAGCCGGCCGTCCGCGACGTCCTCGACGACCGCGAACTCGGCGGCCTCGCCCGCGTCTGGCTCGCCGAACGCGGCGCCGCCGACATCCCGGCCCCGCCGGAGACGATGATCTTCTGGCTCGCCGTCGACACGATCGCCGCCCACCTCGACGCGGACGGCGACCCCGAGGAGCTCCAGGACCTCATCGAGGGCCTCACCGCCGGCCACGGCGGCTTCTTCGAAGCGGCCTGGCGCGTCGACCACCCGGCCACCGCCGACGTCCTGGAGGCGATGGGCCGCCTCCACCGCGACAAGCCTTCGGCGAAGGAGGCCCGGAAGGCGGCCTTCAAGGCGAGGTCGCGGGCCTGAGGTCCCGCCCGGGCCTGAGGTCCCGCCCGGGCCTGAGGCCCCGCCCCGGGCGCCGTTCCGTTCGCGGGCCGCGCCCGGCTGGGGCGGTCCCACCCACACGGGGGTGGGCGAGGGCTCCCGCGCCGTACCCCTCACGTCCTCAGGTGCGACGCCCCGTTCAGGTCCAGGATCGTGCCCGAGGCCCACTCCGCCTCCGGCGACGCCAGCCACAGCACCGCCGACGCGATCTCCTCCGGGGTGGCCACGCGGCCGAAGGGGCTCTGGGCCAGGATGGCCGCGCCCTCCGGGCCGGACAGGCGGGGGGCCACACGCTCCGTGGTGAAGAAGCCGGGGGCGACGGACGCCACGGCGATGCCGTGGGGCGCCAGGGCGACCGCGAGGGACTGGCCGAGGGCGTGGACGGCGGCCTTCGTGGCGCCGTAGGCCGGGTGGTCCGGTTCGCCGCGGAAGGCGCCGCGGGAGCCGATGTTGACGATGCGGCCGGGGGTGCCCGCGGCGATCATGCGGCGGGCGGCGAGCTGGCTCACGTACGCCGTGCCGAGCAGGTTCACGGAGACGTGCCGCTGCCAGAGCTCCACCCACTCCTCGTACGGCGTCGTCGCCGGCGGGTGCGGCAGGTTGACGGCCGCGTTGTTGACCAGGACGTCGAGCCGGCCGCCGAGGCCCTCCGCCGCGCCGGAGACGACGGCCTCCGCGGCGGCCGGATCGGCGAGGTCGCCGGAGACCAGGACGTGACCGGTGCCGTCGAGGGACTCCAGGGTCGCGCGGGCCTCGTCCGCACGGGAGCCGTAGTGGACGGCCACCCGGTCGCCGTTCGCGGCGAAGGCGCGCGCCACCGCGCGGCCCAGGCCGCGCGAGGCACCGGTGACGAGGACGCGGCGTCCGGAGGCAGGCAGGTTCATAAGGGGTCGCCTTTCTGTTCAAGTGCCGTTTATACGGGGGCGCGAGCGTGTGCCGCGACACCGGGTGACGACAGGAAGAAGACCGTCATGTCCCTCAACCGCAGAGAGTTCACCAAGCAGTCCGCCGCCGCGGGCGCCGCGCTCGCCCTCACCGGCGCCGTCGGCACGCTCGCCACCGCCCCGCAGGCGCTGGCCGCCGAGGACCACGCGGACGACCACGGCGCGGGCCACGGCCACGGTCACGGCCACCGGCTCGGCTACGGTGAGCTGATCGCCGACCCCGAGGGCCTCCTCGCCCTGCCCGAGGGCTTCACCTACCGCGTCATCACCCACAGCGGTGTCACCCGTCTGGAGTCCGGCGAGTTCACCCCCTCCAAGCACGACGGCACCGCCGCCTTCGCCGGGCCGCGCGGCACCACGTACCTCGTGAACAACCACGAGCTCAAGGGACCCCGCTCCAAGTGGGCTCACCCGGTCCCGCTCGCCGAGGGCCTGGTCTACGACCCGGCGGCCTCCGGCGGCTGCACGGTGGTCGAGGTGCACCGCGACGGCACCGTCGCCGAGTGGGTCGGCATCGCCGGCACCTCCACCAACTGCGCGGGCGGCAGCACCCCCTGGGGCACCTGGCTCACCTGCGAGGAGAACTCCGACCTGGCCGGGGTCAACGGCATGACCAGGGATCACGGCTACGTCTTCGAGGTCGACCCGCACGACCGCCGCGCCAACCGCGCACCGAAGCCGATCAAGGCCTTCGGCCGCTATGACCACGAGGCCGTCGTCATCGACACCAAGCGCGGCCACGCCTACCTCACCGAGGACGCCGCCGGCCCCAACGGCCTGTTCTTCCGCTGGGTTCCGCCGCAGGGCTTCGAGCACGGCCGCGGCCGCCTCGCGACCCTCGCCGACGACGCCGGCCGCCTCCAGGCCCCCAAGTGCTACGACTCCGCCGGCACGTTCGTCGACGACCTGTCCCGCGCCACGAAGATCGGCACCGTGTACGGCGTCGACTGGGTCGACGTCCCGGACCGCGACGGCCGCACGACCCCGGTCCGCAAGCAGTTCGGCACGGCCGAGGTCACCCGCGCCCGCAAGCTGGAGGGCATGTGGTGGGCCGACGGCGGCGCCTACATCGTCTCCTCGTACGCCCGTGCGGAGAGCCCCGGCGCCCCGCACGACGGCCAGGTCTGGTTCTACGACCCCAAGCGCCGCACCCTCACCCTCAAGGTGCTGCTCGGCGTCAACGCCACCCCGGACGTGGACGGCGCCTACGACGGCCCGGACAACATCACCGTCTCCCCGTACGGCGGCCTCGTCATCGCCGAGGACGGCGAGGGCGTGCAGCACCTCTTCGGCGCGACCGACAGCGGCCGCACCTACCCGATCGCCCGCAACGACCTGAACGACAGCGAGTTCACGGGCGTGACCTTCTCGCCCGACGGCGACACCCTTTTCGCCAGCATCCAGACCCCGGGCATCATGGTCGCGATCACCGGCCCGTGGCGCCGCCAGCCGCGCCGCTGAAGCCTGGTGTGCTCCCTGAGCCGACATCTAACATGTCAGTTCATGGACGCCTTGCGGCCCGTGGGCCGGACCCTGCTGCGTGACCGGGCGTACGAGACGCTGCGCGACGCCATCGTGCGCGGCGATCTCGCGCCCGGTTCCGTGGTCAAGGACTCCGAACTGGCCGAACGGCTCGGGCTCTCGCGCGCACCCGTGCGCGAGGCCCTGGCCCGGCTCGGCGACGAAGGCCTCGTCGAGACCAAGCCGCAGAGCTACACCCGGGTCACCCGGCTCGTCAGCCGGGTCGTCCGGGACGCCGCCTCCGTGGTGCGGGTGATGCACGAACTCGCCGCCCGCACCGCCGTACCGCTGCTCGGCCCCGAGGGCATCCGGGCCATGCGCGAGGCCAATGAGCGGTTCGCCGCGGCCGTGCGCGCCGCCGACGTCGACGCCGCCCTGCGCGCCGACGACGAACTCCACCAGGTCCTGGTCGGCGCGAGCGGCAACCACGCCCTCGCCACCACCGTCGAACGCCACACCCCGCTGATCCGCCGCGTCGAGCGGCATCTCTTCGGCGACGCGGGCACCTGCGTCTCCGCCGCGCTGCACACGCTCCTCATCGACGCGTGCGAGGCGGGCGACACGGAGGAGGCGGTACGGGTGACGACGGAGATATGGCGGGCCCTGGAGGAACTCGCGGACGAGGCGACCGAGCCCAGGACGCCGGCGCCCGGGCCCAGGGGCCCCGCGGCCAGGCCCAGGACGCCGGCGTCCACGACCTGACCGTCCTCTACGCCCACCTGGGCGGCCAGCCGGCCCTCAACGCGTACAGCGCGCTGTTCCAGGAGACACACACGCCCGAGCGCCGTACGCCGTGGTGAGCGCGCGGCTCAGAGCGACTGGGCCGCGGGCTTCACCATGCCCCGCACGGTGCGGGACTTCACGAACTCGCCCATCGCCGTCATCTCCCACTCGCCGGAGAACTGCTTGATGAGCTTGGCCATCATCACTCCGGTCTGCGGCTCGGCCGTGGTCAGGTCGAAGCGGACCAGCTCCTCGCCGCTGGCGGCGTCGATGAGCCGGCAGTACGCCTTGGCGACCTCGGTGAACTTCTGGCCGGAGAAGGAGTTGACGGTGAAGACCAGACCGGTGGTGTCGGCCGGCAGCCGGCCCAGGTCGACCACGATGACCTCGTCGTCGCCCGCGCCCTCGCCGGTCAGGTTGTCACCGGAGTGCTTGATCGCGCCGTTGAGGATGGACAGCTTGCCGAAGTAGCAGCTGTCGATGTGGTTGCGCTGGGGTCCGTACGCGATGACCGAGGCGTCGAGGTCGATGTCCTTGCCGCGGTAGGCCGGTTCCCAGCCCAGGCCCATCTTCACCTGGGAGAGCAGCGGGCGGCCGCCCTTCACCAGGGAGACGGTCTGGTTCTTCTGGAGGCTGACCCGGCCCTTGTCCAGGTTGATCTTCCCGGTGCCGGCGGGCGGCGCGGGCGGGGCCGGGGGAGCCGCCGGCGGGGCGGCGGGCATCGGGGGAGCGGTGACCGGAGCCGCGGGTGCGGCCGGTGCGGCGGCGGGCGCGGGCGTCGGCGTCGGCTCCTCGTCCACGCTCACACCGAAGTCGGTGGCGATCCCGGCCAGCCCGTTCGCGTACCCCTGGCCGACCGCGCGGGCCTTCCACTGCCCGTTGCGCAGATAGATCTCCATGACCACGAGCGCCGTCTCGGTGCCCAGCTGCGGCGGGGTGAAGGTGGCGAGCACGCTGCCGTCGTCGGCGTTGCGCAGGGTCGCGGTGGGCTCGATGCCCTGGAAGGTCTGGCCGGCGGCGTCCGGGCTGGCGGTCACCACGATCTTCTCGATCCCGGCCGGCACGGCGGCGGTGTCCACCAGGATGGCGTCCGGCCCGGCGCCGCCGCCCGAGCGGTAGGTGACACCGGGGCCGGCGGGCTGGTTGTAGAAGATGAAGTCGTCGTCGGAGCGCACCTTGCCGTCGGCGCCGAGCAGCAGGCCCGAGACGTCGAGCCGCACCGGGGCGGCGACGTCCACCGCCACGCGCGCCGCGGTGAGAGGGATGTTCGAGCCAGGGGTCATAGCGGTCATGACCGGGGTAACGAACGAGACGCCTTTGCCGTTCCCTTACCTTCCCCGGGTTCGGCCACCTTGATTACGCGGGTGGTTCCGGGCGGTCCGTTCGTTGCCGATCTTGTACGCGCCGGTCCAGCGCGCCATCACCAGCTGCCGGTCCCCGGACTCGACCTCGGCCAGGAACTTCTGCGCGCGGGCACCGCGCAGGGTGGCGGCGGTCCGCCCGTGATGGACGACGACGACCGTGCCGTCCGTGCGCTGCTCGTACCCGAATCCCCGTGGCTGTGGCATGACCGGCATCCTGCCGTTCCCGGTCACGTCCGTCATATGAATATTCTTTCGAACCGTGGGTGGGAGCTCTTTCCGGACGCGGGACGTGGACGAGGCGCGCGAGGAGATCGGCGCGCGCTATTACGCCAACTTCATGGATGTGATCGACACGCGCGGCCGGCCCTTCGCGGCCCGCTTCGACACCGTCGGCCTCGGGCCGCTGATGATCGGCGACCTCGGCTGCGGGGCCGACGTGCGGATGCGCTTCGGCGAGCTGGGGGCGTTCCACGTCAACGCGCCGATGAGCGGGACCATGGAGGTGCGGCAGGGCGGGAGCGGGCGTCGGCTGCTCGCCACCGCGGAGGAGGCCATGCTGCTCGACCCGTCGGGGGACACCTTCCTCGACCGGTGGAGCGGGGACTGCCGCTCGCTTTCGGTCAAGATCGACGCGGCGGCGCTCCAGGACCGTCTGGAGCAGCTCCTGGGCCGCTCGCCGGGCCGCCGGCTGACCCTCGGCCCGCGCCTCGACATCACCCGGGGGCCCGGACTGAGCTGGGTGACCTTCGCCCGGCAGGTGGCGGCCGGGGCGCTCGCCGGGGACGGCCTCGCCACCCACGAACTGGTGTCCCGCCCGCTCCAGGAGGCGCTGCTCAACGGCCTGCTGCTCGCCGCCGAGCACCCCTGGCGGGACGAGCTGGCGCACCCCGGCGGACCGGTCAGGCCCGCGCCGGTGAAGCGGGCGATGGACGCGGTGCGGGCCCGCCCCGAGCACCCCTTCACCACCACCGAACTGGCCGCCCTCGCCCGGGTCAGCGTGCGCCGGCTCCAGGAGTCCTTCCGGCAGTACGTGGGGATGTCGCCGATGGCGTACGTGCGCGAGGTGCGCCTTGACCGGGTCCACGAGGAGCTCCGGGCGGGCGACCCGGACGGGCTGAGCGTCGGCGAGGTCGCCTGGCGCTGGGGCTTCACCCACCCGGGCCGCTTCGCGGCCCAGTACCGGGCCCGGTTCGGCGAGGCGCCCTCGCGCACCCTGCGCGGCTGAGCCCCGCCCCTCCGTTTCGGGCGGCGGGGGCCGGGGTCCGTGTCCGGCATGCGAACACGTCGCGCTTTGCGGATGGTCGCCGCGCTCAGCGGATCGCGGTGATCTTGACCGAAACGTATCGTCGATCTTGTCCGCGGGCGTCATGCGTCGCCCGTGTCGAACCGGGTCCCGGCCGGCTCCCCCGCATTGTCCGGCCGGGCCTGTGCTCTTCCCCGCCGTGGGTGCCCGGGGTGCGTGTCAGTGCGGCCAGCGCGGCGGGTCGTCGCAGAAGTGGCCGCCCAGATAGCGGTCGAGGGCGCTGCCGGGGGCCGGGAGGCCCTGCTCCGAGAGGATCTTCTCGGCCCAGGCCTCCGAGTCGTCCTTCGGCTCGTAGCCGAGTGCCCGGGCGGACGACAGGTCCCACCACTCACGGGTGTTGGCGGAGGACCCGTACACCACGGTGTGGCCGACCCCGGGCGCGGAGAGCGCCGCGTGGAAGAGGCGCGCGCAGTCGGCGGGGCTCAGCCACAGCGACAGGCTGCGCACAGAGTTCGGCTCGGGGAAGCACGAGCCGATCCGCACCGAGACCGTCTCGACGCCGTGCTTGTCCCAGTAGAACTGCGCCAGGTCCTCGCCGAAGGCCTTGGACAGGCCGTAGTGGGTGTCGGGCCGGTGCGGGATGTCGACGGGCAGCGGCGGTTCGCCCGGGCGCGGCCGGGGCGTGAAGCCGACGGCGTGGTTGCTGGAGGCGAAGAGGACCCGGGGGACGCCCTCCTCCCGTACCGCCTCGTAGAGGTGCTGGAGGCCGACGACGTTCGCCGCGACGATCTTGTCGAAGCCGGCCTCCAGGGAGATCCCGGCGAGGTGGATCACCGCGTCGACGCCGCGCACGGCCTCCCGCAGCGCCGCGCGGTCGGCGAGATCGGCGACGATCGCGTCCGGGGCGCCGGGGACCGGAACCATGTCGAGCAGTCGCAGCCGGTAGCCGTACGCGGGTAGCAGGTCGCGCATGAGGGTGCCGACGCCGCCGGCGGCCCCGGTGAGCAGGACGGTGCGGGGTGCGGGGTTCAAGGGAGGGATCTCCGTCCGTAGACCGTATTCACGCATGTGGAAGGCCGCCACGCTAAGGATCCGGCAGGCGCAGCGTCAAGAACGCGTGCAGTAAAGGGATTTCGCTTCTTGACCGCTCCATTGGAGCTGCCTTAGCGTGCTGTCGTTCAAGAGTATGGACAGTAGTCAGAATCTTGTACGAGTCAGAATCTTGTACGACAGGGAGTGCCCGTGACCACACCCCCGCTCGCCGACCGGCTCGACGGACTGCTCTTCTTCCCCGTCACCGCCTTCGGTCCGGACGGCGCCCTCGACCTCGACGTCTTCCGCGCCCATGTGCGCGCCGGGATCGACGCCGGCGCGGGCGCCGTCTTCGCCTGCTGCGGCACCGGCGAGTTCCACGCCCTGACCCCCGAGGAGTTCCGCGACTGCGTCGCCGCCGCCGTCGACGAGGCCGCCGGGCGGGTCCCCGTGCTCGCCGGCGCGGGCTACGGCACGGCCCTCGCCATCCGGTACGCCCGGCTCGCCGAGGAGGCCGGCGCCGACGGACTGCTCGCCATGCCCCCGTACCTCGTCGTCGCCGACCAGGCCGGACTGCTCCGCCACTACACCGAACTCGCCGCCGCCACCCGGCTCGACGTCATCGTCTACCAGCGCGACAACGCGATCCTCACCCCCGACACGGCCGTCGCACTGGCCCGCACCCCCGGCGTCATCGGCCTCAAGGACGGTCACGGCGACCTCGACCTGATGCAGCGGATCGTCAGCGCCGTCCGCTCCGCCGGCCTCGGCCTTCGCTACTTCAACGGTCTGCCCACCGCCGAACTCACCGGCCTCGCCTACCGGGGCATCGGCGTCAGCCTCTACTCCTCCGCCGTCTTCTGCTTCGCCCCCGACATCGCCCTCGCCTTCCACCGCGCGCTGACCACCGGCGACGACCCCGCCGCCGAGCGCCTCATCGACGCCTTCTACCGCCCGCTCGTCGAACTGCGCTCGCGCGGCCGCGGCTACGCGGTCTCCCTCGTCAAGGCGGGGGTCCGGATGAACGGCCTGGACGTCGGAGAGGTCCGGCCCCCGCTCAGCGAGCCGCACCCCGAGCACGTGAAGGAGCTCGCCGCGATCCTCGCCCGGGGCCGGGCCGCGCTCGCCGAGGGTGAGAGCCGGTGAGGACAGGTTCGATGAGGAGCGGCCCGATGAGGACCGGCCCGGTGAGGACCGGCCCGGTGAGGACCGGTCCGGTGAAGACCGGTCCGGTGAGGACCGGTGCCTTCCTCTATCCCTGGGACGTCACCGGCGACCCGGCCGCCGCCGGCCGGCTCGCCGCCCTCGGCCTCGACCGGATCACCCTCGCCGCCGCCTACCACTCCACCCGCGCGCTGACCCCGCGTCACCCACGCCACCGGATCGTCACCGCCGCGCACGCCGCCGTGCTCTACCCGCCGGACCCGGCGCGCTGGCGGGGCCGCGCCCTCGCCCCGTACCCGGCGGGGGACTGGGCCCCCGGCGACGCCTTCGGCGCGGCGGCCGACGCCCTGGCCGGCGCGGGCCTCGAACTGCACAGCTGGGTCGTCCTCGCGCACAACTCCCGGCTCGGCGCCGAGCATCCGGACACCTCCGTGGTCAACGCGTACGGCGACCGCTACCCCTGGGCGCCCTGTATCGGTCAGGACGCCGTGCGCGCCTTCCTGGTGGACCTCGCGGCCGAGGCGGCGGTACGGCCCGGAGCGGCCGGCACCGAGCTGGAGTCCTGCGGCTGGTACGGGCTCGCGCACCTGCACGCCCACGACAAGACCGCCGGCGTCCCGCTCGACGAGGCCGCCCATTACCTGATGTCGCTGTGCTTCTGCCCCTCCTGCCGCGAGGGGTACGGGAGACACGGCGCCGACCCCGACGAGCTGGCCGCGGCGGTGCGGGCCGCCCTGGAGCCCGGCTGGTGCGGCGACCGGGCCGACCCGCTCCCGGCGCCCCTCGCGGACGCCGCCCTCGCCTGGCGCCTCGTCGCCGCCCGCACCCTCCAGGAGGACGCCGTCGCCGCCGTCCGGGCCGCCGCCCCGCCCGGCTTCCGCGTCCTGCTGCACGCCGACCCCGTCCCGTACCACTGCGGCGCCAACGCCGGCACCGACCCGGCCCATGTCCTCGGCGTCGCCGACGGCGTGGTGACCCCGGCACCGCAGGTGTCCGCCTTCGTGCCCCACGCGCGCGTGGGGACGGTCGTCGCCGCCAACCTCACGGTGGTGGCCGGAATGGGCGGCTCGCCGTGCACGCTGGCCACCGACGCCCGCCGGGCGGCGGACCAGGGGGCCACCGAACTGAGCCTGTATCACGCGGGGCCGGCCTCGGACGCGGATCTGGCGGCGGTCCGGGAGGCGCTGGCGGCGCTGCGCTGACGCCGGGGGGAACCGAGGTGCCCCGCGCGGATCGGGAGTCTTCCCTTTCCCTCCTTTTCCCCGGATTCCCCCTAGGCAGGGTCCCTCAGGGGTGAGGCGGACGCCGCCCGGTTGCGCTCGCCCGCCGGGCGGGCCGCGAAGGCCGCGCGGCGGTGCGCCCGGCGCAGGACCCGGCGGGCCAGCAGCGGGTGGACGCGGCGGACGGCCGCGAAGTAGAGGCGGCCCCGGGTGTTGTGCAGACGGACGGCGGTGGCCAGGGTGAGCGAGTCCTCGCCGATCACCACCGAGGCGCGGAAGTCCAGGTGGGAGGCGTCCTCACCGAGCATCAGCTCGCGGTCCGAGGCACCTTGCACCGGGAACGGCAGCACCTGCCGCCAGGCCTGCGGGTCGCGGGCCAGGCCGGGCGGGAGCGGCATCCGGTAGGCGTCGGTGTAGTCGGGGGCCGGGACGGCGGCGCGGAGCAGCGCGGCCTCCGGCGGGACGGGCACGGTGGCCGGACGCGCCCAGAACAGGCGGTTGACGAGCAGCGCGCGGGCCGGCCGGCGGGCCGGCGGGTGCGGCAGGGTGCCGCCGAGCGCGGCCCGCTCGGCGTTGTCGAAGGCCTCCTCGACCATGGTGTCGTGCACGGGCTCGATCGCCAGCTTGAAGAGGACGAACGCCTTGGTGTCCATGGCCACTTCGAGGACGTGGGAGATCCGGCAGCGGTCCGGGCCGAGCGGCTCGACGTCGAAGCGGTGGTAGCCGGTGCCGAGGCCGTCCCCGGTGGTGTCGAAGCGGACCGAGCGGCCGGGCTCGTGGGCGCCGACCCGGTAGCGGACCCGGCCGTGGCCGCCGTCGGCGCCCACGCCGAGCGGCCGGTCGAGCACCATCGCGGGCCACACGGGGGTCGGGAAGAGCGGGTCGTCCGGCGCGGAGAGCCGGTCGAGGAGCGCCCCGACGGTCTCGGCGGGGGCCTCGACGACCCGCTGGTGGACGTTGCGTACCGTGCGCGTTCCGGGCATGACCGGACCTCCATACGGGAGCGTATGTTCCAACCGTACGGTACCGTACGGAAACATGCACGACTCCCCGGCCCCCGACTCCCCGGCCCCCACGGCCCGACGCGGCGCCCGCAAGCGGCTCGGCGCCGACGACTGGGCGGACGCGGCCCTCGCCGCGCTCGCCGAACGCGGACTCGCCGGGGTCGCGGTCGAACCGCTCGCCGCGCGCCTGGGTACCACCAAGGGCAGCTTCTACTGGCACTTCGCCAACCGGGACGCGCTCGTCGCCGCGGCCCTCGCGCGCTGGGAGGAGCGGTCCACCGAGCGCATCATCCGCGCCATGGAGGCCGCCGAACCGGACCCCGCCGCCCGTCTCGGCGCGCTGCTGCGCGGCGCGACCGCGACGGCCTCCGAGGACCCGCTGGAGGTGCGGCTGCTCGCCGCGGGCGACCACCCCGAGGTCGCGGCGGCCCTCGCCCGGGTCACCGAGCGCCGCGTGGGCTACCTCGCCCACCTCTTCGAACTGCTCGGCTTCCCGGCCGACCGGGCCCGCCACCGCGGCCTGCTCGCCTACACCAGCTACCTGGGCCACGCCCAGCTCGCCCACGCGACCCCGTCCGCCGTCCCGGCGGACCCCGCCTACCTGGACGCGGTCATGGAGACCCTGCTCAGGCCGTGACCTGCGCCGCGCGGTGCGACTCGACGCGCAGGGCGATGCCCGTGGCCAGGGCGCCCAGGCCCTCCCAGAGGCCGACGCCGAGGAAGCCGGCGGGGGCGCGGTCGGTGAGGACGGCGAGGGTGAAGACCGAGAAGGTGAGGAACCGGAACGGGACCGTCCAGCGGAAGAACGCCTTCCAGTCGGCCAGGGCCGCCAGGACGTAGTAGACGCCCATGTTGAGGGCCGCCATGGAGGAGGCCGTCAGGAAGAGCAGGGTGTGGTCGTCCGCCGCCCGGTCCGCGCCGGGTACGGGGGCCAGGCCCATGAGGCGGATCGTGGTGTCGGGGGAGACCAGGCCCACCGCGCCGAGCACCGCGGCGAGGACGCCGAAGACGGCCATGGTCCAGGCGGACGGGGAGCGGGGCAGACGCACGTTCGAGAGCATGCGCCCTGCATACCGCGCGGCGGGGGCCGGACACCAACCGGCCCCCGCCGTCCGTCACTTCGGACAGCCGGTTCGGCTCGTCACTTCAGCGCGGCCTTCATCATCTTCTGCGCCACCGGCGCCGCGAGCCCGTTGCCGCTGACCTCCGAGCGCGCCGCGCCCGAGTCCTCGATCATCACCGCGACCGCGACCTCCTTGCCGGTCGTCGGGTCCTTCGCGTACGAGGTGAACCAGGCGTACGGCGTCTTGCTGTTGTTCTCGCCGTGCTGCGCCGTGCCCGTCTTGCCACCGACCTCCACCCCGCCGCCGATCGCCGCGTTGGTGCCGGTGCCCTCCTCGACCACCGTCCGCATCGCACTGCGCAGCTGCCGCGCCGTGTCCGCGGACACCACCCGCTTCGTCGCCCCGTCCTCGTACGTCTGCAGCGCGTCGCCGTCCGAGTCGACCACCTGCGAGACCATGTGCGGGCTCGCCAGCAGACCGTCGTTGGAGAGAGCGGCCGACACCATCGCCATCTGCAGCGGGGTCGCCGTCACCTCGAACTGCCCGATGCCGCTCAGCGCCGTCTGCGCCTTGTCCATCTCCGACGGATAGACGCTCGGGTACGCACGGACCGGCACGTCCAGCTCCTTGTCGTCGAAGCCGAACCTCTCCGCCATCGCCCGCACCTTGTCCTGGCCGAGGTCGACCGCCATCTTCCCGAAGACGTTGTTGCACGAGTAGCGCAGCGCGGTACGGATCGTCGCGTTCTCGCAGGGCGCCGACGCGTTCTCGTTCTTCAGCACGGTCCGGGTGCCGGGCAGCGTGTACGGGGTCGGGCTGTCCGTCGCCGTGTCGACGGAGCCGTACAGACCGTCCTCGAGCGCCGCCGCGGCGACCACCAGCTTGAACGTCGAGCCCGGCGGCAGCGGCTGCCGCAGCGCCCGGTTCACCAGCGGCTTGTCCTCGTCCTCGGTCAGCCGCCGCCACTCCTCGCCGTCCGTGAGCCCGGCGATCTTCGACGGGTCGTACGACGGGGTGGACACCATGCCGAGGATCCGGCCGGTCCTCGGGTCGATGGCGACGGCCGCGCCCTTCTTGTTCCCGAGCGCCTCGTAGCCGGCCTTCTGCACCGCCGGGTCGATCGTCGTCAGCACGGTGCCCGGCTCCGCCCGCTTGCCGGTCAGCGCGTCGAGCGGGTTCTTCAGCCGGGTGTCGGTGCCGTCCAGGATCCCGGAGTAGATGCCCTCCAGCTGGGTCGCCCCGTAGGCCTGCGAGCTGTAGCCGGTGACGGCCGCGTACAGCTCGCCGTCCGTGTAGTCCCGCTTGTAGGCGAGGTCGCCGCCCTTGGTCTCCTTCGATCCGGTGACCGGCGAGCCGGCCACGACGATGTTCCCGAGCGGCTCCGCGTACTGCGCGATGATCTTCCGCCGGTTCTTGTTCTCGTTCGCGAGGGCCTTGCCTTCGTACGCCTGCACCCAGGTGGCCCGCCCGAGGAGGGCGAGCACCAGGAGGAGCACGAAGGCGCCGCCACGCCTGATCGTCTTGTTCATCCCACTCAGCGGGACGACCGGGACGACGGCGATCGTTCCGGATCTGTCCGGTTTCTCAGGGAACCTTCATGTGATCTCCGGTCAGGAGTTCGGGCGGATGAAGCCCGACTCGTACGCCGCGATCACCGCCTGGGTACGGTCCCGGGCGCCCGTCTTCGCGAGCACCGCCGCCACGTGCGACTTCACCGTCGCCGCGCCCACCCCCATCCCGGCCGCGATCTCCGCGTTGGCCAGGCCCTTCGCCATCCGGCGCAGCACCTCCGCCTCCCGGTCGGTGAGCCGGGCCGCCCAGGGCGGCGCCGCCGGGTGCCGGCGGGCGTGATCGGCGGCCAGGGCCCGCACCGCCGCCGGATAGAGCAGCGAGTCGCTGCGCGCGACCAGGCGCGCCGCGCTCACCAGCTCCTCCGGCGCCGCCCGCTTCAGCAGGAAGCCCGCCGCGCCCGCCCGCAGCGCGTCGTACACATAGGCGTCGTTCTCGAAGGTGGTGACGACCACGATCCTGGGCCCCTCGGGGCCGGACAGGATCTGCCGGGTCGCCTGGATGCCGTCGATCTCCGGCATCCGTACGTCCATCAGGACCACGTCCGGCCGCAGCTCCCGCACCACCGACACCGCCTCGGCGCCGGTCGCGGCCTCCCCGACGACCTCAAGGCCGTCCTCCGCGTCCAGGATCACGCGCAGCGCCGTCCGCACCATCCGCTCGTCGTCCGCCAGGACGACCCTGATCACGTCGCTCACCGCGCACTCCCGACCGGCAGCCGGGCGGCGAGCCGCCAGCACCCCTCCACCGGGCCCGCCTCGGCGGCGCCCCCGAGCAGCCGGGCCCGCTCGGCCACGCCCCGCAGACCGCGCCCGCCGTCCGGGCGGGCCACCGGCGCCGGCCCGGCGCCGGGCAGCGGATTCTCCATGGTGATCTCCAGTTCGTCCCCCGACAGCGCGATCCGCGCCGTCACCGTCTCGTCCCGCGCGTACCGCACGGCGTTCGTCAGCCCCTCCTGCACGATCCGGTACGCCTCCCGGGACACCGCCTCCGGCAGCCCCGCCAGATCCCCGCGCACCGTCAGCGCCACCCGCGGCCCGGCGCCCCGCACGAGTGCGTCCAGCGCCTCCAGGCCGGGCGCCGCGAGGTCGCCGTCGTCCTCGCCGCTGCGCAACAGGCCGAGCACGGCGTCGAGTTCGCCGACCGTGCGCCGGGTCGTCTCCTCGATCGCGGTCAGCGCCTCCCGTACGAAGTCGAGATCGCCCGCTCCGGTGTCGAGGACCCGGCGTGCCGCCCCCGCCTGGAGGGTGACGGCGCTCAGCGCGTGGCCGACCGAGTCGTGCAGCTCGCGGGCGAGCCGGTTGCGCACCGCCAGCTCGGCGGCCCGCCGCTCGGCCGCGGCCAGCCGGTCCGCCGGGCTCGGCCCGAGCAGCCGGGGCGCGGCCGCGGCGAGCAGGGAGCCCGCCGCCGCGGCCGCCGCGGCCAGGGCGAGCAGCATCAGGATGCCGAGCGGCAGCCCCGCCCAGGCGAGCCACGGCCGGTCCAGGTGCCAGAAGCGGCCCAGCTCCGATGCCCGCAGAGCGGGCGAGAACGGCAGCGCCGCCACCGACAGCGCGAACGGCGGCAGTGCCAGGCTCGCCCCGCTGACCAGCGCACCCGTGCCCAGGTGCAGCACGAACCAGCCGGCCGTGCGCGCCCTGGCCTCCGGCCCGCGCGCCGGGCCCTCCGCGAACCGGCCGGGCGCCACCCCGCACAGCGCTCGCGCCACCGCCACCGACATCGGCCGGGTCAGCGGGAACAGCGCGGTGAGCGCGGCGATCGGCAGCCCCACCCCGTACGCGCCGAACTGCACGAGCAGACTGCCGCCGAACGGCCCCCCGCCGTCCGTCAACGGGATGAGGACCACGGTGCCGACCAGCCAGTACGGCATGAACAGCGCGCCGCCCACGATCAGATGGAGCCAGCGCCGCCGGGCCCGCTGCCCGAACAGCGCCTGCCAGAGGCGGGTCATCCGGTCGCGGCCCGGCGGCGCAGCACCACGGCCAGGCAGCCGGCCAGCAGGAATCCGATGATCATCTCGCTAGCGTAGAGGGCGGTCATCAGCCCCGTCGGCTCTTTCCCGGGATCGGCGAGCGGCAGCAGCGACACCAGCGACATGTACCCGCCCCAGCACCCGACCGCACCCGAGGACACCCAGGCCAGGGCCATCACGGTGCGCGTCCGCAGTCCGGCGGGCCGGCGCCCCACCAGGAGCAGTGTGGCGAGCGGGGCGAGGACGAGGAACAGGACCCGCACCGCGTCCACGGTCGCCTTGTCGGCGTCGTACTCCGCGGCGAGACCGGGGGCGAGACCGTCCGTCATGCCACCGATCCACAGCACGGCCAGGGTGGCGGGCAGCAGGGCGAGGACGGCTGCGGCGAGGACGGCGGCGCGCATCCCGGGCCCGGCGAGCCCGGCCGGCAGGCCGCCGAGCCGCCCGGCCCAGACATGGCCCCAGCGGTCGCGGGCGTACAGCGCGAAGAGGCTGCCGAGGGCGAGGCCCTGGACGATGAAACCGCCGTAGACGACGGGGAAGACCCAGGCGTCGAGGAAGGGCTCGTCGGCCGGCCCGGAGGAGCCGCCCTCCTGCCCGGTGAGGAGGGCGACGACCAGCTGGGCCGGATAGCCCGCCATGATCGGGGCGAGCAGACCGGTCGCCGCCCACATCGGCAGCACAAGCAGCCAGGCCCGCACCCGCAGCCCCCACGGCTGGGTGAGCAGCAGCGCGAGGACCACGACCAGGGCATCGGCGAGCACGGTGAGGGAGTTGCCGACGGCCATCGCCGTCGGATGGTCGAGAAGCCCGCTCCCGTCGGGGATGCCGATCCGGCCGCCGGCGATCCAGCCCACCTTGAGCGTGATGTACGGCAGGCAGGCGACGATCGCGAGGATGCGCAGCGCGCGCTGGCCGGGTGAGGCGGCGGGGCCCCTGGAGGGGGAGGCGGCGGGGCGTTCGGTGTTGGCCGGTGGGGCTGTCGGTGTCGTCATGCCCTCACGCTCCCGCGCCCGCCCGCCCCGGCGCGTCCTGCCGGACGGCGAACCGTCTCCGCCGCGCGGGGGAGAGGGAGGTGGGTCCGACGTAGCATCGGCGCCCATGGGGACCGACATCGAAGGCGTGATCGAGGCGCGGGCGGCCGGCGGGGGGTGGGAGGACAAGGCCTGGCTCTGCGACTTCGGCCTCTGGCGGGAGTCGTACGCGCGCGAGGTCCTGTTCGGCTACGGCGGGGGCCTCGGGACCGTACGGGAGCTGTTCGGGCTCCGTGGGCTGCCGGCGGACGCCGCCGACCACATCCCCGACGACGACATCAACCACACCCATTCGTACGTCACCTGGGCCGAGGTCGCGGTCGCCGACTGGGACGCGCCGCTGTGCGACGGCCCCGTCGGCCCCTGGGTCGGCGAGTGGCGGCCGGGTCCGGACGGCGAGCCGGTCTTTCACGACATCGTCTGGATTCCGGACGAGGTGGACCGCGCGGCCGACGAGGTCTTCGGCGAAGAACTGTGCCCGTGGGAATGGCCGGAGGGCGGTGAGGTCGCGCTGAACGGGTCCGTGTACCGCCGGGTCGTCATCACCGCCCGGATGTTCGCTCCGCCGGACGGCAGGTGGGCCCCGGTATGGGACACCATGCGCACGCTGGCCGCCGAGTACGGGGACGACAACGTGCGCCTGGTGGTCTGGATCGGCTGAGGCCGCTGGACCCCGCCGCGCGTCAGAGCCGCCGGGTCGCCAGCGTCAGCCGGTCGCGGGCGTCGAACAGAGCGTCCTTGATGAGCTGTTCGTGCCCCGGGGTGAGCCGGGCCACCGGCACCGAGCAGCTGATCGCGTCGCGGGACGGGGTGCGGTAGGGGATCGCGATGCCGAAGCAGCGCAGGCCCAGGGTGTTCTCCTCGCGGTCCACCGCGAAGCCCTGCTCGCGGATCACCCGCAGCTCCTCGATCAGCCGCTCGCGGTCGGTGACGGTGTGCTCGGTGAGCGCGGGCAGCGTCTCCGGCAGCAGCTTGCGGACCTGCTCGTCGCTGTGGGTGGCGAGCAGCGCCTTGCCCAGGGAGGTCGAGTGGGCCGGTAGCCGGCGGCCCACCCGGGTGAACGGGCGCAGGTAGTGCTGGGACTGGCGGGTCGCCAGATAGACCACGTTGGTGCCGTCGAGCCGCGCCAGGTGGATGGTCTCGGTGGTGTCGTCGGACAGCCGGTCGAGGGTGGGACGGGCGGCGGCCACCACCTCGTCGCCGTCGATGTACGACGTGCCGACGAGCAGCGCGCGCACCCCGATGCCGTACCGCGTGCCGGTCGCGTCGGTCTCCACCCAGCCCAGCTCGACCAGGGTGCGCAGCAGCATGTACAGGCTCGACTTCGGATAGCCGACGGCCTCCTGGACGGCGGCGAGCGAGTGCATGCCCGGCCGCCCGGCGAAGTACTCCAGCAACTCCACCGTCCGCACCGCGGACTTGACCTGCGCCCCACCGGCGTCGCTCGTCGCCATCGCCCCTCGCCCCTTGTCGTCCCTCGCCCTTGGTCCCGCCCGGCCTCCTGCTCCGCCCGGCCTTCCGGAACCCCCTTGTGGAGACGGCTCGGCCGTCCCTAGAGTCCCGATGTCGGATTCACCTACAGGGACCGCGTTCAGAATAGCGAACAACGTGGGCGAGGGGCGTGTCGTGGCAGCACCAGTGTGGAGTGTGGACCCCCGGACGGGGAAGGCGCGGGAGCAGGTCGCCGTGGAGGCCGACGCGGCCGAGGTCGACGCGGCCGTACGGGCCGCGTACGCCACCCGCGAAGCCCTCGCCGACCGCGGGGCGCGGGCCCGGCTGCTGCGCGCCGCCGCCGATCTCCTCGACGCGGCCCGCGACCGGGTCGTCGAGGCCGCCGACGCCGAGACCGCCCTCGGGCCGGTCCGGCTCACCGGGGAACTCGCCCGCACCACCGCCCAGTTGCGCTACTTCGCCGCCATCGCCGAGGACGGCGCCTTCCTGGACGTGCGGATCTCCCGTCCCGACCCGACGACCACCCCGCCCACGCCCGACCTGCGGCGCATGAAGGTCCCGCTCGGCGTCGTCGCCGTCTACGCGGCGAGCAACTTCCCGCTCGCCTTCTCCGTCCCCGGCGGCGACACCGCGAGCGCGCTGGCCGCCGGCTGCCCCGTGGTGATCAAGGCGCACCCCGACCACCCGGCCACCTCCGAACTGTGCGCCGCGCTGCTGCGCAAGGCCGCCGCCGAGAGCGGACTGCCCGAGGACGTCGTCCGGCTCGTGCACGGCTTCGACGCGGGCACGGAACTCGTCCGGCACCCGCTGGTCGCCGCCGCCGGCTTCACCGGTTCGGTACGGGGCGGCCGGGCGCTCTTCGACGCCGCCGCCGCCCGCCCCGTACCCATCCCCTTCCACGGCGAACTCGGTTCGCTCAACCCCGTGGTGATCACCGAGGCCGCCGCGGCCGAGCGGGCCGAGGAGATCGGCGCGGGTCTTGCCGCCTCCATGACCCTGGGGCAGGGCCAGTTCTGCACCAAGCCCGGCTTCGTCCTGGCGCCCGCCGGCGAGGCGGGCGACCGGTTCGTGGCCGCGCTCACGGGCGCCGTGAGCGAGACCGAGCCCGGCGTGATGCTCGACCACCGGATGCGGGACGCCTTCCTCGACGGCGTGCGCGAGCGGGCGGCCCTGCCGGGCGTCACCGTGCCCGTCACCCCGGGCGCCGGCGGCGAGCACACCGTCAGCGGCGGAGTCCTCGTCACCGACGCCGGCCCGCTGGCCGAGGGCGGCCACGCGGCCCTCCTGGAGGAGTGCTTCGGCCCGGTGACCGTCGTCGCCCGCTACACCTCGCGCGAGGAGGCCGGCACGGTCCTCGGGCTGCTGCCCGGCAACCTCACCGCCACCCTGCAGACGGCCGACGAGGACCCCGACGCCGCCGGCCTGCTCGCCGCCCTCACCCCGCTGGCCGGCCGGATCCTCGTCAACGGCTGGCCGACCGGCGTCGCCGTCGCCGACGCACAGCACCACGGCGGCCCCTACCCGGCCACCACCTCCCTCTCCACCTCGGTCGGCGGCACCGCGATCGAGCGCTGGCTGCGCCCGGTCACCTACCAGTCGACGCCGCGGCACCTGCTGCCGCCGGAGCTGCGGGACGCGGGGGAGTAGGGCCGTCGCGCAGCCCCGGGGGCGGCCGGAGGTGCGCCCGCTCACACCGGCGGCCGCGGCGGAATGAAAACGGCGGGCGGGGGCGTTCCCGTCACGGAAGACCCGCACCACCGAACCCCCCCGTAGGAGAAGCCACCCATGCGCGTCGAGATCTGGAGCGACATCGCCTGCCCCTGGTGCTACATCGGCAAGGCCCGCTTCGAGAAAGGGCTCGCGGCCTTCGCCCACTGCGACGAGGTCGAGGTCGTGCACCGCTCCTTCGAGCTCGACCCGCACCGCGCCAAGGGCGACACCGGCCCGGTCCTCCAGATGCTCGCGCAGAAGTACGGGCGCAGCCTCGACGAGGCCCGCGCCATGGAGGCGCACGTCGCCGGCAACGCCCACTCCGAGGGCCTCGGCTACCGCACGGAGGGCCGCGACCACGGCAACACCTTCGACATCCACCGTCTGCTGCACCTGGCCAAGGAGCGCGGCCGGCAGAACGAGCTGCTCGACCTGGCCTACCGGGCCAACTTCGCCGAGGAGCGCTCCGTCTTCGACGACGAGACCCTGGTGACCCTCGCGGTCGAGGCCGGTCTCGACGAGGCCGAGGCGCGCGAGGTGCTCGCCGACCCCACCGCGTACGCCGACGCCGTACGGGCCGACGAGCGCGAGGCGGCCGAACTCGGGGCGAACGGCGTGCCGTTCTTCGTCCTCGACCGGCGCTACGGGGTGTCCGGCGGCCAGCCCGCCGAGGTCTTCACCCAGGCCCTGGAGCAGGCCTGGCAGGGCCGCGCCCTGCAGCCGGTGGGCGGCGACGCCGCCGCCTGCGACGTCGACGGCGGCAACTGCTGAGCGCCCACCCATAAGGATTGCTTGGGAATTCCCCATGATCTATCGCAATTGACGTGAGATCGTGGGGAATCCAGTCTTGTCCCATGGAATCCGTGGAACACCTGGACCGTCCGGACCGCCTGGAGCCGCTGGGCGGAGCCGAGTTCGCCCCGAAGCAGACCTATCTCAACACCTCCGCCTGCGGGCTGCTGCCCCGCCGCACGATCGACGCGGTCACGGCGCTCGCCGAGGAGACCGCCGACGGGCGCCCGGGCGGCGCCGGCGACTTCGAGGTGGTCGACGAGGCCCGGGCCGCCTTCGCCCGGCTCGCGCACACCACCCCCGACCGCGTCGCGGTCGGCAGCTCCGTCTCCGTCCATGTCGGCATGGTGGCGCAGTCCATGCCGGCCGGGGCCGAGATCCTCTTCCCCGAGGGCGACTTCTCCTCCGTCATCACCCCCTTCACGGTCCGCGGCGACCTGAAGACCCGCTTCGTGCCCCTTGACCGGCTCGCCGAGTCCGTACGGCCGGAGACCGCGCTCGTCGCCTTCTCCTCCGTGCAGTCGGCGGACGGCCGCACCGCCGACTTCGCGGCCCTGCGCGCCGCCGCGGCCGCGCACGGCGCCCGTACCCTGCTCGACGCCACCCAGTCCGCGGGCTGGCTGCCGCTGTACGCGGGGGAGTGGGACTTCACCGTCTCCGGCGGCTACAAGTACCTGCTCTGCCCGCGCGGGGCGTCCTTCCTCACCGTCACGGCCGAGGCGCAGGACGCGCTGCTGCCCATCCACGCGGGCTGGACCACCGGCGAGGAGCTGTGGGGCAACAACTACGGCCCGGTGCGCGAACTCGCGCGCTCCGCACGCCGGTTCGACGAGCCGCCGGCCTTCCTCTCGTACCACGGCGCGGCCCGCTCGCTGGCCCTCCTGGAGGAGATCGGCATCGAGCGGATCGAGGCCCACGACAAGGCCCTCGCGGCCCGCTTCCGGGCCGGGCTCGCCGCGCTCGGGCACCCGGCGGTCGCCGACGACTCGACGGTCGTGAGCGTGCCGGGCATGGGCGACCGCGCGGAGGCGCTGCGCGGGGCGGGCGTGCTGCTCTCGGCCCGCGCCGGGAACCTGCGGGCCTCCTTCCACCTCTACAACTCCTCGGCCGACGTCGACCGGGCCCTGGAGCTCCTCGCCGCCTGACCCGGGGGCGTCAGCGGTTCTCCGGCCCGCACTCGCCCGCCTCGCCGCACAGGTTCTCCTCCAGGCGGGCGAGCAGCCGGGTCAGCTGCGCGCGGTCATCGGCGTCGAGCCCGGCCAGGGTGCGCGCCTCCAGAGCCGCCCAGGCGGCCTCGACCCGTGCCCGCAGGGCCTCGCCCTCCTCCGTCGGCTCGACCAGCACGGCCCGCCGGTCGTCCGGGTCCGGCCGGCGGCGCACATGGCCGCACTGCTCCAAGCGCTGGAGCATCTTCGTGACCGTCGACGGGTCGAGCCCCAGCGACTGGATCAGCGCCGACTGGCGCACCGGCCCGCAGTCCCAGAGGGCCATCATCAAGAACTCCTGGCCCGGATAGAGGTCCGCCTCCTTGAGCAGCCGCGCCGCCGCGATCCGGTGCAGCCGGGCCACCCGGGACAGTGCGTGGCTGGCCGGCCCGCCGCGGGCCGCCGACGGCAGGCCGTCGGTGGCGGGGTGGGTACAGAAGGGTTCGGTTCCGGACACGGGGGCTCTCCTCCAGGGTGCTGGTCTCCAGATTAGCTTGGTCGGCCAAGGAATGGGTTACAGTGGAGCCCGCAGCAAATCATTGGTCGACCACATATTTATGGTTGGCCGACCACATAAATACTTGGTCGACCACATATGCCCCGGGAGGGCCGCCATGACCACCGCCTTCGACCCCATCGACCTCGCCGGCACGCGGCTCGCCAACCGCATCGCCATGGCCCCCATGACCCGCAGCCGGGCCGAGAGCGAGCGCCGCATCCCCACCCGGCTCACCGCCGAGTACTACGCCCAGCGCGCGTCGGCCGGTCTGATCATCACCGAGGGCGTGCAGCCCACCGCCGTCGGCCAGGGCTACCCCGACACCCCCGGACTGCACAGCGCCGAACAGGTCGCCGCCTGGCGCGAGGTCACCGACGCCGTCCACGCCCGCGGCGGCACGATCTTCGCCCAGCTCATGCACGCCGGCCGGATCAGCCACCCCGAGGTCCTCGGCGACGGCCTCCACCCCGTCGGCCCCTCCGCCGTCACCCCGGCCGGACAGCTCTTCGCCGGCCCCGGCATGAAGGACTTCGAGGCCCCGCGCGAGCTCACCGCCGAGGAGATCCGCGAGACCGTCGAGGGCTTCGCCGCCGCCGCCCGCAACGCCGTCGAGGCCGGCTTCGACGGCGTCGAGATCCACGGCGCCAACGGCTACCTGGTGCACCAGTTCCTGGCCACCAACACCAACCACCGCACCGACGAGTGGGGCGGCTCCGTCGAGAACCGCATCCGCTTCGCCGTCGAGGTCGTCAAGGCCGTCGCCGACGCCATCGGCCCCGAGCGCACCGGACTGCGGATCTCCCCGGCCAACGTCTACAACGACATCGCCGAGACCGACACCGCCGAGGTGTACCCCGCGCTCGTCGCCGCGATCAACCCGATCGGCATCGCCTACCTGCACGTCACCGAGCCGGCGCCCGAGGTCCGCGAACTCACCCAGACCCTGCGCAAGCTGTTCACCGGCACCCTCGTGCTCAACCCGGCCACCGAGGGCCCGACCGGCCCCGAGGCCCTGACCCTGATCGAGGACGGCACCGCCGACATCCTGGCGTACGGCGCCCTGTTCCTCGCCAACCCCGACCTGCCGGCCCGCCTCCGGGCCGACGGACCGTACAACACCCCCGACACCGCCACCTTCTTCGGCGGCGACCACCGCGGCTACACCGACTACCCGGCGCTGTAACGGCGCTCGGGGCGCGTCAGGCGGTCCAGGCCTCCGTGACCGCCCGGCGCGCGCCCTCCAGGTCCACGGCGCGGCCCGTCTCCGCGAGGGCCGCGCCGAGCGCCGCGAGCGAGGACTGCACCACGCCGGGCGCCGCGTCCACCCCGTAGTGGTTCACCCGGATCATCTCCTTCGCCAGCGCACCGCCCCCCGCGACCAGCGGCAGCGACGGGTCGGCGGCCAGCGCCTTCGCGACCAGCTCGGAGGCGTCCACCCCGGCCGGGGAACGCAGCGTCGTCGCGACCGGCGCCGCGTGTGACAGCGCTGTACGGAACGTGTCACAGGGCATGCATCGTGGGGCCCGGCCGCTTCCCGCCGGGCCGCGGCGGTGGGATGTTACGGGCCGCAGCGGCCGCACTCGGGCGCGCCGCCGGGAGGGAAGACGGGGTGGACACCATGACGGACAGTGCCGGCAGAGAGAACGGAAAGACCGGAGACGCCGGAGAGACCGGAGAAGCCGGGTACGGCAGGGCGCGCGGCCGGCGGGCCGCGCTGGCGGCCGTCGTGGCCGCCGCGGCGCTGGCCCTGGCGGCGCCGCTGGCCGTCGGCGGGGAGGCGACAGGGGGCGCGACGGGACGCACGGGACCGGCCGAACCGGCCGCGACGACGGGACCTGCCGGACTGACGACCCTTGCCTCGACGGAATGGACCCCGATTCCGCGGCCGTCGAACCCCGCGCTCGAGCGCTTGGTGATCAGCCGCCCCATCGTCTTCGCCCGCTACACGGCGACGGACTCGATCGAGGACCTCTACACGATCTCCCCGCTCGGCGGCGCGGCCGTCAAGCTCACCGCCACCCCGACCGTCAGCGACGTGATGCCCAGCTGGTCCCCGGACGGCAAGCGGGTGGCGTTCCTCCGGTACGGCTCCGGGGGAGCGATCGACGGCATCTGGACGATGAAGAGCACCGGCGGCGACCTCAAGCCCGTGCCCGGCACCGAGGGCGCCTCCGACCCGGCGTGGTCGCCGGACGGAAAGAGGATCGCCTACTCCAAGCCGGTCGGTACCGAGCGCGAGATCTACGCGGCCGACGTCGACGGCACGTCCGCCACGCGCCTGACCTTCACCACCGAGGACGAGTACCACCCGACGTGGTCCCCGGACGGCGCACACCTGGCGTTCAGTCGCGCGGACGCGTCCGGGCACAGCCGGCTGATGCGGATCCAACTGTCCACCCTGGCCCAGAATCCGATCACCGCGGCCGGCTCCCAGGACTGGACGCCCGACTGGTCGCGCGGCAACCGGATCGTCTTCAGCCGGGTGGACTCCACCGGCTTCGCCCACCTCTACGTCATCCGCCCCGACGGCACGGGCGAGAACCGCATCACCTCGGCCCGGGCCAACGACAAGTACCCCTCCTGGTCGCCGGACGGCAGGCGCCTGGTCTTCACCCGGGGCGGCGCCGACGACGCGGACCCCGAGCACCTCTTCCTGGTACGGGGCGACGGCACCGCGCTCACCCAGCTCACCAAGACCGACTCGCACGACCTGGAGGCCGACTGGCGCCCGTGACCTGCCCGCTCGACACGGCTCGTAGAGTGCCGGTATGAGCGATCACGCGGTGCTGCATGTGAAGGGGCGGGTGCTCGTCGGCCCGGAGGACGTACGGGACGAGCTGTGGTGCGTCGACGGGCGGATCACCTTCGAGCGGCCCCCGGCCGCCGTCGCCGGCCGGGCACTGACCGTCGAGGGCTGGGCGCTGCCCGGCCTGGTCGACGCGCACTGCCACGTCGGGCTCGACAAGCACGGCGCGGTCGACGCCGACGCCGCCGAGAAGCAGGCGCTCACCGACCGGGACGCCGGCACGCTGCTCATCCGCGACGCGGGCTCGCCCTCCGACACCCGCTGGATCGACGACCGCGAGGACCTGCCGAAGATCATCCGGGCCGGCCGGCACATCGCCCGCACCCGCCGCTACATCCGCAACTACGCCCACGAGATCGAGCCCGACGAGCTCGTCGCGTACGTCGGCCGCGAGGCCCGGCGCGGCGACGGCTGGGTCAAGCTGGTCGGCGACTGGATCGACCGCGACCTCGGCGACCTCTCCCCGTCCTGGCCGCGCGCCGAGGTCGAGGCCGCCATCGCCGAGGCGCACCGGCTCGGCGCCCGGGTCACCGCGCACTGCTTCGCCGAGGACTCGCTGCGCGACCTGGTCGAGGCGGGCATCGACTGCGTCGAGCACGCCACCGGACTCACCGAGGACACCATCCCGCTCTTCGCCGAGCGCGGTGTCGCCATCGTCCCCACCCTGGTCAACATCGCGACCTTCCCGCATCTCGCGGACGGCGGCGAGGCCAAGTTCCCGCGCTGGTCGGCGCACATGCGGCGGCTGTACGAGCGCCGGTACGACACGGTGCGCGCCGCCTGGGACGCGGGCATCCCGGTCTTCGTCGGCACCGACGCGGGCGGCTCGCTCCCGCACGGCCTGGTCGCCGCCGAGGTCGAGGAGCTGACCCGGGCCGGCATCCCCGCCCTGGACGCGCTGTCCGCGACGGCCTGGCGGGCCCGCGACTGGCTGGGCCGCCCCGGCCTGACCGAGGGCGCCCCGGCCGACCTCGTCGTCTACGGCGAGGACCCGCGCGCGGACGTCCGGGTCCTCGCGGCCCCGCGGCGGGTCGTCGTCGACGGCCGGGTGATCGGCTGACCGCCTGACTGCTGGTCAGCCCTTGGTGTAGAAGGCGAGCCGCGCCCGCTTCTCCGGGATGAACACCTCCGGCAGGTCCACCTCGGGCAGCACGACCTCCGGGCCGAGCTCGAAACCTGCCCGCACCAGCCGGGCGACCGCCCTCTCGTTGGCGGCGTCCGGCTCGCCCACGATCCGGCTGCGGCCGATGAGCGCGAAGTCCAGCAGGGCGACGAGCAGCGCACCGGTGAAGCCCTGCTCCGGCGCGGCGGCCGAGGGGGCCAGGAAGAGGTGTACGCCGATGTCGCCCGGCCGGACCTCGTAGCACTCGGAGACCCGGTCGGCCTCGGGGTCGTACGTCTGGAAGAGCCCGACCGGCACCCCGTCGCGGCGTACCAGGAAGCCGTGGTGGGTGGTGAGCGAGTCGAGGTGCGCGTAGATCTCCCGCACCTGCTCGACGGTGGCGCCGTTCATGCCCCAGAAGCGGGCCCGCTCCTCGTTCACCCAGGAGTGGATCAGCGGGGCGTCGGCCTCGGGGTCGATCCGGTCGACGCGGACGGTGCCGAAACCCTCGACGGTCCGTGTGTACTCAGTCCTGCTCATGGTCGTTGACTTCCTTGTCTTCCCTCACGAGGTCTTCCTTCACGAGGCGGGTCCAGTCGGTGGTGACGGGGGCGAGCTCGCCCCGCAGCCACAGGGGGAGCTGTTCGCGGTGGTGCGGGTCGCCGGGTACGCCGGAGGCGCCGAACGGCACGATCCACCGGCTGCGTTCGCGGTCCGCCAGGTCCCACACGTAGCGGGCGGCGGAGGCCCGGGCGCTGCGGTCGGTGTATCCGGGCACGCTGGAGGTCGAGAGCACGCAGTCGTGGTCCCCGGACAGACCCGGCCAGGACCCGTCGTCCTCGTCCGGCAGCGCCTGCCAGGGCGCGAGCCGGTGCGTCACGCCCCACGCGGGCGGCGGGTCCCCGGCGGCGACCTCCTCCAGGGCCTCGCGCACGATCCGCGCGAGATCGGCGTCCGGCACCGGCCCGCCGGTCAGCAAGGTCTCCAGGGCGAGCCCGACCCGCGGGCCGAGCGCCAGCCAGGGCCGGAACAGTTCGGGATACGGGGCGGGTTCGCGCAGCTCCGCGAAGGCGTCGTGGGCGGTGATCCGGCGTACGACCGCGCCCCGCACCGCCGCGTAGCGCCCGGCGTCCGTGCTGTCGGCGTCCATCCGCCGGTCCCAGCCGAGCAGCGCGGCCCGCACCCGGCGGGCGGCGGGGGAGAGCGCCGCCTCGTCGGTGGCGCCGATCCGCTCCAGGAGCCGCCGGGCGGACGGGTTGTCGGTGTCGGTGTGCACGGCGGCGGTCGCGGCCGGGGTCCAGGTGTCGGAGGCCGCCAGGAGCGCGGCGATCCGCTCGGCGCGGTGCGGCGGGGCGAACTCGACGCCCAGCGGCGCGGCCAGCCCGCGCGCGTTGGCCATCACCGCGTACCCCTCGGCGCCGACCTCGGCGCGGGGCAGGGGTGCGGGCGCGTCCGCCCAGACGTACCGGGCCTCCCACGCGGGCACCACCCGCAGCGCGTTGGCCCGGTCCCGCACCGGGACGTGTCCGGCGACCCGGTGCAGCAGACCGCCGTCCGCATCGGCCGCCTGGACCACGTTCACCGGCTCCACCCAGGGGCCGAGCGCCCGGTCCACATCCCCGACACTCCGCGCCCGCAGCAGCGCGGGCAGCGCGGCGAAGCCCAACTCGCCGGTGACGCGCGGCGGGTGGCGCAGACTGATCGCCTCCCACTCGACGACGCCGGAGGCGTCCGCCCGGGCGGACGGACCCGAGTCGGCGTCCACGGTGAAGCCCTCCGGCCCGGCCGAGCCTGTGCAGGCGCCTGCGCCGCCGCCTGTGCCGCCGCCTGTGCCGTTGGCCGTGCCGGCCTGGCCGGCACGGCGGCGTGCGCCGCCGCCCGCGGCCTGGGCCCCGCCCGCCTGCTCCCCGCCCCCGGCGCCGAAGGCGCGCTCCGCTCCGATGATCACCGGGCCCCGAGCAGTCTCCACCACCTCGACGCGCACCGCGTCGGCCGCGTCCTTCACCCGTACCGTCTCGGTGTGCGCGGTGGCCGGTTCCCAGCCGTGCGGGCCGAGCGCCTCGATCCGTCCGTCGGGCAGCCGGCGCAGGCGCTCGCGGTAGAGGTCCTGGTAGTCGGCCATGGCGTTGGTGATGGCCCAGGCGACCCGGCCGGCGTGGCCGAAGTGGGCGAGTCCGGGGACGCCGGGGACGGCGAGGCCGAGGACGTCGTGGTCGGGGCAGGCGAGGCGGATCTGCTGGTAGACGCCGGGTGCCTCGATGAAGCGGTGCGGGTCGCCGGCGACGAGCGGGGCGCCGCTCGCCGTCCGCGCGCCGGAGAGCAGCCAGCCGTTGGAGCCGGCCGTGCCCGGGCCGTCGGCGGCGAAGAGCTCCGTCCACTCCTCGCCCAGCCGCGCCGCGACCCGGTCGCGCCACAGCTTGGTGGGGAAGCCGGCGAAGAGGATGTGGGTGGAGAGCCACACCGCCAGCGGCGTCCAGGGCTCCCAGCGGCCCGGCCGCAGCCCGGTCGCCGCGAACTCGGGCGCGCGCCGGGCGCCCGGCGCGAGGCCCTCGTTGACCCCGTCCACGTACGCCCGCACCCAGGCCGCGGTCTCCGCGTCCAGCCGGTCGTGGCAGCGGCGCGCGGTGTCGGCGAGCCGCGCCTGCCGTACGAAGACGTCCCAGCCGGTCTCCGCCGCGCCCAGGAAGGCGGCGCTCGTGCCCTGTGCCCGGTGCCGCTCGACCTCCAGCTGCCAGGCCCGGTCCCGGGCGGTCACCAGGCCCTGGGCGCGGGCCAGTTCGAGGGGGTCGGCGGCACGCAGATGCGGTACGCCCCAGGCGTCCCGGAAGACCTCGATGCTCACGCGTACGACCCCGATCAGATCAACAGCTCTTGGGCTGGTTCTTAGGTTAGGCTGCCCTAAATTAATCTACAGGAGTCCCGGCGGGCGAACGCGGGGGTGGGTGCGGCGACAGATTGACGAACCGTTACGCCTGCCCGGCGTGCATCGTTCTCACCTTCACCGAACACCCCCGAGTGCGCCCCTGTGCGCTCGCACACCGTGCGACGGACGGGGCAATCGAGAACGCCTGTGCCGAAAGATTCGAATATGGGCACGGAAACCACCCTTTGGAGTGAACTCACGCCAGGTGTCCGCCAGTTCACTCTCAGTGCGTAAAGATTCCGGTGTCTCGAGTCGCCGGCGCCGCAGTGACCCACAGTCCCCGTGGGGAGCGGCCTGGCGACGCCATGTCTCTCGTGGGGGTTCCACCGTCTTGAACAGCAACACCTTCCGCCTGCCCGCACGCCGTACCGCCGCCGCGACCGCCGTCGCCGCCCTCGCCGTCGGACCCCTGGTCCTCGCGGCCCCCGCCGCCCACGCCACCGGCGGCGACGGCGAGCAGGGCGGCGAAGGCCACGCCACCGCCGTCGTCCTGCGCACCGGCCTCGACGTCAACCTGCTCAACAAGGCCGTGAACGTCCCGCTGCGCGCCTCCCTCAACGAGGTCGAGGCCCCGGCCAGCGCCGAGAAGACCGCGCTCAGCGTCAGGGTGGAGGGCGCCGAGAACGGCAAACCGGTCAGCGTGGTCAAGGCGGACGTCGCGACCTCCGAGGCGACCGTCGAGGGGAGGACCGCCAAGGGCTACGTCAACCTCGCCAAGGCTCGGCTGCACGTCCCCGGCCTGCCGCTGCTCTCCCTGGTCGAGGTCGAGAAGGTCACCTCCAAGGCCGTCTGCGAGGCCGGCAAGCGCCCGGTCGCCGAGTCCAACCTGCTCGGCAGCGTCACCGTGCTCGGCAAGAAGACCACCCTGTCCACCGGCGGCCAGACCAAGGTCACGGTGCCGGGTGTCGGAGAGGTCGTCCTCGACCTCTCCCGTACCTCCACCACCTCGAACACGGCCGCCGCCACCGCCCTCGAACTGTCGGTGGAGGTCAACCCGCTCAAGCTCAACGTCGCCGAGGTCAAGGGCAAGGTCACCCTCGCCGAGGCCACCTGCGCCACCCCGCACGGTGGCGAGCCGACCCGGCGGCCCAGTGAGCAGCCGACGGAGCAGCCCTCGCAGCAGCCCACGGACCAGCCCTCCGACCGGCCGAGCCACGACACGGGCGTGACCACCCAGAACGGCGGCGGCACCCCGACCCAGAACCTCGCCGAGACCGGCGGCAGCTCCGTGACCCCGTACCTCGCGGCCGGCGCGGTCGTACTGCTCGGCGTCGGCGGCGGCGCCCTGGTCCTGGCCCGCGGCCGCGCCCGCGCGCGCGGCTGACCGGCCCGAGGGGGAACGACCAGGGGGCGAAGGAAGGGGGTGCCGCACCGGCACCCCCTTCTCCGAGGCCGGGACCGAGACCGGGACCGAGACCGAGGCCGGGATCGAGGCCGGGGCCGAAGCCCTCAGCCCAGCAGCAACAGCGCCTGGTCCAGCGCCTGCAGGAAGCGGTTCGTCGTCACCCGGTCCCGCACCGCGATCCGCAGCCAGTGCCGGTCGAGCCCCGGGAAGGTGTCCCCGCGCCGCACCGCGAAGCCGAGGAGCCGCAGCCGGTCCCGCACCGCGTCCGCGCCCTCGATCCGGACCAGCACGAACGGCCCCTCCGCCGCCGCGACCACCCGCACCTCGTCGAACTCCGCGAGCCCCGCGAGCAGGTGCGCCCGCTCCACCCCGATCCGGAGCGCCGCGTCCTCCGCCTCCATCAGCGCCACCGGCGCCATGCACGCCTCCGCCGCCACCAGTGCCGGCGTCGACACCGGCCACAGCGGCTGTACGCGTTCGAGGGCGGCGATCGTCTCCGGCTCCGCCAGCACATAGCCGATCCGCAGCCCCGCGAGACCCCAGGTCTTCGTCAGGCTCCGCAGCACCACCAGACCCGGCACGTCCGTCCGCGAGGCGAGCGACTCCCGCTCGCCCGGCACCGCGTCCATGAACGCCTCGTCGACCACCAGCCACCGCCCGGGCCGGGCCAGCGACGCGATCGCCGCCGCCGGGTGCAGCACGGAGGTCGGATTCGTCGGATTGCCGATGACGACCAGATCCGCGTCCTCCGGCACCGCCGCCGGATCGAACCGGAAACCGTCCTCCTCGCGCAGCAGCACCCGCTCCACCGCGTGCCCGGCGTCCCGCAGCGCCGCCTCCGGCTCGGTGAACTGCGGATGCACCACCACCGCCCGGCGGGCCGGCAGCGCCCGCGCGAGCAGCACGAACGCCTCGGCCGCGCCCGCCGTGAGCAGCACCCGCCGGGCCGGCAGATCGTGCCGGTCGGCGACCGCCGCCCGCGCCGCCCGCCCGTCCGGATAGGCCGCCAGACCGGCCAGGGACTCGGCGATCCGCTCCCGCAGCCAGTCCGGCGGCGTGTTCGTCCGCACGTTCACCGCGAGGTCGATCAGCTTCTCGTCCCGGACCTCGGCGTCGCCGTGGTGTCTGAGGTCGTGCGCGTCAGCGGAGGTGCCCGCAGAGGTGTCGATGTCCATGGCCGCCGTCGTGTGGGGGGAGGGGATGGGGATGGTGCCGGTGGGACGAGTGTGGGGCTCGCCACCGGTGTACCCGTGAGTATCGGGCAACAACCGTGCGCATGGGGAGACTTCGTTCGGGCGAAGTGGTACGGAACGGGCAATGGCGCAGGTCACACGCCTGCTCTTCCGCTTCGGCACCACCAGCACCGCCCCCGGCCCCGCCGCCCGCAGCGCCGCCGCCTCCGCCACCGACGCCGTGCCCGTCGCGGCCAGCGGCCGCTCGGAGGGATGCGGTACGGCCACCCCGGCCAGCTCCGTGCTCCCGAACCCGCGCAGCGGCACCCCGAGGCGGGCCGCCGCCCCGACGATCCCCGGCTCGCCCGCCCGTATGTCGAGGGTGGCGAGCGCCGTCACCGCCGCGCCCGTGAGACCCGCCTCCCGCAGCGCCGCACCGACCAGACCGAGCACCTCGTCCACGGCGACCCCGGACCGGGCCCCCACCCCCACGACCACGTCGAGGTGCGCGGAGGAGGCCGCATCGGATAGCAAAGGCCCATGGCTGTAGTCGTCGCGCTCGGCGCGTTCCTCATGACGCTCTTCGGCGGCTGGGTCGCCGGGCGCGTCACCGACCGCCGCCACCTCGTCCTCGGTCTCGCCGGCGGCCTGATGCTCGGCGTCGTCGGACTCGACCTGCTGCCCGAGGCCATGGAGGCCGCCGGGGAGACCGTCTTCGGCGTCCCCCAGGCCCTGCTGCTCTTCGTCGGCGGCTTCCTCTTCGCCCACGTGGTGGAACGGCTCCTCGCCACCCGCCGCGCCTCCTCCCACGGCGCCGAGAACGGGCCCGGGGAGCACGGGGCTCATGGAGCGCACGGAGCGCACGGAGCTCACGAGGCGCCCGGGGAGCCGGGCGGAAAGACCCCGCAGGTCGGACTCGTCGCAGCCGCCGCCATGGTCCTGCACAGCCTCATGGACGGCATCGCGCTCGGCGCCGCCTTCCAGGTCGGCGGCGGCATGGGCGCCACCGTCGCGCTCGCCGTCATCACCCACGACTTCGCCGACGGCTTCAACACGTACACGCTCACCAGCCTGTACGGGAACGACCGCCGCAAGGCCGTCGCCATGCTCGTCGCCGACGCGGTCGCCCCGATCGCCGGCGCCGGTCTCGCCACCCTCCTCACCCTTCCGGAGGAACTGCTCGGCAGCTATCTCGGCTTCTTCGGCGGTGCCCTGCTCTACCTCGCCGCCGCCGAGATCCTGCCCGAGGCCCACCACGAACACCCCGCCCGCACCACCCTGCTGTGCACGGTCGCGGGCGTGGCCTTCATCTGGCTCGTGGTGGGCCTCTCCGGCGGCTGAACTCACGCGGCCGGACCGCCGGCGCAGTGGGCCGTGAACCGGGCCGCGGCCTCCGGGGCCCCCGCCCAGTGGGTGTGCACATAGCTGGCGTGCACCCCGCCCCGCACGAAGCCCTCCACGCGCATCTCAGGCTGACGCAGCCCCCAGGCCGCCGGCGACCCGGCGCCCGGCTCGATCACCGTGCGGTGGAACTCGTGCCCCCGCATCCGCGTCCCGGCCGCCGCGAGCACGCTGTCGCTCACGGCCACCGCGTCCCGGTAGCCGAGCGTCAGCCGCGGCGACATCCGCGCGTCCGCGTCGAGCACCCCGCACATCGGACGCCCGTCGAGCGAGCGCGCCAGATACAGCAGCCCGGCGCACTCGGCGGCGATCGGCGCGCCGGAGGCGGCGAGCTCCGCCACCGCCGCCCGCAGCCTCGCGTTCGCGGACAGCTCCTCCCCGTACACCTCGGGGAACCCGCCGCCTATGACGAGTCCGCGGGTCCCCTCGGGGAGGCTCTCGTCCCGGAGCGGATCGAAGGTGACGACCTCGGCGCCGGCGGCGGTGAGCAGCTCGGTGTGCTCGGCGTACGAGAAGGTGAAGGCGGCCCCGCCGGCGACGGCGACCACCGGCCGACCGGCCTGCGCCGGCAGCCCCGCCACCTCCGCCGACCACGGCTCGTCGCGCAGCCCCGGCGCGGACCGCGCCAGCGCGAGCAGCCCCTCCAGGTCGCACCCGGCCCGCACCTGCTCCGCCTGCGCGGCGACCGCCGCCACCGCCTGCGCCTGACGCTCCGCCACCGGCACCAGACCCAGGTGCCGCGACGGCGTCTCCACGGCGGGCGCCCGCCGCAGCACGCCGAGCACCGGCACCCCGGACTCCTCCAGGGCCTCCCGCAGCAGCGCCTCGTGCCGGTCCGTGGCGACCTTGTTCAGGATCACCCCGCCCAGCCGCACCTCCGGGTCCCAGGACGCGAAGCCGTGCACGAGCGCGGCCACCGACCGCGACTGCGACGAGGCGTCCACGACGAGCACCACCGGCGCCTTCAGGAGCTTCGCCACCTGCGCGGTGGACGCCAGCTCGCCCTGTCCCGCGGCCCCGTCGTACAGGCCCATCACGCCCTCGACGACCGCCAGGTCGCAGCCACGCGCCCCGTGCAGGAACAGCGGCGCGATCCGGTCCGTGCCGCACATGTACGCGTCGAGGTTCCGGCCCGGGCGGCCGGTGGCGAGCGCGTGATAGCCCGGGTCGATGTAGTCCGGACCCACCTTGTGCGGCGAGACCGCCAGACCACGGCCGGCGAACGCGGCCATCAGACCGGTCGCGACCGTGGTCTTGCCCGCGCCCGAGGACGGGGCGGCGATGACGAGACGTGCTACCACTCGATGCCCCGCTGGCCCTTCTGACCCGCGTCCATCGGGTGCTTCACCTTCGACATGTCCGTCACCAGGTCCGCGAAGTCCACCAGCTCCTGCGGCGCGTTGCGGCCGGTGATGACGACGTGCTGCTGCCCGGGACGGTTCGCGAGCACCTCGACCACCTCGGCCGTGTCGATCCAGCCCCAGTGCAGCAGATACGCGAACTCGTCGAGGACGTAGAACTTGTACCTCTCCTCGGCCAGATCCCGCTTGACCTGCTCCCAGCCCTCGCGCGCCTTGTCCTCGTGCGACTGCTCGCCCTCGGCGACCTCGCGCTGGATCCAGGACCAGCCCTCGCCCATCTTGTTCCAGACGACCGTGCCGCCCTTGCCCGTCTCGCCGAGCGCCTTCAGGGCGTTCTCCTCGCCGACCCGCCACTTGGCGGACTTCACGAACTGGAACACCCCGATCGGCCAGCCCTGGTTCCAGGCGCGCAGCGCCATGCCGAAGGCGGCCGTCGACTTCCCCTTGCCGACGCCCGTGTGCACCATCACCAGGGCACGGTTGCGGCGCTGACGGGTGGTGAGACCGTCGTCCGGAACGACGGTCGGCTGTCCCTTGGGCATTTACGCGGCCCTCCTGGTCGCAGAGTGATTGCCTTGTACGTCCCTGACCAGCCCGGCGATCGAGTCGGCGCGCAGCTCGTCCAGGGTGACGGCGGTGCCGCCGAGTTCACGCGCGAGGTTCCCGGCGAGGCCGAGCCGCACCGGTCCCGTCTCGCAGTCCACGACCACCGCGGCCGTGCCGTCGGCCGCGTGCAGCCGCGCCGCCCGCGCGGCCAGCGCCACCGGGTCCGCGCCGCCGCCGGTCGCCCGCCCGTCGGTCACCACGACGAGCAGCGGGCGCCGCGAGGGGTCGCGCAGGCGCTCCACACGCAGCACGTCGTGCGCCTTGAGCAGCCCGGCCGACAGCGGGGTCCGGCCGCCCGTCGGGAGCTGTTCGAGCCGGGCGGCGGCGGCGTCCACGGACGAGGTCGGCGGCAGGGCGAGGTCCGCGCCGCGGCCCCGGAAGGTGACCAGACCGACCTTGTCGCGCCGCTGGTAGGCGTCGAGCAGCAGCGACATCACCGCGCCCTTCACGGCGCCCATCCGCTGCCGCGCCGCCATCGACCCGGACGCGTCCACGACGAACAGGACCAGGTTGCCCTCCCGCCCCTCGCGGGTGGCCTGCCGCAGGTCGTCCCGCCGCACCACCAGACCCCGGCCGCTCCGCCCCCGCGCCTTCTGGTGCGGGGCGGCGGCCTGCACGGTCGCGGCCAGATGCAGCTTGGTCAGCGCCCCCCTGGGCCGGGTGGCACCGGTCGTCCGCCCGTGCTCGGTCCGGGCCCGGGAGCGCCGCCCGGCGGCGCCCTCGCCGAGTCCGGGCACGCTCAGCATCTTCGTACGGAAGGGCTCACCGGCCTTGACGGCGGCCCGCTCGCCGGCGCCGCCGCCCTGCGGCGCGGGGGCGCTCTCAGGGGCCTCGGCGGACTCCGGAGCGGGACCGTCGGGCCCCTCGCCCTGCGGCGGAATGCCCCCGCCGCCGTCCGGACCGCCCCCGCCGGGACCGCCGTCACCCGGACCGTCCGGCTCGGGGTCGTCATCCGGCTCGTCCTCGCCCTTGAACCGTTCAAGCGTCTCGTCGAGCTTGTCCTCGTCCAGACCCGGGGCGTCGAACGGATTGCGCCGCCGTCGGTGCGGCAGCGCGAGCAGGGCCGCCTGCCGTACGTCCTCGGAGGTGACCTCCGTCCGCCCCGCCCAGGTGGCGAGCGCCGTCGCCGTCCGCGCCATCACGATGTCGGCGCGCATGCCGTCCACCTCGAACGCGGCACAGGTCGCCGCGATCTGCAGCAGCACCGCGTCCCCGAGCACCACCTTCGGCAGCAACTCCCGTGCGGCCACGATCCGTTCGCGCAGCACCCGCTCCTCGTCCGCCCAGCGGGCGGCGAACGCCGCCGGATCGTCCTCGAACGCGAGCCGCCGCCGTACGACCTCGACGCGCTGCTCGGGCTCCCGGGAGGCGGCCACCTCCACGGTCAGCCCGAACCGGTCGAGCAGCTGCGGCCGCAGCTCGCCCTCCTCGGGGTTCATCGTCCCGACGAGCAGGAAACGGGCGGCGTGCCGCACGGAGACGCCTTCGCGCTCGACGTGCGACTGCCCCATGGCGGCGGCGTCCAACAGATGGTCGATCAGATGGTCGGAGAGGAGATTGACCTCGTCGACGTACAGAATCCCCCGGTGCGCGGCCGCGAGCAGTCCGGGCTCGAACGCCTTCACGCCCTCGGCGAGCGCCTTCTCGATGTCGAGCGACCCGACGAGCCGGTCCTCGGACGCCCCGACGGGCAGCTCGACCATCCGCGCGGGGCGTGCCTCGTACGCCCCGTCCGCGTGTGGCCCGTCCGGGCACCCCGGATCGGGGGACGCCGGAGCACAGCTGAACCGGCAGCCCGCGACGACGTCCACCTCCGGCAGCAGCTCCGCGAGCGCGCGCACGGCGGTCGACTTCGCCGTCCCCTTCTCCCCGCGCACGAGCACACCGCCCACCGCCGGGCTGACGGCGTTCAGCAGCAGCGCGAGCCGCAGGTCGTCCATGCCGACGACGGCGGTGAACGGATAGCGGTTGCTCATCGGTCGGTCGCTCCTTCGAGACGTACGGAAGTGACGGTGGCGACGGGGCTCACGGCGCCCCCGGCGGTACGAACGGCAGCCCCACCGGCGCGCCCTTCTCGATCAACCGCAGCAGCGCGTCCGTGTCGGCGTGCTCCTCGATCAGGTCGCCGAGGCGGTCCAGCTGTTCCTCGCGCAGGGCGCCGAAGGACGTGTCGGGCGCGGGCACGAAGGCCCGCCCGGCCGCGGCCGCCACCTCGCGCAGGAAGGCCCGGCGGAAGCCGTCGCTCTCCAGGGAGCCGTGCCAGTGGGTGCCCCAGACCGCGCCGACCCGGCACCCGTCCAGGAACGGTTCCCCGCCCCGTACGTCCGCCACGCCGTGGTGGATCTCGTACCCCTCGACCCGCTCGCCGAGTGCCTCGCCGACCGGCCGGGCCAGCGTCTTCTCGGGCGCGAACCGGATCCGTACGGGAAGCAGACCGAGCCCGGCGACGGCGCCCGCCCGGGACTCGACCTCGTCGTCGATGTGCTCGCCGAGGGCCTGGAAGCCGCCGCAGATGCCGAGGACCGGGCGGCCCTCGGCGGCCCGCCGGACGAGCGCGTCGGCGAGGCCGCGCTCGCGCAGCCAGGCGAGCGCCTTGACCGTGCCCCGTGTCCCCGGCACGACCACCAGGTCGGCGTCGGCGAGTTCCTCCGGGCGGTCCACGAAGCGGACCACGACACCCGGCTCGGCGGCCAGCGCGTCCACGTCGGTGAAGTTGGACATCAGCGGTACGGCGCAGACGGCGACCCGCAGCACGTCCGCGCCGACCGGCGGCGCCACGACCGACTCGCGCACCGCGCCGCGCAGCGAGACCCGCAGGCCGTCCTCCTCGTCGATGCCGAGGCCGTGCGCGTACGGCAGGACGCCGAGCGTCGGGCGCCCGGTGAGGCCGAGCAGCATGTCGAGGCCCGGCTCCAGGAGGCTCACGTCGCCGCGGAACTTGTTCACCAGGTAGCCGGCGACCAGCTCCTGGTCCTCGGGCGCGAGCAGCGCCGTCGTGCCGAAGAACTGGGCGAAGACCCCGCCGCGGTCGATGTCGCCGACCACGACCACCGGGAGCCGCGCGGCCCGCGCGATGCCCATGTTGACGATGTCGGTGCGCCGCAGATTGATCTCGGCCGGGCTTCCCGCGCCCTCGCAGATCACCGCGTCGTGCGTGGCGCGCAGCTCCTCCAGACACGCGAGGACCGGCTCGAACAGCTCCTTCTGCCGCCCCCCGTGCAGCATCTTCCCGGGGGACGACCCCCCGGACCCCCCGGACCCCCCGAAGAACCCACGGGCGCTCAGCTCCCCGACCGGCTTCCCCATGAGCACGACCTGGCTGGACCGGTCGCTGCCCGGCTTGAGCAGCACCGGGTTCATCAGCGCGGTCGGCTCCACGCGCGCGGCCTGCGCCTGCATGGCCTGCGCGCGGCCGATCTCCGCGCCCTCGCGGGTCACGAAGGAGTTGAGGGACATGTTCTGCCCCTTGAACGGCGCCACCTTGACGCCCTGCCGGACCAGCCACCGGCAGATGCCGGCCGTCACGACGCTCTTGCCCGCGTCGGACGTCGTCCCGGCGACGAGCAGCCCCCCACCCCTCACTTCGTCCTCCGCTTCACCGTGTCCGTCAGGATCCGGCCGCCCACGCAGGCGGCCAGGGTCAGCCAGGTCACCCGGCGGGACAGCCGGACGGCCCGCTCGATGTCGGCGACCCTCACGGGCCGCCCCCCGTCGTTGAGCACGGGCCGGTGCTCGACCCGTCCGCCGTACGAGAGGGTCCCCCCGAGTCGTACCCCGAGCGCCCCCGCGAACGCGGCCTCCACCGGCCCCGCGTTGGGGCTCGGGTGCTTGCCCGCGTCCGCCCGCCAGGCGCGCACGGCCCCCCGCGGGTCGCCGCCGGCCAGAGTCGCGAGGACGGCGGTGAGCCGGGCGCCGGGCGCGCCGGCCAGGTCGTCGAGGCGGGCCGAGGCCCAGCCGTAGCGCCGGTAGCGCGGCGACCTGTGGCCGACCATGGCGTCCAGGGTGTTGACGGCGCGGAAGCCGAGCAGGCCCGGCACGCCCGCGACCGCGCCCCAGAAGAGGGCGCCGACGACGGCGTCGGAGGTGTTCTCGGCGACGGATTCGACGACCGCGCGGGCCATCGCGGGCCCGTCGAGGGCCTGCGGGTCGCGGCCGACCAGGTGCGGCATGCGGTCCCGGGCGACCTCCAGGTCGCCGGCGGCGAGCGCCCCGCCGATCGCCCGGGCCTCCCGGCCCAGGGTCGTACCGCCGACGACGGCCCACACGGAGGCGGCGGTCAGGGCGACGGTGGCGGTGCGGCTGCCTCGTACCGTACGGGCGGCGAGGGCGCCGAGCGCGACGGCGCCGCCCGCGCAGACGGCGGTGTGCAGGGCGCCCCGGCCGCGGTCGTCGCGGTACAGGCGCCGTTCGACGGCGCTCGCGGCCCGGCCGAACGCGGCGACGGGGTGGCCGCGGCGCGGATCGCCGAGGAGCAGGTCGACGGCGAGGCCGGCGGCCGCTCCGTACGCGAAGAGGGACGTGCGGGCGGACGGTCTGGAGCCGCGGCCGGGCATGGCGCTGTGTCCTCACTCAGGGTCCGCGCCCTGGGTCGACGTGACCGGCGGCGAGAGTTCCTGACTCCCGGCCCCTCGGGGACCGGTCACAGTGGCGGGACCGCGCCGGAATCGCACCGGACTTCCTCTTCTTGCCGCCGTATTGGCCCCGGCAGTCCACCACGCCCCGCGAACACCCGTCAACTCACTCTTGACCTGCGACGGGTCACTGTGCGAAGCACCACAGACACGACGGCCGGGCGGCCCGCACACGAGGTGCGGACCGCCCGGCCGGGGAGCGTCGGACCGTCAGGCGACGATCAGATAGATGCCGTACGCCACGGCCGCCGCGCAGAGCGCGAAGCAGGCGTAGGCGCCGGTGCGGGCCAGGGCGGCGGAGCCTCCCCCACGGCCTTCGGCGTGGGAGGTACCCCCATCCGCAGTGGCCTGCTCCTGCTTGCCGAGGGCGACGACACCGAGGGTGAAGAGGCCCACGAGGGCCACGGTGGCCACGAGGCTGACTCCGAACACGGAGCCGAGGGCTGCCCAGTCGATCTTCATGCTGTTCCGGTTCCTCTTCCTCAGACCGCGGCGGCGGGGGCCGCGGGAGCGGCGGGGTCCGCGGGGTTGGGGGCGGGGATGGTGGTCTTCAGGTCCGGGTCCGCGACGGCGGCGACGGAGCCGGCCGGCGGCGGGGTGACGGCGGCGATGGCGGTGGTGACGACGCCCGCGGGCTCGGCCGCGGTGTCGGTGCCGGACTCGACGTCGTTGACGTTGGTGTGGTCGACGACCTTGCGGCGCGAGACGAGCCAGATGCCGGCGCAGGAGGCGACGAGGAAGGCCGCGACGAGGTAGACGCCCCACTGGCCCTGGCGGGCGACGAACTCGGCACCGGCGCCGACCAGGCCGGCGGCCGGGAGGGTCAGACCCCAGGCGACGAACATCCGGGTGGCGGTCGACCAGCGGACGACACCGCCCTTGCGGCCGAGACCCGCGCCCATCACGCCACCGGAGACGACGTGGGTGGTGGAGAGCGAGAAGCCGAGGTGGGAGGAGGCCAGGATGGTCGTGGCCGCGCTGGTCTGGGCGGCGAAGCCCTGCTGCGGCTGGAGGTCCGTGAGGCCCTTGCCCATGGTGCGGATGATGCGCCAGCCGCCGAGGTAGGTGCCCAGCGCGATCGCCGTACCGGCGGAGACGATGACCCAGACCGGCGGGTTGGAGCCGGGGGCGAGGACGCCGCCGGCGACCAGGGCGAGGGTGATGATGCCCATGGTCTTCTGGGCGTCGTTGGTGCCGTGGGCGAGGGAGACGAGACCGGCGGAGGCGATCTGCCCGGCCCGGTAGCCCTTCTCGGTCGTCTTGGCGTCGGTCTTCCTGTCCAGGCGGTACGTCAGGCGGGCCGCGAGCATCGAGGCCAGGCCGGCGACGATCGGTGCGGCGACCGCCGGGATGAGCACCTTGGTCACGACGCTCTCGCCGTTGACGCCGCTGATGCCGATCGAGGCGACCGTCGCGCCGATGAGGCCGCCCATGAGGGCGTGGGAGGAGCTGGAGGGCAGTCCGACCAGCCAGGTCACCAGATTCCAGAGGATCGCGCCGACGAGCGCGGCGAGGATGACTTCGGGCTGGATGCCTTCTTCGTTGACCAGTCCCTTGGAGATCGTCTTGGCGACCTCCACCGAGAGGAACGCGCCGACGAGGTTCAGCACGGCGGACATGGCCACCGCCGTCTTGGGCTTGAGAGCACCGGTCGAGATGGTCGTCGCCATCGCGTTGGCGGTGTCGTGGAAACCGTTCGTGAAATCGAACACGAGAGCTGTCACGACCACAATCGCGAGCAGCAGCGTGATGTGTTCCATTTACCCAGGCAATCGTTTGACGTCAGTGGCTCGTCGAACGTAGGCAACCTGGGTGAACGGAAGGTGAACTGGGTCGGGCGGCATGGTGTCCCGATCCGGAGTCCGGAGGTTCCGCTTCCGCTCGTGTTCGTATGGATGTCCACGATGCGGGCAGGGTGCGACCCCGGGTAATCCGGGCGTTTCCGGGCCTCGCGCAACGCGCGTAGCGTTCCTCCACTCTCACCCCGTATCGCCCCGTGGACCACTTCAGCCGTGCGGAGTACCCGGTGGACGAGACCCACATCACTCGAAGGAGCTCGAAGGAGCTCGCAGGAGGGTCCGCCCGGTGGCAGAGCGCGGGCGGGCTGCCGACACTGGGAGCGTGCGCCCGGCTACAGCGACGGCAGCGGCCGTCACCACAGTGACAGTCCTCGGCGCGGCCGCGGTGGCGGCCGGCCGCTACGCCAGCGACGCCGCCCTCGGGGTGCCCTCGGGCCGCCCCTTCCCCGGCGATCCACGGCTCACCGTGCATGCCACCGGCCCCGGCCGGATCACCCTCACCCGCAGCCTGGCCTCCCTGCGGCCCGGTACGTACGGGATCGAGGCGGACGGCCTGCACGCGGTGATCGGCCCGGTCCTCGACCGGGTCCCGCACACCGCCGACACCGTCGTCCGCCGGCTCGAACGGGTCGAGCTCGGCACCCTCGGCCCCGGCGCCAAGGTCCGGCTCACCCCGCAGCTGCACTGCGGCACCCCCGAGACCGCGCTCGGCCTGCGATACGAGGACGTCGAGATCCCCGGCGAGCTCGGCAACCTGCCCGGCTGGCTCGTGCCCGGCGCGCGCGGCACCTGGGTGATCGCCCTGCACGGCCTCGGCACCACCCGTGAGCATCCGCTCAACCTGGTGCCCTTCCTGCAGCGGCGGCAGGTGCCCGTCCTGATCCCCGCCTACCGCGGCGACGCTGGCGCGCCGCCCGCCCCCGACGGGCTCGCCCACCTCGGCGACTCCGAGTGGCGCGACGTCGACGCCGCCATCCGCTACGCCGTCCGGCGCGGCGCCACCGGCGTGGTCCTGCACGGCTTCGGCACCGGCGCGGCGATGGCGCTGCACGCCGCCGCCGGCTCCGGCGTGCGCGACCGGATCCGCGGCCTGGTCCTGGACTCCCCGGTGCTCGACTGGGAGGCCACCCTGCGCAACCTCGCCGCCGCCCGCCGGGTCCCCGGCATCCTGCTCCCGCTCGCCGTCCGCGCCGCCCAGGGGCGCACCGGACCGCACGCCGACCGCCTCCAGGAGGCCGCCGACCCCGCCGCCCTGCGCGTCCCGGTCCTCCTCTTCCACGGCCCCGACGACACGATCGCCCCGTGGGAGGACTCCCGCCGCCTCGCCGACCTCCGCCCCGACCTGGTCACCCTCACCCCGGTCCGGAACGCCCCGCACGCGGCGATGTGGAACGCGGACCCGGTGCGCTACGAGGAGGCGGTCCGACGGTTCGTCACGCCCCTGGTCTGAGGACGGGGCAGGGCCGGGGACGGGGCCCGGCTGGGCGTCGGCCGGGCCCCGGCGGCGGGGCTGCCGATTCCGATTGGGCTTTCGGGCCGTCAGCGGGAAGACTGCCCTCCGTGACGTCTCGAAAGCCCGATGAACCCTTCGCGCGCAACTCCAGACTCCGACTCGTCCGTCCGGGGGCCCTCGCCACCGCACGAAAGGCCGTGACGGCCCGGCGGACCCGGCCGGCGCCCCGGCCGCCCGAGGGGACTCCGCCCCGCGCGGAACTCGCCCTGCAGGCGCGCGCGGTGCTCGCCGACGCGGTACGGATCGCCCGCTGGGCCGCCGTCGGCCGGCGGCCCGAGACGGCACCCCCGGACGGGGAACGGGCCGCCGCCGCACTGGATCTGACCCCCGGGCAGGTCCGGGCCGGCTGGGACCGCGCCCGGCTCGCCGGGCTCGTCGAACTGCACGGCGAGACCGCCCGCCCCGGCTGGCGGCTCCAGGCCTGGGACCGGGACGACTCCGCCGTGCTGCGCGGCTGGGTCGCGCTGTTCGACGCCTGGTCGCTGGTGCACCCGGCGCCCGAGGGCGTCGCCACCGGCGCCGTCGCCGAGGTCGTCGAGGCCGTCCCGCAGGTGCTCTCGCTGCTCCAGCTGTCCGCCGGGCCGGTCGCCGTCAGCGGACTGCTCGACCTCCTGGAGCAGCGCGTCGAGGAGCTCCGCGAGGAGCGCTGCGAGGTGCCGGACCCCGGCGAGGCCGTCGAGCAGGCGCCCGCCGCCGAGGGGCTGCCCCCGCTGCTCGACTGGGCCCTGGAGGGCCTGGCCGCCGTCGGCGCGCTCACCCTCGCCGCCGCCCCCGAGGGCCGGCACGCCACGCTCACCCCGCTCGGCAACTGGGCGGTCTGGGTCAAGCTGGAGCAGATCTGCGTCGCCGCGCAGAGCCCGGCCGGCAACATCGAGCAGTCCGCCGAGGACATGCTCCGCGGCTGTGCCCGGCTCACCCCCGGCCCGGCCCGCGACGAGTACCGCGCCTGGCTCGCCGCCCGCACCCTCTCCAGCGCGGTCGGCGAACTCCTCGCCGTCGCCCGCGGCGAGGACGCCCTGCTGCGCGGTCTCGCCTTCGAGGCCCTGCGGGTCGTCGGCGCGCCGGCCGAGCCCGAGGTCCGCGCCGCCCTCGCGGACGCCTCGCTCCGCCCGTACGCCCTGCTCTGGCTCGCCGAGTACGAGGGAGCGGACCCGGACGAGGCGCCCGAGGTGCTGACCCGCGAGGAGGCCACCTGGCTGTGGGTGGACACCGCGGCCGCCGTCGCCGACCACGGCGAGGGCATGCTGCTCGTCCGTCACCTGGACTCCGCCGTGCAGGGCACCGTGCCCGCCCTGCTCGACGAGGTCCGCGCCGTCGGCCACCCCCGCACCGTCCAGGTCCTGGTCGCCCTCGCCGCCGCGCACCCCGACCCGGCCCTCGCGAAGGCGGTCCGCCGCGCCGCCTTCCAGGTCCACACGGGTGGGGCCTGAGCCCCGCGGGACCAGGGGTCAACCCGCGCTCGCGCCGGGGGCGTACGTCCCGAAGCTCCAGATGTTGCCCCCGGTATCGCGGGCCATGTAGTCCCGCGAGCCGTAGTCCTGGTCGGTGGGCGGCATGACGATCTCCACCCCGTGGGCGACGGCGCGGGCGTGGTGGTCGTCCACGTCGGTCACATGGACGTAGACGCCCACCGGGCCGCCGGAGGCCATGAGCTTGTCGAACTCGCTGCCGGTCCCCGTGCTGCCGAGCATCACCATGCCGTTGCCGTAGGTGAGCTCGGCGTGCGCGATCCGGCCGTCCTCGCCCTCGTACACGGCGTGGGCGGTGAAGCCGAAGGCCTCGGTCAGCTGTGTGATCGCGGCCTTCGCGTCCTCGTAGCGCAGGGCGGGGCAGATGTCGGGTGCCTCGGACATGCCGGTCTGTTCCTCTCGTCGGGCCGGTGGGTCACCGGAAGGTGTTGCACTGCGCCATGTCGCCCGTCCGGTAGCCCTGGTGGAACCACTGCTGCCGCTGCGCGGCCGAGCCGTGGGTCCAGTTCTCCGGGGTGACCCGGCCCTGGGAGCGCTCCTGGATCCGGTCGTCGCCGACCGCCGCCGCGGCGTCCAGGCCGTCGCGGATGTCCTCGTCGGTGAGCCGGGTGAGCAGCGGCCGGCCCGTCCTGTCGTCCGGGGTGGTCGTCGCGTGCCGCGCCCACACGCCCGCGTAGCAGTCGGCCTGCAGCTCGACCTTCACCGCGTTGGAGTCCGCGCCGGTCCGGCCGTCCTGGGCGCGCGCCAGGGTGCCCATCAGGTTCTGCACATGGTGGCCGTACTCGTGCGCGACCACGTAGGCCTGCGCGAAGGGGCCGCCGGTGGAGCCGAACGTGGTGCGCAGCTCGTCGAAGAAGCCCAGGTCCAGATAGACCTGCCGGTCGCCGGGGCAGTAGAAGGGGCCGACCGCCGAGCTCGCCTGGCCGCAGGCGGTGGGGACCTGTCGGCTGAACATCACGGTCGAGGCCGCCCCGTACCGGCCGCCGCGCCGCGCGTACTCGGTGCGCCAGTAGTCCTGCACGCTGTTGACGACCGCCACGATCCGGCAGTCCTCGCGGGTGTTGGCGTCCGCGCCGGTCCGGCAGCTCTGCTGCACCTGGGCGGCGGAGGAGGCGCTCGCGGCCGGTTCGTCGCCGCCCGAGGAGAGGCCGAGCTGTTCCGGGCCCACCCCGAAGAGCAGGCCGAGGACCAGCGCGACGAGGCCCGCGATGCCGCCGCCGACCGTGGCCCGGCCGCCGGGAATGCGGCTGCCCCGGACGTCCTTGACCTCTGATGTGTCCAGATTGGCGTCGTCGTCGAACTGCATGGCCACCGCCCTCCGCGTCTCTGCCGAGTATCAGCAGGCAGAGAGCGTTTCACCCCTTTTGCGAGGCATGTGAGGTATCTCGCAGAGCCCAAAAGCAGTTGCAGGTGCCCGTTAGACTGGCCGCATGGCCATTCTCCCCGCGCACTAGCGGCGTCGAAGCTCCGCGCCTGCCGTCCTTCCGCCGTCTTTCCCACCGCCCTGGAGTCTGTCCGTGATCACCGCTTCCGGCATCGAGCTGCGCGCCGGCGCCCGAGTCCTCATCGAGAACGCTTCCTTCCGCGTCGCCAAGGGCGACCGCATCGGCCTCGTCGGCCGCAACGGAGCGGGCAAGACCACGCTCACCAAGTGCCTCGCCGGCGAGGGCCAGCCCGCCGGCGGCACCATCACCCGCTCCGGCGAGGTCGGCTACCTCCCGCAGGACCCGCGCACCGGCGACCTCGACGTGCTCGCCCGCGACCGCGTGCTGTCCGCCCGCGGCCTCGACGTGCTGCTCCGCAAGATGCGGCAGAACGAGGAGCGCATCGCCAACGGCTCCGGCGCCACCCGCGACAAGGCCCTCAAGCAGTACGAGCGCCAGGAGACCGAGTTCCTCACCAAGGGCGGGTACGCCGCCGAGGCCGAGGCCTCGACCATCGCCGCCGCCCTCGGGCTGCCCGACCGGGTGCTCGGCCAGCCGCTGCACACCCTCTCCGGCGGTCAGCGCCGCCGCATCGAGCTCGCCCGCATCCTCTTCTCCGACGCGGACACCCTGCTCCTCGACGAGCCCACCAACCACCTCGACGCCGACTCGATCGTCTGGCTGCGCGACTACCTGAAGACCTACCGCGGCGGCTTCATCGTCATCTCCCACGATGTCGACCTGGTCGAGACCGTCGTCAACAAGGTCTTCTACCTGGACGCCAACCGCTCGGTGATCGACGTCTACAACATGGGCTGGAAGCTCTACCAGCAGCAGCGCGAGGCCGACGAGAAGCGCCGCCGCCGCGAGCGCCAGAACGCCGAGAAGAAGGCCGCCGCGCTCAACTCGCAGGCCGACAAGATGCGCGCCAAGGCCACCAAGACCGTCGCCGCGCAGAACATGGCCAAGCGCGCCGAGCGCCTGCTCTCCGGCCTGGAGGCGGTCCGCGTCTCCGACAAGGTCGCCAAGCTGCGCTTCCCGGAGCCCGCGCCCTGCGGCCGGACCCCGCTCACCGCGGAGGGCCTGTCCAAGTCGTACGGTTCCCTCGAAATCTTCACCGACGTGAACCTGGCCATCGACAAGGGCTCCCGGGTCGTCATCCTCGGCCTCAACGGCGCCGGCAAGACCACCCTGCTCCGCCTCCTCGGCGGGGTCGAGCAGCCCGACACCGGCGAGGTCACCCCGGGCCACGGCCTCAAGCTCGGCTACTACGCCCAGGAGCACGAGACCCTCGACCCCGAGCGCTCCGTCCTGGAGAACATGCGCTCCGCCGCGCCCGACCTCGACCTGGTGGAGGTGCGCAAGGTGCTCGGCTCCTTCCTCTTCTCCGGCGACGACGTCGACAAGCCGGCCGGCGTGCTCTCCGGCGGCGAGAAGACCCGTCTCGCGCTCGCGACCCTGGTCGTCTCCTCGGCGAACGTGCTGCTCCTCGACGAGCCGACCAACAACCTGGACCCGGCCAGCCGCGAGGAGATCCTCGGCGCGCTGCGCACGTACAAGGGCGCGGTCGTGCTCGTCACCCACGACGAGGGCGCCGTCGAGGCGCTCGACCCGGAGCGGATCATCCTGCTCCCGGACGGCGTGGAGGACCTGTGGGGCGCGGACTACGCGGACCTGGTCGCCCTGGCCTGACCCGGCCGCGGGGCCGTCGCCGGGCCCGGTGATCATGCCGGACCGGATCATTCGGCTCATGGGTGATCCATCATCTGAGTGAGAGCATCTCGTACCTTCGGCGCGGGCCCTGCGGAATCCTTCCGTCAGGGCCCGCGCCGTACTCGTACCGGCACCGGCGCGCTGACCAGGCACTTCCCGTCCGAGCGCGTCGCCGGGCCGGTTCTCCGGCGACCGGAACGATCAATTCCGGTCGTGGTGATCGACGCCGCTCGGCGCAAGCTCGTGGCACGGACCTTGTCGAATGGGTGGCCAGGACGTCCGAGAGGGGTGATCATGAGAAGTCCAGAGCGCACTTCCCATGAGGAGGCACGGGTGGCCGAGACTCTGAAGAAGGGCAGCCGGGTGACCGGCGCCGCGCGCGACAAGCTCGCGGCAGACCTGAAGAAGAAGTACGACTCCGGTGCGAGCATCCGGGCGCTGGCCGAGGAAACCGGCCGCTCCTACGGATTCGTCCACCGGATGCTCAGCGAGTCCGGAGTCACGCTGCGCGGACGCGGCGGAGCGACACGGGGCAAGAAGGCGGCCTCGGCCTGACATCGGGGCGGCTCGACCGGTCCACCGGGTCTCTCGGTGACCACCCGGTCGGCCGTGTGGCCGACCGGGTGGTTACTGTGCAGTCACTTAGCATCGGATGCAGTGCTGCACCGTAACCGGGAGACGCCCCATGACTACGTTCGACGACTCCGAGCACGCAGAGCTCGTTTTCGACAAGGACGGTGTACGGCTCACCGTCGAGGACGCCGTTGCCACGGTGACCCTGACCAATCCGGCGAAGCGCAACGCCCAGTCTCCCGCTCTGTGGCGGGCGTTGACGGAGGCCGGCCGGTCACTGCCGGGCAATGTGCGGATCGTCGTCCTGCGGGGTGAGGGCAAGTCCTTCTCCGCCGGACTCGACCGCCAGGCGTTCACGCCCGAGGGCTTCGACGGAGAGCCGTCCTTCCTGGAGATGGCGCGTGGGTCCGAGGCGGACCTCGACGCGCTCATCGCCGAGTACCAGGAGGCGTTCACCTGGTGGCGGCGCAGCGACATCGTGTCGATCGCGGCCGTCCAGGGCCACGCCATCGGCGCCGGTTTCCAGCTCGCGCTCGCGTGCGACCTGCGGATCGTCGCCGACGACGTGCAGTTCGCCATGCGCGAGACCAGCCTCGGTCTGGTCCCGGACCTCACCGGCACGCACCCCCTGGTCTCCCTCGTGGGCTACGCCCGCGCCCTTGAGATCTGCGCGACCGGCCGGTTCGTGCACGCCGAGGAGGCCGAGCGCATCGGCCTGGCCAACATCGCCGTGCCCGCCGCCGAGCTCGGCGCCGCGGTACGCGACCTGAGCGCCGCCCTGCTCGCCGCGCCGCGCTCCGCCGTCATCGAGACCAAGGCGCTGCTCCAGGGCGCCTCGGGCCGCTCGTACGAGGACCAGCGCACCGCCGAACGCGCCGCCCAGGGCCGCCGTCTGCGGGACCTCGCAGGCCTCGGCGACTGAGTCGCACCCCGGCCCCGATCGGGCGGGCGAGGTCTCACCGCAGCTCCGACACCACCACCGTGACCGTCGTCGCCTCCGGGGCGGCGGCGGTCACGGCCGTGCGCAGGGCGCGGGCCGTGTCGACGGCCCGGTGGTCCTCCGTCACCGCCGCCGCGATCTCGACCCGCAGCCGGCCGTCCGGCGCGCGCAGTACCGGCGGGCCGAAGGCGTCGGTCAGGGCCGCCACCCCCGGGACCGTGAGGGCCGCGCGGGCGGCGGGGTCGTCGGGGGCGGGCGGCGAGGTTCGCCCGGGCGGCCCAGTGGGCGCCGGGGAATCCGGGAGCGCGTCGAGCAGCTCCGTCACCCGGAGGTCCACCTCCGCCACCACCAGACCCAGCGGGCCCTCCGCCGTACGGAGCAGCGCGGTCCGCAGCCGGTCCGCGAGCTCCGGCAGCGGGCGCCCCGGCACCGCCGCGAAGCCGAGCGTCACCCGCAGCGGCCCGGGCGGCAGCCCGCCCGGCGGTACGGGGAAGGGGGCGTCGCCCGTGTCGTCCGCGAGCCGGAACCGCGGAACGTCCGGGACCAGGCCCCGTACCCCGCGGGCAGCCGCCAGGAGCGCGGCCCGTACCGCCCGCTCCGCGATCCATGCGCCGTCCGCCGCCTCACCGAGCGGCAACAACCGGTCCGTCGTCATTGCTCCAGCCTGCCGCATCCCCGGCGCGATACCGGGCAAGCCGCCTTAGTGTGGGCAAACAAGGCAAAAGCCTCAGGGAAGGACGAGTGGCGATGGCTGACAACGCGCACTCCGACCAGCAGAACCCCGTGACCAGGCGCGGCGGCGGCGACCCGGCCGCCCGGGGCCGCACCACCATCGCGGACGGCGTCGTCGAGAAGATCGCCGGGCTCGCGGCCCGCGACGTCGTCGGCGTCCACGCCATGGGCAGCGGCCTGTCCCGCACCCTCGGCGCCGTGCGCGACCGGGTGCCCGGCGGCGGTGGCAGGTCCGGCGGCGTGACCCGCGGCGTCAAGGCCGAGGTCGGCGAGGTGCAGACCGCGCTCGACCTGGAGATCGTCGTCGACTACGGGGTCTCCATCGCCGATGTCGCCGGCGCGGTGCGCGAGAACGTCATCGCCGCCGTCGAGCGGATGACCGGCCTGGAGGTCGTCGAGGTCAACATCGCCGTCAGCGACGTGAAGCTGCCGGACGAAGAGGAAGAAGAGCCGGAGTCGCGGCTCCAGTAGTCGCGGGCGGCACGGCGGAAAGGACTCAGCATGAGCATGGCGGTGGTCGGCCTGGTGGCCGGCATGGCGCTCGGCTTCGCCGGGTACTTCGGCGGCTTCGGCGCGTTCGTCCTGGTCGCCGCCCTCGGCGCGGTCGGCTTCGTCGTCGGCCGGTTCCTCGACGGGGACCTGGAGCCCGGCGACCTCTTCCGGGGCCGCGAGCGCGGCGACCGGCGGCGGTGACCCGGGTGCCGGACCTGCTCGACCCGCGGGCCGGCCGGGGGGACCCGGTCGGCGCGGCGGCCCGCGGCGCGACCACGATCGCCGACCGGGTGGTCGCCAAGATCGCCGCGCAGGCGGCCCGCGAGGCGATCGTCGCGGTGCCCAAGGACGGCAAGCCGCCGCACGCCTCGGTCGTCGTCCACCGGGACGTCGCCCGGGTCTCGGTGAGCCTCGAACTCGACTACCCCGCCGACCTCGGGCACCAGTGCGGCGCCGTGCGCGGCCGGGTCCGCGGGCGGGTGGAGTCGCTCACCGGCATCGAGGTCCACGAGGTCGCCGTACACGTCGAACGGCTCCACTCGGCGCACACGGCCCACGACCGGAAACGGGGGCGACTGGCATGACCACCGGACCGCAGGAGAGACCGGAATCCGAGGTCCCCGGGACCGTGCCCGTCCTGGAGAAGGACCCGCCCCCCGAGGACCACGGCCCGCCCGTACGCCGCTTCTGGGCCGTACGGCGGATCCCCGCGGCCGTCGTCGCGGCCGTCCTCCTCGGCGGCGCCGGACTGCTCCTCTACGACGTCGCCGCCGTCCGGGCGGAACACACCGCCATGGCCTGGCGCCGCTCCCTCGCCGACGACCTCGCCACCCGCCCCCTCGACGACATCGTGGTGGTCGTCGGTGCGTGCGTCGCCGTGGTCCTCGGGCTCTGGCTGCTCGTCCTCGCCCTCACCCCGGGCCTGCGGGCCGTGCTGCCCATGCGGCGCGAGCACGCCGACGTACGCGCGGGCCTCGACCGCGAGGCCGCCGCGCTCGCCCTGCGCGACCGCGCCATGGAGGTCTCCGGCATCCAGTCCGTACGGGTCAGCATGAAGCGGTCCAAGGTCGGCGTCCGGGCCGTCTCCCACTTCCGCGAACTCGACGAGGTCCACGCCGACCTGGAGACCGTCCTCCACGGCGGCATCGACGAACTGGGCCTCGCGCACCCGCCGGCCCTGACGGTGCGGGTGGCCCGCCCGCCCAGGAAGGGGTGACCCGGTGACCGTGGTGCTCCGGCGCGTCAACCGGACCGTGCTCGCCCTCGTCGGGCTGCTGCTCGTGGTGGGCGGCGGCGCCGTGCTCGCGGCCGCCCTCGACCTGCCCGTGCCGTCCTGGTGGCCCTGGTCGGGCCCCGACGACGTGCTGCTCAGCCGCTCCGAGCGGCAGCACTGGCGCGCCGAGAGCTGGTGGTGGCCGCTGGTCATCGCCCTGCTCGGGCTGATCGTGCTGCTCACCCTGTGGTGGCTGGTCGTCCAGTTCCGCCGGGCCCGGCTCCGCGAGGTCCTCGTCGACACGGGCGACGGCGAGGAGGCCGTACTGCGCGGCCGGGCCCTGGAGACCGTCCTGGAGGCCGACGCGGCCGCCCAGGAGGGCGTCGCCCGGGCCAAGGTCGCGCTCACCGGCCGCCGCACCGCCCCGCGCACCCGGGTGGCCCTGCTCCTGGAGGCGTACGCCTCACCGGCCGACGCCCTGACGACCCTCTCCGACGAGGCCCTCGCCCACGCCCGGACCTCCACCGGCCTGCCCGCGCTGCCCACCGAGGCCCGGCTCCGCGCGGTCAAGCACCGCGCGCGCCGGGTGGCCTGACGCCGGCTCGGAATCCCGGCCCGGAATCCCGGCTCGGAATCCCGGCTCAGAAGCCGCTGCGCGCCCCGCCGTCCACCGGGAGCATCACACCCGTCAGATACGAGGCGGCGGGGGAGAGCAGGAACGCGGCGGTGCGGCCGAACTCCTCCGGGGTGCCGTACCGCCGCAGCGGGATCGTCGCCTCGTTCGCCATGCGCGAGGCGTCCGCGTCCCCCGACAGCGCGTCCAGCTGGCGCACCCGGTCGGTGTCGATCCGGCTCGGCAGCAGCCCGACCACCCGGATGCCGCGCGGGCCCAGGTCGTTGGCGAGGGACTTCGCGAAACCGGCCAGGCCGGGCCGCAGCCCGTTGGAGATGGTCAGACCGGGGATCGGCTCGTGCACCGAACCCGAGAGCACGAAACCGATGACCCCGCCCTCCGGCAGCGTCTCCGCCGCCGCCCGGGCCAGCCGCACCGCGCCCAGGAACACCGTCTCGAAGGCGGCCGCCCACTGCTCGTCGGTGTTGTCGGCGGCGAAGCCCGGCGCCGGGCCGCCCACGCTGATCAGCACGCCGTCGAAGCCGCCGAACCGGGCGCGCGCCTCGGCGATCAACCGCTCCGGGGTGCCCGGGTCGGAGTTGTCCGCGGCCACGCCCGCCGCGTCCGGCCCGAGTTCGGCCACCGCGTCGGCGACGCTCTTCTCCTCGCGCCCGGTCAGCAGCACCTTCGCACCCTCGGCGAGCAGCGCCTCCGCCGAGGCCCGCCCGAGCCCACGGGTCGCGCCGGTCACCACGTACACACGGTCCTTCAGCCCAAGATCCATGGCCCCATCTTGGGGCCTACGCCTCCTCCGCGGCCAGCGCGAGGGCGGTGCCCACCAGACCGATGTGGCTGAAGGCCTGCGGGAAGTTGCCCAGCTGACGGCCCGACGCCGGGTCGTACTCCTCCGCGAGCAGCCCCACGTCGCTGCACAGCCCCACCAGCCGGTCGAACAGCTCCCGCGCCTCCTTCACCCGCCCGGTCAGCCGCAGCGCGTCCGCCAGCCAGAACGAGCACACCAGGAAGGTGCCCTCCTCGCCCGGCAGCCCGTCGACCGAGGAGCCCGACGTCGAGTAGCGGCGCAGGAAACCGTCGTGCGTCAGCTCCGCCCGTACCGCGTCGACCGTGCCCACCACCCGCGGGTCGTCCGGCGGCAGGAAGCCCACCCGGGGGATCAGCAGCGTCGCCGCGTCCAGCTCGCGCGAACCGTAGGACTGGGTGAAGGTGTTCCGCTCCGGGTCGAAGCCCTTCGCGCACACCTCCGCGTGGATCTCGTCCCGCATCGCCCGCCAGCGCGCCGCGTCCCCCGGCAGCGACGGGTCGTCCTCCAGGGTGCGCACCGCCCGGTCCGCCGCCACCCAGGCCATCACCTTGGAGTGCACGAAGTGCCGGCGCCCGCCGCGCACCTCCCACAGCCCCTCGTCCGGCTCCCGCCAGGTCGACTCCAGGAAGCCGAGCAGGCTCAGCTGCAGGTTCCAGGCGTTCCGCTCGGCCGGGATGCCCGCCTCCCGGGCCCGGCACAGCGAGTCCAGGACCTCGCCGTACACATCGAGCTGGAGCTGCTCCACCGCCGCGTTCCCGGTGCGCACGGGGGTGGAGTCGGCGTAGCCGCTCAGCCAGGGCAGGGTCGTCTCGGGCAGCCGCCGCTCGCCCGCCGGGCCGTACATGATCTGCAGGTCGGCCGGGTCGCCGGCCACCGCGCGCAGCAGCCAGTCGCGCCAGGCCGCCGCCTCGTCCACGTACCCGGCGGACAGCAGCGCGCCGAGGGTGAGCGAGGAGTCGCGCAGCCAGCAGGCCCGGTAGTCCCAGTTGCGCACCCCGCCGAGGTCCTCGGGCAGCGAGGTGGTGGCGGCGGCGACGATCCCGCCGGTCGGGGCGTAGGTGAGCGCCTTCAGGGTGATCAGGGAGCGGACCACCGTGTCCCGGTGGGGGCCCTCGTAGGTGCACCGCGCGGCCCACGCGCGCCAGTCGGCGAGCGACTGCTCCAGCGACTCGAAGGGGTCGATCAGGGCGGGGCGCGGCTCGTGGGAGGGGTGCCAGGTGAGCACGAAGGCCACCTTCTCGCCGGCCTCGACGGTGAAGGCGGAGCAGGTCGCGAACTGCTGACCCCAGGTCTTCACCGGCGGCTCGCTGCGCAGCCACACCGAGTCGGGACCGGCGATCGCCACCCGGTGGCCCTCGGCCCTGCGCACCCACGGCACGATCGAGCCGTAGTCGAAGCGCAGCCGCAGCACGGCGCTCATCTCGACGCTCCCGCTGACGCCCTCCACGATCCGGACGAGATCGGGGGCCTTGTCCCGCTGGGGCATGAAGTCGGTGACCCTGACCGTGCCCGTACGGGTCTCCCAGAAGGTCTCCAGGACCAGACTGTCCTCGGCGTACCGGCGGCTCGCGCAGGTCGTGGCGCCCTTGGGGGCGATCCGCCAGTGCCCGTTGTCCTCGTCGCCGAGGAGGGCGGCGAAGCACGCGGCCGAGTCGAAGCGGGGCAGACACAGCCAGTCGACCGACCCGTCGCGGCCGACGAGCGCGGCGGTCTGCAGATCGCCGATCAGGGCGTAGTCGTCGATACGTTGCGTCACGCTTTGGGCTGTTCCCGGAAGCGGGGACGGTCAATCAGCGTCGCCGGCCGGTGAGGCGTCGGTCACTCCGCCCTAGGGCGTGTCCGGCGGTCGGCTCAGGCCGTCGCACCCGCCGGCGCGGGGGTCCCCTCCGACGCGTCGGTCCCGCCGGCCGCCGCCTCCCGGTCGCGCTTCTCGCGCCGCGCCAGGACGAACCAGCCGACCGGCACACCGGCCGAGAACAGCCACCACTGGATCGCGTACGCCATGTGCGCGCCGATCGAGTCGTGGTCGGGGTCCGGGATCAGCTCGGGGGTGTCGCCGGCCGGCTCGGGGCCGGTCTGCTCCAGATAGCCGCCGAGCACGGTGCGGCCCTGCAGGGCGGCCTGCTGCCTGCTGTCGATCAGCATGACCTGACGGTCCGGCAGACCCTTGAGGTCCTTGATGCCGCTGGCGCCGGTGGTCTCGTCGGCCATCAGGCGGCCGGTGACCGTCACCTCGCCCTTCGGCGCGGGCGGCACGTCCGGGTAGGCCCGCTGGTCGCCGGCGGCCGGGATCCAGCCCCGGTTCACCATGACGACCCTGCCGTCCTTCAGCACCAGCGGGGACAGCACGTGCACGCCGACCCGGTCGTCCGAGGAGGTGCGCCGGCGCACCACGACCTCGTGCGCGGTGTCGAAGGTGCCGGTGGCGGTCACCCGCCGCCAGTAGTCCGAGCGGGGCACGGTGTGCCCGGGGGAGGTGAGCTCCTCGACGGGGACGGGCCTCGCCGTGAGGTTGTCCGCGATCAGGGCGTTCTGGGCGACCCGGCGCTCGTGCCGGTGGAACTGCCAGAAGCCCAGCTCGATCATCACGGGGATGAGGACGAGGGCCACGAGGGTGAGGATCACCCACTGCCGGGACAACAGGAAGCGGTACACGCGATCGACCGTACCTCGTTGCCCGTGGCCCCCTCGCGGCGGGTGCCGGAGGGGGCGCCCCGGCGCTCGGGGGGATCGTTTCGTCACACCTTGTCGACGATGCCCACCTTCCCCTCCGCGCGGGCGCAGTGACCCCCGCAGTACCAGCTGCCCTCGACCTCGACGCCCTGGCCGATGATCTGGACCCGGCAGTGCTCGCAGATGGGCGCCATGCGGTGGATGGCGCAGGCGAAGCAGTCGAAGACGTGCACCGCGCCCTGCGCGTGCACCTCGAAGGACATGCCGTAATCGTTTCCGCAGACCTCACAACGTGCCATGCGCCACAGGGTGGTGCCACGGACGGGCGAGGGCCGGGCGGCGCGCCCGGCCCGCGCCGGGCCGTCACTCGTCTGCCGTCACCCGTGCGTGGTCACCCGTGCGTGGGGCACCCGGGTGCCGTCGTCACTCGTCGGCCGGGGCGACGTCCCGCAGCAGCTGGGTGTAGGCGGCCTCGTCGACGATCGGCGTGCCGAAGGACTTGGCCTTGAGCGTCTTGCCGGTGGCGGAGTCCGGGTCGTTGGTGACAAGGAGGCTGGTGAGCCGCGACACACTGCTCGCCACGTGCAGCCCGGCGTCGACCGTGCGGTCCTCCAGGAGCTCGCGGTCGATGGAGGTGTCGCCGGAGAACGCCACCCGCATGCCCTGCTTGAGCGGTTTGTCCGACTCGTAACGTCCGGGGTTGGGGTGCGGGCAGGCGGGCCGCTTCTTCGAGGGGCGCCAGCTGTTGGCCCGGTACGAGGCCTGGTAGCCGATCCGGGGCCGCTCGGGGCTCTGGGCCCACTCGGTCAGCGGGCGGCACTCCAGGAGCGGCAGCCGTACGTTCCGCTCGGCGGCCGTGTGCAGGCTGGGCCGGAACGCCTCGGCGAGCACCCGCGCGTCGTCGAGGGCGTTGTGCGCGCGCTGCTGGACCACGCCGAAGTGCGCGGCCAGCGACTCCAGCTTGTGGTTCGGCAGCGGCAGCGCCAGCTCCTTCGACAGCGCGATGGTGCACAGCCGCTGCCGCACCGGCGCGGTGGCCTCCGCCCGCGCGTACTCACGGGCGATCATCTGCCAGTCGAACATCGCGTTGTGCGCGACGAGCACCCGTCCCTCCAGGCGGGCCGAGAACTCCTCGACGATCTCCGGGAAGAGCGGCGCGCCCTCCAGAACGTCGCTGGTGAGCCCGTGGATCCACACCGGCCCGGGGTCCCGCTCGGGGTTGACCAGGGTGTACCAGTGGTCCTCGACGTTGCCCTGCGCGTCGAGCCGGTAGACGCCAGCCGACACTATCCGGTCGTCGCGGGCGAGGCCGGTGGTCTCCACGTCGACGACCGCGTAGCCCTGTGGGTACGCGGTCGGCCACGTCGCTGCTGTCGTACGGTCGTCGAGCATGGTCACTGAGAATACGGGCCGCGACTGACAGTCCCGCGCGCGGTGTCCGCTTCGGTGGCCGGATCCGTTCGTACGCCGGCCGGCCTCGTCTCCCGGAGCCCTCAGGCGAGCAGCCCCGCCACCAGCGCCCGTACCCCCGCCGTGAAGACCGCCTCCGTGTCGATCGGGGCGGCGAGCGCGGCGGCCAGTTCCGGGTCCGCGTCGGCGGGGGTGCCCGTGGCCGTGCCCCACAGGTCGGGTTCGGCGGGGGACTGGGTGGGCGAGCGCTCGCGGTTGCGTTCGACGAGGACGTGGCCGACGACCTGGAACTGGACCGCGCGGACCAGTGCGGCGGCGCGGACGCCGCGCAGGCCGGCGGCATGGGCCTCGTGGACGAGGGCGTGCTGGGCGGGCAGGAACATGCGTTCCGTCAGGCCGCGCTCGTGGACCAGGGCGACCAGGTGGGGGCGGTCGCGCAGGGCGCGGCGCAGCAGGGTGGCCACCGAGACGATCCGCTCGGCCGGGTCGGCGCCGCGCGGGCGCAGCGTGCCGAGGTCGGCGACGGTGCGCTCGACGAGGGCGTCGAGCAGCGACTCGCGGTTGCCGACGTGCCAGTAGATCGAGGTGACGGCGGTGCCGAGCTCGGCGGCGAGCCGGCGCATGGTGAGCGCGTCCGGGCCGTGCTCCCTGACCAGGGCGGCGGCCGTGTCCAGGACCCCGTCGCGGGTCAGCGCGCTGCGTGCCATCCGATCAGCTCCCCCAACTCCCGTGCACCGCACGGGTCTTTACCCTTCCGGGCGGTCGGTGTAACTGTGTTACAGGCGTACAGGCCGATACCTTCCCGAAGGGTGGTACGTCATGGCACGAGTACGGTACGGGGCGCGCACCGAGGCGGAGATCGCCGCGACCCGGGCGAAGAGCGCGAAGCTCCCCGACATCTGGTCCACCGGGGTCGTCGCCGTCTGGGAGACCGACCCGGACGTCGTGGCGGCCGTCCTGCCGCCGCCGCTCGAACCCACCGGACGCCCGCTCGTCCGGGTCAACATCAGCAAGGTCGACCTCCCCGGTTACCCCCTCGGCGCCGGCTCCGTCGCCGTCGCCGCCGCCCACGGCGACCGGGAGGGCTGGTACCCGCTGGTCATGCCGATGACCCACGAGCGCGCCCTGACCGGCGGCCGCGAGGTCTTCGGCGAGCCGAAGAAGCTCGGCGAGGTCCTCGTCGAGCGCGACGGCCTGACGGTCCGCGCCTCCCTTGCCCGGCACGGCATCGCCTTCGTCGAGGTGCGCGGCGCCGTGTCCGGCGCCCTGCCGCTGCCCGAGCCCACCGAGAAGACCGACTTCTACTTCAAGTTCCTTCCCGCGGTGGACGGTTCGGGCTTCGACACCGACCCCGTCCTGGTCCACTGCCTGCGCCACGAGAAGGTGCGCAGGCTTGAGCGGGTCACCGGCGACGTCGTGCTCCGCGAGTCGATGTACGACCCGGTGGCCGACCTGCCGGTGCGCCGGCTCGTCGAGATCACCCTCGGCGAGAAGACCACCGACCAGCGCGGCCGGGTCGTCGAGCGGGTCGACCCCGCCGCCCTGCTGCCCTATCTCCACCAGCGCTACGACGATCCGCGACAGACCCTGGACGCCCCGCCGGAAGGGAGCGCGGTCTGATGGAGCTGCGCCAGGGACAGGTCGCCGTCGTCACCGGCGCCGCAAGCGGCATCGGCCTCGCCATGGCCCGCCGCTTCGCCGCCGAGGGACTCGCCGTCGTCCTCGGGGACGTCGAGGAGGAGCCACTGGCCAGGGCCGCCGAGGAGCTGATGGCGGACGGGGCGCAGATCCTCGCCCGTACCGTCGACGTCAGCGAACCCGGCTCCGTGCAGGACTTCGCCGACGCCGCGTACGAGACCTTCGGCGCCGTGCACGTGCTGTGCAACAACGCCGGCGTCGGCTCCGGCGCCGAGGGCCGCATGTGGGAGCACGAGCCCAACGACTGGAAGTGGGCCTTCGCCGTCAACGTGTGGGGCGTCTTCCACGGCATCCAGGCCTTCGTGCCCCGGATGCTCGCGGGCGGCGAGCCCGGCCACGTCGTCAACACCTCCTCGGGCGACGGCGGCATCGCCCCACTGCCCACCGCCTCCGTCTACGCCGTCACCAAGTCCGCCGTCGTCACCATGACCGAGTCGCTCTACGCGCACCTGAAGGCGGAGCACGCGCGCGTGGGCGCGTCCGTGCTCTTCCCCGGGCCGCACATGCTGCGCACCGGTCTGTGGGAGTCGCACCGCAACCGGCCCGAGCGCTTCGCCAAGGAGCGCCCCCGGAAGACCCCGTACCGCAGCCTCGACCAGTGGGAGGCGGCGATGAAGGAGGCGGGGCACGAGGTCGCCTTCACGCCGGTCGAGGAGGTCGCCGGGCACGTCGTCGACGGCATCAGGGCCGACCGGTTCTGGATGCTCCCGGCGAGCGAGCACAGCGACCGGCAGATCAGGGCGCGCTCGCAGTCGATGCTCGACCGTTCCGACCCGTCGTACCTGGAGAGCTTCATCCTCGACTGAGAGGGCTTGGCCATGAGCCACGAAGACCCGTACCTGGACCCGTACCTGATCGTCTCGTCCGACTGCCACGCCGGTCTGCCCACCGAGGAGTACCGGCCCTATCTCGACTCCCGCTTCCACCGCGCCTTCGACGAGTTCCTCGCCGGCCGGGACGCCCGCCGCGAGGCCATGACCCGGCTCGGGGTGCGCAACGAGGCCTTCGCCGACAAGTGGTTCAGCGACCACGAGGAGGGGCTGCGCGGCGGCTGGGACGCCGCGCAGCGCATCAAGGAGCTCGACGGCGACGGGGTGGCCGCCGAGGTCGTCTTCCCCGACGCGGACGCCGTCGACAGCCGGACCGCCGCGCCCTTCGGCGTCGGCCTCGGCCTCTCCGGCGACCAGGACCCGGAGCTCGGCATGGCGGGCGCGAAGGCGCACAACCGCTGGCTGGCCGACTTCGTGTCGCAGCACCCCGAACGGCACTGCGGGGTCGCGCTGCTGCCCGTCACCGCCGACCCGGCCGAGGTCGTCGCCGAGATCCACCGGGCGAAGGAGTCCGGGCTCGGCGCGCTGATGATCCCCTCCATGTGGGTGGACAAGGCGCCCTACCACGACCGGCGTTACGACCCGGTGTGGGCGGCCGCCGCCGAGACCGGCATGCCGGTGGTCACCCACTCCGGCGCCGCGCCGCGCCACGAGTACGGCGACCACCTCGGGATCTACGTCTCCGAGGTCACCTGGTGGCCGGCCCGGCCGCTGTGGTTCCTGCTCTGGTCCGGGGTCTTCGAACGGCACCCGGGGCTGCGCTTCGGCGTCGCCGAGTCCGGCTGCTGGTGGCTGCCGAACCTGCTGTGGTTCATGGACCGGCTCTACCTCGGCGCGCACGGCGGCAAGAAGCTCTCGCCGTTCGCCGAGCTGCGGCGCCCGCCCAGCGAGTACCTGGACCGGCAGGTCTTCGTCTGCGCGACCAACACCAAGCGGCGCGAGCTGGCCCAGCGCTACGAGATCGGTGTCGACAACATCCTGTGGGGCTCCGACTTCCCGCACCCCGAGGGCACCTGGCCGCGCACGCGCGCGTGGCTGCGGGACACCTTCCACGACATCCCGGTCGCCGAGACCCGCCGGATGCTCGGCCTGGCCGCCGCCGAGGTGTTCGGCTTCGACCTCGGAAGGCTGACGCCGATCGCCCGGTGGATCGGCCCCACCCCGGCCGAGCTCGGCCAGGACCCCGACCAGACCGCCGTCGAGGCCTCCTGGGCCCGCTCGCGCGAGGTCGGCCGGCACTGGCTCACGGAGCACGACTTCCCGGTCATCGGAGCGCACTGATGGACAGGCGCAGGGAGAGGTACACCGTCGTCTCCGCCGACTGCCACGCCGGCGCCGACCTCCTCGACTACAAGCCCTACCTGGCGAAGAAGCACCACGACGCCTTCGACGCCTGGGCGGCGGCCTACGTCAATCCGTACGAGGACCTGCTCGCCGACACCGCCGACCGCAACTGGAACTCGCGGCGCCGCCTGCGCGAACTGGAGGCGGACGGCATCGTCGCCGAGGTCGTCTTCCCCAACACCATCCCGCCGTTCTTCCCCAAGGCCTCGCTGATGGCCCAGCCGCCCACCCGGGCCGAGTACGAGCGGCGCTGGGCCGGGCTCCAGGCGCACAACCGCTGGCTCGCGGACTTCTGCGCCGACGCGCCGGGCCGGCGGGCGGGCGTCGCGCAGATCCTGCTCAACGACGTGGACGCGGCCGTCGCCGAGATCCGCCGGGCCCGCGCGGCCGGGCTCACCGGCGGCATCCTGCTGCCCGGCGTGCCGCCCGGCTCGCCCGTCCCGGAGCTGTACTCGGAGGCGTACGACCCGATCTGGGCGGTCTGCGCGGAGCTGGACGTCCCGGTCAACCACCACGGCGGCTCGGCCTCGCCGCCGCTCGGCGACGAACCGGCCGCGCGGGCGGTGTTCATGGTGGAGACCACCTGGTTCTCGCACCGGGCGCTGTGGCACCTGGTGTTCGGCGGCGCCTTCCGGCGGCACCCCGGGCTCAAGCTGGTGCTGACCGAGCAGGGCTCGGGCTGGATCCCGGGCGTGCTGGACATGCTGGACTACTACCACGGACGCATGGTCACGGCCTCGGCCACGGCGACCACGGCCGAGTCCAGGTTCGGCGCCGGCCTCGCCGAGTCCATGGGCAGGGGGCCGCGCGAGGTGTGGCGGGACAACTGCTTCGTCGGCGCGAGCTTCATGCGCCCGCACGAGGTGCCGCTGCGCGACCGGATCGGCCTCGACAAGATCATGTGGGGCAGCGACTACCCGCATGACGAGGGCACCACCCCGTACTCCCGGGAGGGCCTGCGGATCGCCTACGCGGGGCTGCCGCGGGACGAGGTCGCCGCCATGGTCGGCGGCAACGCGGCCCGTGTCTACGGCTTCGACCTCGCCCTGCTCGACTCCCTGGCCGCGGTGCACGGCCCGACCGTCGAGGAGATCGCCGAGCCGCTGACCGAGGTTCCGGCGGGCGCCACCAGCCCGGCCTTCGCGAAGGGCGGGTCGGTCCGCGTCTGGTGACGTGCCGGGTGCGACCCTCCAGGAGTGACCGACGCACCCGTGCCCGCCCCCGCACACGACGAGGCCCACGGCGGCGGCCTCGGCTCCCGGCTCAACTGGCTCCGGGCCGCCGTGCTCGGAGCCAACGACGGAGTCGTCTCCACCGCGGGCCTCGTCGTCGGCGTCGCCGGCGCCACCGGGTCCCGGGACACCCTGCTCACCGCGGGCCTCGCCGGACTGCTGGCCGGCTCCATGTCGATGGCAGCGGGGGAGTACGTCTCCGTCTCCACCCAGCGCGACTCCGAGAAGGCCGCGCTCGCCCAGGAGCGCCGGGAGCTGCGCGAGCAGCCCGAGGCCGAACTCGCCGAGCTCACCGGCCTGCTCGCCCGCCGCGGCCTCAGCCCGGAGGTGGCCCGCGAGGCCGCCGTCCAGCTCACCGAACGCGACGCGCTGCGCGCCCACGCGCGCGTGGAGCTGGGCATCGACCCCGACGAGCTCACCAACCCCTGGCACGCGGCCGGCGCCAGCTTCCTCGCCTTCACGGCCGGCGCCCTGCTGCCGCTGCTCGCGATCGTGCTCCCGCCGGCCGACCACCGCCTCTGGATCACGGTGGTCTGCGTCCTGGCCGCCCTCGCCCTCACCGGCTGGTCCTCGGCCCGCCTCGGCGCCGCCCCCGTCCCCCGGGCCGTCCTGCGCAACGTCGCCGGCGGCGCGCTGGCGATGGCGGTGACGTACGCGGCGGGGTCGCTGCTGGGGGCGGCGGGGGTCTGAGGCGCTGCCCACCCGTGTTCGTGTTCGCCAGCAGGCGCCGTTGTCAGAAGGCGCCAAAGCTTGCTGACATCCGGTCTTACTTACTTGTTGGTAAATACGTCTAGTCGCCGCCCCGCCCCGCCTCTACCGTCATCGGCATGCCGAACCTGCCCGATGTCGTGCTCTGGTCCATACCGGCGTTCGTCCTGCTCACCGTCGTCGAGATGGTCAGCTACCGGCTCCACCCGGACGACGACGCCGCCGGATACGAGGCGAAGGACGCCGCCACCAGCATCGGGATGGGACTCGGCAGTCTCGTCTTCGACGCCCTGTGGAAGATCCCGGTCGTCGCGATCTACACCGCCGTGTACGAACTGACGCCGCTGCGCGTGCCCGTGCTGTGGTGGACGATCCCGCTGATGCTGCTCGCGCAGGACTTCTGCTACTACTGGTCGCACCGCGGCCACCACGTCATCCGCATCCTGTGGGCCTGCCACGTCGTGCACCACAGCAGCCGGAAGTTCAACCTCTCCACCGCGCTGCGGCAGCCCTGGACCGGTCTGACGTCCTGGCCGTTCTATCTGCCGATGATCGCGCTCGGCGTGCACCCGGCGGCCGTCGCCTTCTGCTCCTCGGTGAGCCTGGTCTACCAGTTCTGGATCCACACCGAGCGGATCGACCGGCTGCCCCGCCCCTTCGAGTACGTGCTCAACACGCCCTCGCACCACCGCGTCCACCACGCCTCCCAGGGCGGCTATCTGGACCGAAACTTCGGCGGCATCCTCATCGTCTGGGACCGGATGTCCGGCTCCTTCGTCGCCGAGACCGAGCAGCCCGTCTACGGCCTCACCAAGAACATCGGCACCTACAACCCGCTGCGGGTGGCCACCCACGAGTACGCCGCCATCGCCCGCGACCTCAGGGCCGCGCGCGGCTGGCGCGAGCGGGCCGGCCGGGTGTTCCGCGGGCCGGGCTGGCAACCCGGGCCGGAGCAGCCCCTGACGCGGGGCGGCGCCGCGCCGGAGGCGGCCGCGTGAGCCGCGTCTCGCAGATCCTCCTGGGCACGTTCTTCTTCCTGGCACTCCAGGACCTGACCTCGCTGGCCTTCGGCATCGAAGGCGTGTTCAGCCACCAGGTCGCCAAGCCGCTCCTGATGCCGCTGCTCGCCGCGTACGCCGCCACCCGGGGCGCGCCGAAGCCGCTGATCGGCGCGCTGCTCTGCGGCTGGGCCGGCGACGTGCTCCTCCTCTCCGACGCCGACTGGGCCTTCCTGGCCGGCATGGGCTGCTTCGCCGCCGGACACGTCTGCTATCTGGTGCTCTTCGGCTGCCGGCGGACCTCCCCGCTCCTCGGCCTGGTGTACGGGGCCGTCCTCGGCGTCACGGTGACCGCGCTGTGGCCCGGCCTCCCGGCCGACCTGCGCATCCCGGTCGCCTGCTACTCGCTGCTGCTCACCGCGATGGCCTACCGGGCCGGCTCCCTCGGAGTCATGGCCGGCATCGGCGGCGCCCTGTTCCTGCTCTCCGACACCCTCATCGCCACCGGCGTCGCCGACTGGCCCCAGCTGCCCGCGCCCGACTTCTGGGTCATGCTGACCTACATCGCGGCGCAGTACCTGCTGACCGAGGGAACCCTGCGCGCGATGTACGGTGAACGTCGTACAACCAGCTGACCCGGACGAGGAACCATGCGCGCCACCACCATCCACGCCCCCTTCGACATGCGCGTGGAGGACGTGCCCGACCCCGTGATCAAGGCGTCCACGGACGTCGTCGTCCGGGTGCTCCGCGCCTGCATCTGCGGCAGCGACCTGTGGGCCTACCGCGGCGAGTCCGCCCGGCAGCCCGGCCAGCGGATCGGCCACGAGTTCCTCGGCCTGGTCGAGGAGACCGGAGCCGAGGTCCGCGACTTCCGCGTCGGCGACCTCGTCGTCGCCCCCTTCGTCTGGTCCGACGGCACCTGCGAGTACTGCGCCGAGGGCCTCCAGACCTCCTGCCCCAGCGGCGGCTTCTGGGGCTCCGTCGGCTCCGACGGCGGCCAGGGCGAGGCCGTCCGCGTCCCGTTCGCCGACGGCACCCTCGTCAAGCTGCCCGCCGAAGCGGCCGGCGACGACCACCTGCTCACCGCGCTGCTCGCGCTCTCCGACGTCATGGGCACCGGCCACCACGCCGCCCTCGGCGCGGGAGTCACCAAGGGCTCCACCGTGGCCGTCGTCGGCGACGGCGCCGTCGGCCTGTGCGGCGTCCTCGCCGCCCGGCGGCTCGGTGCCGAGCGCATCATCGCCCTCGGCCGGCACACCGCCCGCACCGACATCGCCCGCGGCTTCGGCGCCACCGACGTCGTCGCCGAGCGCGGCGAGGCCGCCGAGGCCGCCGTCCGCGCACTCACCGGCGGCCAGGGCGCCCACGCCGTCATCGAGGCCGTCGGCACCGAGCAGTCCATGCGCACCGCCGTGAACATCACCCGCGACGGCGGCGCCATCGGCTACGTCGGCGTCCCGCACGGCTCCGGCACCGGCCTCGACCTCTCCGTCATGTTCGACCGGAACATCGCCCTGCGCGGCGGCGTCGCCCCGGTCCGCGCCTACATCCCGGAGCTGCTCCCCGACATCCTCGACGGGACGATCGACCCGTCCCCGGTCTTCGACCTGACCGTGGATCTCGCGGGCGTCCCCGGCGGATACCGGGCGATGGACGAGCGCACGGCGCTGAAGGTCCTGGTCAAGCCGTAGTTCAGGCCCCGAGCCACTCCGGGGTGTCCGCCCCCGCGACGCCCGGCGGGCGCTTCCAGCCCGCCGGGCCGCCCTCGTACGCCACGGGCGAGAGCGCGTGCCGCAGACGCCCCAACGGGCCGGCCGACTCGGTGAGCCAGCGCTCCGGCTCGTACCGGGGGAGCGCGTGCGTGAGCCAGTGGCCGGTCTGTGCGAGGGCGAGGCGTACGAGCCGGGTGCCGCCGTCCCGGTCCTGCTCGGTCAGCGAGCGCAGGACGGCCGCCGCGAGGAGGTAGCCGGTGCCGTGGTCGAGGGCCTGCGCGGGCAGCGCGCCCGGGTCCTGCTCAAGGGCTTCCTCCCCTCCGGAGCGCTCAAGTCGCTGCCGACGGTCGACCGTGCTCGGCAGCTCGTTCCTCGCCGCCTCCGCGCCCTCTCCCTTTCGGCACCGCCGCGCTCCTCCGGCGGGCGAACCCTCCACTGCCGCGATGCCGGTGGCCACCTGCACCAGGCTGTCGAAGCCGCGCCGGTCGCCCCAGGGCCCGTAGTCGCCCCAGGCGGACAGCCGGGCCACGACGAGACCGGGCCGGTCGAGGTCGAAGCGGTCGAGCGCTCCGGGCCGGTAGCCGGTCACCAGCACATCGGCCGCGTCGAGGAGTTCGCCGAAGGTCCGCCGGTCCGACGGGCTGTCCAGGTCCAGGGCCGCCGTCCGCTTCCCGACGTTCGTGTCGGCGTGCTGGTCCGGCAGCTCCGGGTTGCCCGGCGGATCGATCCGCAGCACGTCCGCGCCGAGCAGCGCCAGGGTCCGGGTGGCGACCGGGCCCGCGATCACCCGGGTCAGGTCCAGGACCCGCAGCGGCCGGTCCGAACGGCTCCGGGGCGGCGCGTCGTCGAGCCGCTCCCGGGTCAGCAGCGGGCGGGCGGCCACCGCCCGGCCCTGCTCGTGGGCGGCCCACTCCTCGGGCGTGCGCAGGGCGACGGCCAGGCCCCCGGCCGCGTACACCGCCGTCTCGACCTCGACGGCCTTCCGCTCGGCGATCGCCGCCGCCACGCCGTCCACCGCATCGGGCGCACCGAGCGCGGTGAGCAACGCGGCCTTGTGGTGCGGGTAGTTGGCGTGGGTGCGGACCCAGCCGTCGGCCGCCCGCCAGAACCGGGACAGCGGCGCGAACGACACCGGCGCCCGCCCGTCCACCCGCAGATGCCGCTCGCTCACGAACGCGGTCGCCACCGCCCCGTCGTCCACCCGCACCGGCCCCGGCAGCCCGGCCCGCTCCACCGCCGCGAGCCCCGCGACGGCGACCGTCGCCCGGGCCAGGTCCATGACGGGCAGCCGGGCCGGCAGGAGCCCCGAGGGCCCGCCGTACGTCACCCGGTCGAGCAGTGCGGGATCGCCGCCCAGCTCGGCCCACAGCAACTCCGTACCTGTACGCACTGTGTTGTCCATGGGCCCACGATAGAACCACCCGTGGCACTGAGTGCCACGGGTGGTTCAGGGATCCTCGGGAGGTTACTTGCGGACCGCGTCCAGCGCGTCCACCAGGCCGGCCCCGTAGAAGCCGTTGTAGCCCTTCTCGCCCTCGCACACCGCGTCGACGGTGCCGTCGCCATTGATGTCGTACGGGTTGGTGCAGGCGCGGTCGTCGGCCTGCGCGTACAGCAGGGCCTTCAGCGCGGCCGGGCTCGCCTTCGGGTGCGTCGACTTCAGCAGCGCGAGGACGCCCGCCACGTGCGGCGAGGCCATCGACGTGCCGGCCTTGTAGTTGTAGCCGCCGTTCACCGTGGTCGACCAGATGCGGCCGTTGACCGCCGGGGCGTCCGGGGTCTGGTACTCGGTGCGGTCGCCGCCGGGCGCCGCGACGTCGATGACGCCCAGGCCGTAGTTGGAGTAGGACGCCTTCAGGTCCTTGGCGCCGGTCGCGGAGACCGTCACCACGCCCGGCAGCATCGCCGGGTAGTCGAAGCACTCCTTCGGGTCGATGACCCGGTCGCCCGGAGTGCTGTCGTTCGGGCTGCCGTCGTCCAGGATCGAGTCGGCCGCCAGGTCGAACCTGGAGTTGCCGGCCGCCGCCACGTTGACGGTGCCCTTCTTCTCCGCGTACCGGGTCGCCCGGGTGACCGCCTCGATGAGGGCCTTCTGGTCCTCGTCGCTCTTGCAGGCGAACATCCACGGGTCGGTGAAGTAGCTGTTGTTGGTGATGTCGACACCGTGCTCGGCCGCCCACACGAAGCCGCAGACCACGGCCTCCGTGAAGAAGTAGCCGTCCGGCGTGGACACCTTGATGCCGGCCAGCTTCACACCGGGCGCGACACCGGTCATGCCGATGCCGTTCTTCGCGGCGCCGATGGTGCCCGCCACGTGCGTGCCGTGGTCGCTCTCGCCCGGCTTCGGACGCCACGAGCCCGGCGTCGTGTCGGCCTTGCCGCTCACGCAGTTGGCGGAGGCGGCGGCGTCGAAGTTCGGCGCCAGGTCCGGGTGGGTGTCGTCCACGCCGGTGTCGATGACGCCGACCGTGACGTTCCTGCTGCCGAGGGTCTTCGCGTGCGCCTGGTCGGCCTTGATCGCCCGGAGGTCCCACTGCAGGGGCTCCATCGGGTCCTGACCGTCCGTGGCGGCGGCCGCGGCGGCCTGGATCTCGGCCGGGGTGGCCGTCTGCGAGCCCTCGCCCACCGAGTCGTCGGCGAAGGCCGACTGCGCGGACAGCGGAGCCGTACGGGTCGCACCCGCCGACACCACACCGGGCGCCGTGCGGATCGTCTGCGCGAACGCGGGGTTCTGCGAGTGGACGACGATCACGCCGATCCGGTCGTAGGACACGACCACCTCGCCGCCCGCGGCGGCTATCGCCTTGCGCACCCTGTCCGGCGTCTTGCTGCCGCCCGCCACGTTCACCACGTAGCTGAGCTTCGGCCCGTCCGTGGCCACGGCGGCCGCCGGGGCGTCGGACAGCTCCGCCGCCGAGGCTGCGCCGGCGGGCAGGAAACCGAGCGAGGCCGTGAGCGCGAGACCGGCCGGCAGAGCGAGTACTCGACCGCGCCGCGATCCCAGATGAGCCATGGGTTCTCCACATCATCCGTACGTGCTGCCCGGCGCCGATGTGCGGCCGGGCAGGTGCATGACGAGTGAAGCTATCGCCGATCTTCCCCGCTCATCAATGAGTTGAGAAGACTTCATGAAGATCCCTGGCGAGAAAACCACTCCGGTGAACCACTTCGCCGCGCGCTCCGTGCCGTTGATCAGGGGAGGGTTCCGGCCGGAACCCCGAACTCCGCATCCCCAGCGAGGCCCCCATGACCCTGCCCACCGCGCCCGCGTCCCCCGAATCGCCCGGATCGCGAGGATCACAAGGAACGCGCGGAACACAAGGAACCCGAGGAGATTCCGTGGCCACCGACGCACCGCCGCCACCCCGAACCAGTACGGACGCCGCCACCCCGGCCGGTCCCACCACCGAGGAGTTCGTCGAGGTGCAGCAGAGCGCCGAGTTCGGCGAACTGCGCCGCACCTACCGCTCCTTCGCCTTCCCCCTGACGATCGCCTTCATCGCCTGGTACCTGCTCTACGTGCTGCTCTCCAACTACGCGGGCGGCTTCATGGGCACCAAGGTCTTCGGCAACGTCAACATGGCCATGGTCCTCGGCCTCGCCCAGTTCGCGACCACCTTCCTCATCGCCTGGCTCTACTCGCGGCACGCCGCCAACCGCCTGGACCCGCAGGCCGAGGCCATCAAGCGGCACATGGAGTCCCGCAGCACGACCCGTACGGAGGCCGACGCATGAGCACCGCCCTCGGCAGCCCCCTCGGCAGCCCCGTCCTCCTCGCCGCGGGCAACGCGACCAGCGAGCACCGGACCCTGATCATCTCCCTGTTCGCGGCCTTCGTCCTCGCCACCCTCGTCATCACCGTCTGGGCCGGCCGGCAGACCCGCTCCGCCGCCGACTTCTACGCCGGCGGACGCCAGTTCACCGGCTTCCAGAACGGCCTGGCGATCTCCGGCGACTACATGTCCGCCGCGTCCTTCCTCGGCATCGCCGGCGCCATCGCCCTCTTCGGCTACGACGGCTTCCTCTACTCCATCGGCTTCCTCGTCGCCTGGCTGGTCGCGCTGCTCCTGGTCGCCGAACCGCTGCGCAACTCCGGCCGCTTCACCATGGGCGACGTCCTCGCCTACCGGATGCGCCAGCGGCCCGTCCGCACCGCCGCCGGCACCTCCACCATCGTCGTCTCGATCTTCTACCTGCTCGCCCAGATGGCCGGCGCCGGCGTCCTCGTCTCACTGCTGCTCGGCATCACCAGCGACGGCGGCAAGATCGCCATCGTCGCCCTGGTCGGCGTCCTGATGATCGTGTACGTGACCATCGGCGGCATGAAGGGCACCACCTGGGTGCAGATGGTCAAGGCCGTGCTGCTCATCGCCGGCACGCTCCTGATCACCTTCCTCATCCTGTGGAAGTTCCACTTCAACGTCTCCGAGCTGCTCGGCGCCGCCGCCACCAACAGCGGCAAGGGCGACGCCTTCCTGGAGCCCGGCCTCAAGTACGGCCTCACCGCCACCTCCAAGCTGGACTTCCTCTCGCTCGGCATCGCTCTCGTCCTCGGCACCGCCGGCCTGCCGCACATCCTCATCCGCTTCTACACGGTGCCCACCGCCAAGGCCGCCCGGAAGTCCGTCAACTGGGCCATCGGCATCATCGGCGCCTTCTACCTGATGACGATCGTCCTCGGCTTCGGCGCCGCCGCCCTGCTGAAGAACAGCGACATCGTCGCCTCCAACAAGGCCGGCAACACCGCGGCCCCGCTCGCCGCCCTGGAGATCGGCGGCGGCGCCGACTCGACCGGCGGCGCGATCCTGCTCGCCGTCATCTCCGCCGTCGCCTTCGCGACCATCCTCGCCGTCGTCGCCGGCCTCACCCTGGCCTCGTCCTCGTCCTTCGCGCACGACATCTACGCCAACGTGATCCGGCGCGGCAAGGCCACCGAGAAGGAGGAGGTGCGGGCCGCCCGCTGGGCCACCGTCCTCATCGGCATCGTCTCGATCGCGCTCGGCGCCCTCGCCCGCGACCTCAACGTCGCCGGCCTGGTCGCCCTCGCCTTCGCGGTCGCCGCCTCCGCCAACCTGCCGACGATCCTCTACAGCCTCTTCTGGAAGCGCTTCACCACCCAGGGAGCGCTCTGGTCGATCTACGGCGGACTGATCTCCGCGGTCGTCCTGGTGCTGTTCTCGCCGGTCGTCTCCGGCAAGCCGACCTCCATGTTCAAGGAGGTCGACTTCTACTGGTTCCCGCTGGAGAACCCCGGCCTGATCTCCATCCCGCTCGGCTTCCTGCTCGGCTGGCTCGGCTCGGTCCTCTCCAAGGAGGAGCCGGACAAGGGCAAGTACGCGGAGCTGGAGGTCAAGTCCCTCACCGGCGTCGGAGCGCACTGACCGAAGCGCTGACCGGAGTGCACCGAGTCGTATACGTTCCGCGATGAACCACCGGCCGCGTCGTAGAGTTCTACGACGCGGTCGGCCCCGTCCTCGTGACAATCGGCCCGTGCTCTGTGTCGGAGGCGTCACGTAGGCTCGGACACGAAGCGAAAGCCGTACGAGAGGGAGGGGGCCCAGTGCTCATCGACACCTATGGCCGCGTCGCCACCGACCTGCGGGTATCCCTCACCGACCGGTGCAATCTGCGCTGCACCTACTGCATGCCGGAAGAGGGCCTGCAGTGGCTGGCCAAGCCCGACCTGCTCACCGACGACGAGATCGTCCGCCTGGTCCGGATCGCCGTCACCGAGCTCGGCGTCACCGAGGTGCGCTTCACCGGCGGCGAGCCGCTGCTCCGTCCCGGCCTCGTCGGCATCGTCGAGCGCTGCGCCGCCCTCGCACCCCGCCCCAAGCTGTCCCTGACCACCAACGGCATCGGACTGGGGCGCACCGCCACCGCCCTCAAGGCGGCCGGCCTCGACCGGGTCAACGTCTCGCTCGACACCCTGCGCCCCGAGGTCTTCAAGACCCTCACCCGCCGCGACCGGCACCACGACGTCCTCGACGGCATGGCCGCCGCCCGCGACGCCGGCCTCACCCCGGTCAAGATCAACGCGGTCCTGATGCCCGGGCTCAACGACGACGAGGCCCCCGACCTGCTCGCCTGGGCCATGGAGCAGGGGTACGAGCTCCGCTTCATCGAGCAGATGCCGCTCGACGCCCAGCACGGCTGGAAGCGCGACGGCATGATCACCGCCACGGACATCCTGGAGTCGCTGCGCACCCGCTTCACCCTCGACCCCGAGGGCGCCGACGAGCGCGGCTCCGCCCCCGCCGAGCGCTGGGTCGTCGACGGCGGCCCGCACACCGTCGGCGTCATCGCCTCCGTCACCCGCCCCTTCTGCCGGGCCTGCGACCGCACCCGCCTCACCGCCGACGGCCAGGTGCGCACCTGCCTGTTCGCCACCGAGGAGACCGACCTGCGGGCGGCGCTGCGCTCGGACGCGCCCGACGCGGTGATCGCCGAGATCTGGAAGAAGGCCATGTGGGGCAAGAAGGCCGGATCGGGCCTCGACGACCCGGGCTTCCTCCAGCCGGAGCGCCCGATGTCAGCGATCGGCGGCTGAGTCCCAGTCGGCGAGCGGGACGACGTCCTTCAGGAAGCCCCGTACCCCCAGGAACTGGGAGAGGTGCTCGCGGTGCTCCTCGCACGCGAGCCAGGTCTTGCGCCGCTCCGGCGTGTGCAGCTTGGGGTTGTTCCAGGCGAGGACCCAGGCGGCGTCGGCCCGGCAGCCCTTCGCGGAACAGATCGGCTTCTCTTCGCTCACTGGACCTGGGATCACCTGATCATTGTCCAGCAAGGGCGATGCCGAGCAGCCACGGGGGGAGCTGCCCGGCATCGGTCCGTCGCTCCGACGGGGGATGCGGAGCGCGTAGGCAGTATGTCACGGGGGATGGGGTGCGGTGCACCGGAACTTCATGATTGATCTGAGCTTTTCCTGAGCTTTCCGCTCACGCTGCGTGATCGCTCGGGGTGTTCGTTTCGGCGTCCTCGGAAGGCTTCGCCGGCAGTTCCGGCCGCACCGGAGGCGGGACGAACGTGGACGGGAGGGACGGAGTCGTCTCCCGGCCGGCGTTGGCGATCACCACCGCGATGTACGGGAGCACGGCGCCGACCACCAGCGCCACGATCGCCACGTACCGCTCCACGTTCCACAGCGAGGCCGCGGCGATCACGGAGAGCGTACGGATCGACATCGAGATCACGTACCGGCGCTGCCGCCCGCGCACGTCCTCGGCAAGGCCCTGCCGGGCCCCGGTGATCCGGAAGACCTCGCCACCGCCATGCTTCCGCATCACTTCCACCACCCGCACACCGTGCCGGACCCTCCCCGGTCCGGTCCTCCTTCCACCGTACGCCCGGCGTCCCCCGCCGAGGAGGCCGGGGCACGTTCGGTCCCGTCCGACATGCGCTGATTGGCCGACGGGCCGAGACTGGGCACACCTGTGCACGAGGAGGCGACGATGAGTTGGTTGTGGGCGATCATTGTGGGCTTCGTCCTGGGACTGATCGCCAAGGCGATCCTCCCGGGCAAGCAGCAGATCCCGCTGTGGCTGACGACGATCTTCGGCATTCTGGGCAGCGTGCTCGGCAACGCGGTCGCGGCCTGGATCGGGGTCGAGGACACCAGGGGCATCGACTGGACCCGGCACCTCCTCCAGCTCATCGGCGCCGTCGCCGTGGTCGGCGTGGGCGACATGCTGTGGACCTCGATCAAGGGCAACAAGCAGCGGGTCTGATCGCGTGGCGGACATGCCGGAGGCCCGGTACGGCGCGGAGCGCGCGTACCGGGCCTCCGGTGTACGACCCGTACGGGTACGGGTACGGGTACGCCCTAGGCGCCGACCTCGATCGCCGCCAGGTTCTTCTTGCCCCGGCGCAGCACCAGCCACCGGCCGTGCAGCAGCTCGTCCGCCGTCACGACGGCGTCCTCGGCGGTCACCTTCACGTTGTTCACGTAGGCGCCGCCCTCCTTCACCGTGCGACGGGCGGCCGACTTGCTGGCCACCAGACCGACCTCGGCGAACAGGTCCACGACCTGCCCGAGCTCCGCCACGCGCGCGTGGGGCAGCTCGGAGAGGGCCGCGGCGAGAGTGGCCTCGTCGAGCTCGGCGAGCTCGCCCTGGCCGAACAGCGCCTTGGACGCGTCGATCACGGCCCGGCACTGGTCGGCGCCGTGCACCAGGGTGGTGAGCTCCTCGGCGAGGGCCCGCTGCGCGGCGCGCGCCTGCGGCCGCTCCGCCGTCTGCTTCTCCATCTCCTCCAGCTCCTCGCGGGACTTGAAGGACAGGATCCGCATGTACGTGGAGATGTCACGGTCGTCGACGTTCAGCCAGAACTGGTAGAACGCGTACGGCGTGGTCATCTCCGGGTCCAGCCACACCGCACCGCCCTCGGTCTTGCCGAACTTGGTGCCGTCGGCCTTCACCATCAGCGGCGTCGCCAGCGCGTGGACCTGCGCCTCCGGCTCCAGCTTGTGGATCAGGTCGAGGCCGGCCACCAGGTTGCCCCACTGGTCGGAGCCGCCCTGCTGCAGCGTGCAGCCGTGGCGCCGGTACAGCTCCAGGAAGTCCATGCCCTGGAGCAGCTGGTAGCTGAACTCGGTGTAGCTGATGCCCTGCTCGGACTCCAGGCGCCGGGCCACGGAGTCCTTGGTCAGCATCTTGTTGACCCGGAAGTGCTTGCCGATGTCCCGCAGGAACTCGATCGCCGACATGCCGGCGGTCCAGTCCAGGTTGTTCACCATGACCGCCGCGTTCTCGCCCTCGAAGGACAGGAACGGCTCGATCTGCGAACGCAGCCGGTTCACCCAGTTCGCGACCGTCTCCGGGTCGTTCAGGGTGCGCTCGGCGGTCGGCCGCGGGTCGCCGATCTGGCCGGTGGCCCCGCCGACCAGCGCCAGCGGCCGGTGCCCGGCCTGCTGGAGCCGGCGGACGGTGAGGACCTGGACCAGGTGGCCGACGTGGAGACTGGCCGCGGTCGGGTCGAAACCGCAATAGAACGTGACGGGACCGTCCGCGAGGGCCTTGCGCAGGGCCTCCTCGTCGGTGGACTGGGCGAAGAGCCCACGCCACTTCAGCTCGTCGACGATGTCCGTCACGTCGTCCGTCTCCTCGTGATGCGTATACGACAGAGTTGTCCCGGCCAGTCTAGGCCGTGTCCGAGCGGGTCAGACGCCCTTGCTGACCGAGCTCATGTTGAAGTCCGGCACCCGCAGGGCGGGCATCGCGGCCCGGGTGAACCAGTCGCTCCACTCGCGCGGCAGCGTCTGCTCGGTGCGGCCCGCCTCGGTGGCCCGGGACAGCAGGTCGACCGGCGACTCGTTGAACCGGAAGTTGTTCACCTCGCCGACCACCTCGCCGTTCTCGACCAGGTAGACGCCGTCCCGGGTGAGGCCGGTGAGCAGCAGGGTCGCCGGGTCGACCTCGCGGATGTACCAGAGGCAGGTCAGCAGCAGACCGCGCTCGGTCGCCGCGACCATCTCGTCCAGGGACTTCTCGCCGCCGCCGTCCAGGATCAGGTTCCCGGCGGCCGGAGCCATCGGCAGCCCGGTCAGCCCCGCGGTGTGCCGGGTGGTGACCAGATGGGCGAGCTTCCCGTCCCGTACCCAGTCGACCGGACCGACCGGCAGACCGTTGTCGAAGACCGACGAGTCGTCGCCCGAGCTGTGCGCGATGACGAACGGCGCGGACTCCAGGCCCGGCGCGTGCGGGTCGCTGCGCAGGGTCAGCGGCAGCGGCGACAGGGTCTCGCCGATCCGGGTGCCGCCGCCCGGCTTGGAGAAGACCGTGCGGCCCTCGGCCGCGTCCCGGGCCGCCGCGGACCACAGCTGGTAGATCATCAGGTCGGCCACCGCGGTCGGCGGCAGCAGCGTCTCGTACCGCCCGGCCGGCAGGTCGATCCGCCGCTCCGCCCAGCCGAGCCGGGTGGCCAGCTCGGCGTCGAGCGCGGCCGGGTCGACGTCCTTGAAGTCCCGGGTCGAGCGCCCGGCCCACGCGGAGCGGGACCGGTCCGGGGACTTGGCGTTGAGCTCCAGGGTGCCGTTCGGCTGGTCGTGCCGCAGCCGGAGCCCGGTCGAGGTGCCGACGTAGCTGGATTTCAGCGCGTGGTTGGCGAAGCCGTACAGCTCGCGGCCGCCCGCACGCGCGCGTGCGAAGGCCTCGCCCAGCGCCGGCGCGAAGGCGTCGAAGACGGCGGAGGAGGTCTCGGCCGGGGCGTCGGTGAAGTCGGGCGACACGGGCACGCCCTCGACCAGCGGCTGCGCGTCCTCGGCGGGCCCGGCGGCCCGCGCCGCCTCCTCGGCCGCACGCACCAGCGGCTCCAGGTCGTCCGCGGTCACCGCCGAACGCGACACCACACCGGAGGCGGCGCCCTGGGCCCCGTCCACGGTCGCGATCACGGTGAGGGTGCGGCCCCGGGTGACACCGTTGGTGGTGAGCGCGTTGCCGGCCCAGCGCAGGTTCGCCGAGGACTCCTCGTCGGCGATGACGACACACCCGTCGGCGCGCGACAGCTCAAGCGCCCGCTCGACGATCTCGTACGGCTTGCTGACGCGGCTCATCGACCGGCCTCCTGCGTGGTGTTAAGGATGTTCACACCCCGGAACAGGGCGGACGGGCAGCCGTGCGAGACCGCGGCGACCTGGCCGGGCTGGGCCTTGCCGCAGTTGAACGCGCCGCCGAGGACATACGTCTGCGGGCCGCCGACCTGCTCCATGGAGCCCCAGAAGTCGGTGGTCGTCGCCTGGTACGCGACGTCCCGCAGCTGGCCCGCGAGCCGCCCGTTCTCGATGCGGAAGAAGCGCTGACCGGTGAACTGGAAGTTGTAGCGCTGCATGTCGATCGACCAGGAACGGTCGCCGACCACGTAGATCCCGCGCTCCACCCCGCCGATCAGGTCCTCCGTGGACAGACCGCCCGGGTCCGGCTGCAGCGACACGTTCGCCATCCGCTGCACCGGCACATGGCCGGGGGAGTCGGCGAAGGCACAGCCGTTGGAGCGGCCGAGGCCGGTCAGCTTCGCGATCCGGCGGTCCAGCTGGTAGCCGACGAGCGTGCCGTCCTTCACCAGGTCCCAGCTCTGCCCCTCGACGCCCTCGTCGTCGTAGCCGACGGTCGCCAGGCCGTGCTCGGCGGTCCGGTCACCCGTCACGTTCATGATCGAGGAGCCGTACGCCAGCTTGCCCAGCTGGTCGAAGGTCGCGAAGGAGGTGCCCGCGTACGCCGCCTCGTAGCCGAGCGCGCGGTCCAGCTCGGTGGCGTGGCCGATCGACTCGTGGATGGTCAGCCACAGGTTCGACGGGTCCACGACCAGGTCGTAGCGCCCGGCCTCGACGCTCGGCGCGCGCATCTTCTCGGCGAGCAGCCCGGGGATCTCGTCGAGCTCCTTGTCCCAGTCCCAGCCGGTGCCCGTCAGATACTCCCAGCCCCGTCCGACCGGCGGCGCAAGGGTCCGCATCGAGTCGAACTCGCCGGTCGACGCGTCCACCGCGACCGCCGTCAGCTGCGGGTGCAGCCGGACCCGCTGCTGGGTGGTGACGGTGCCCGCCGTGTCCGCGTAGAACTTGTTCTCGAAGACCGTGAGCAGCGAGGCGTCCACGTGCGCCACGCCCTCGGCCCGCAGCAGCCGCGCGCTCCACTCGGCGAGCAGCCCGCTCTTCTCCTCGGCGGAGACGGTGAAGGGGTCGATCTCGTACGAGGAGATCCACACCCTGTCCGCGTGCACCGGCTCCTCGGCCAGCTCCACGCGCTCGTCCGAGCCCGCCGCCGCGATCACCTTCGCGGACAGCTTGGCCATGGCCACCGCCTGCGAGGCCACCCGCGCCGCCCCGTCCATGGTCAGGTCCACACCGGACGCGAACCCCCACGCGCCGCCGTGCACCACCCGCACCGCGTAGCCGAGGTCCGTGGTGTCCGACGAGCCCGAGGGTTTGGCGTCGCGCAGCCGCCACGAGGCGCTGCGCACCCGCTCCAGGCGGAAGTCGGCGTGCTCGGCCCCGAGCGCCCGCGCCCGCGCGAGCGCCGCGTCGGCCAGCGCCCGCAACGGAAGCTGGGTGAAGGCTTCGTCGAGGGAATGGGTCCCAGATTGCACAGCTGTCTCCTGTCGTGTGAGACCGGTCGCCCCCGATCATGTCGTGCTTTCGGCCGTGATGCCCAGAGCTTTCTGTAGGGACCCGACAGCGACACCAGGACGCCACTGTCAGGGCCCGATTCTCCGTATCGAGGGAGGGACCGATAGGTTTTCGGCATACCAGACCGCTATCGAAAGGGTGATCCGTTGAGCCGCTCGGTTCTCGTCACCGGAGGCAACCGGGGCATCGGCCTCGCCATCGCCCGCGCGTTCGCCGAGGCCGGCGACAAGGTCGCGATCACGTTCCGCTCGGGCGATCCCGCGGAGCTGGAGAAGCAGGGCTTCCTCGCCGTCAAGTGCGACATCACCGACTCCGAGCAGGTGGACCAGGCCTACAAGGAGATCGAGGAGAAGCACGGTCCGGTGGAGGTCCTCGTGGCCAACGCCGGCGTGACCAAGGACCAGCTCCTCATGCGGATGTCCGAGGAGGACTTCACGTCCGTCCTCGACACCAACCTCACCGGCGCCTTCCGGGTCGTGAAGCGTGCCAACCGCGGCATGCTGCGCGCCAAGAAGGGCCGCGTCGTGCTGATCTCCTCCGTCGTCGGCCTGCTCGGCTCGGCGGGGCAGGCGAACTACGCCGCCTCGAAGGCCGGCCTGGTCGGATTCGCGCGGTCCCTGGCCCGGGAGCTCGGTTCGCGCAACATCACCTTCAACGTCGTCGCGCCCGGTTTCGTCGACACCGACATGACCGCGGTGCTCACCGACGAGCAGCGCGCCGGCATCGTCTCCCAGGTTCCGCTGGGCCGCTACGCGCAGCCCGAGGAGATCGCCGCCGCGGTGAAGTTCCTCGCCTCGGACGACGCCTCGTACATCACTGGAGCCGTCATCCCGGTTGACGGCGGACTGGGAATGGGTCACTGAACACCATGGCTGGAATCCTCGAGGGCAAGAAGATCCTCATCACCGGTGTGCTGATGGAGTCCTCCATCGCCTTCCACGCCGCGAAGCTGGCCCAGGAGCAGGGCGCGGAGATCATCCTCACCGCCTGGCCGCGGCCGACGCTGACCGAGCGCATCGCCAAGAAGCTGCCCAACCCGGACGTCAAGGTCCTGGAGCTCGACGTCTCCAACGACGAGCACCTCGCCCGCCTGGAGGGCCAGGTCCGCGAGCAGCTGGGCGACCGCCTCGACGGCGTCGTGCACTCCATCGGCTTCGCCCCGCAGGACGCGCTCGGCGGCAACTTCCTGAACACGCCGTTCGAGTCGGTCGCCACCGCCATGCACGTCTCGGCCTTCTCGCTGAAGTCCCTGACGATGGCGCTGCTGCCGCTGATGAGCGAGGGCGGCTCGGTCGTCGGCCTCACCTTCGACGCGCAGTTCGCCTGGCCGCAGTACGACTGGATGGGCCCGGCCAAGGCCGCCCTGGAGGCCACCAGCCGCTACATGGCGCGTGACCTGGGCAAGCAGAACATCCGCTGCAACCTGGTCTCGGCCGGTCCGCTCGGCTCGATGGCCGCGAAGTCCATCCCGGGCTTCTCCGACCTGGCGAGCGTCTGGGACACCCGCTCCCCGCTGGCCTGGGACCTGAGCGACCCGGAGCCGGCCGGCCGCGGCATCGTCGCGCTGCTCTCCGACTGGTTCCCGAAGACGACCGGCGAGATCGTCCACGTGGACGGCGGTCTGCACGCGATCGGCGCCTGATCTCGGACGCGGTGTCTGATCTCGGACGGGGTGTCTGACCTCGGACGATGTGAGGGGCCGGGGGCCCGCCCGACCGGCGGGCCCCCGGCCCCTCGTCGTTTCCCCGGCCGCCTTCGCCGCCCCCTCCCCGAGTCGAAAAGTCGGCCGACTCACCCCAGACTGGTCGGAGCGTGACATTCCGGCTACTGCATGGGGAGGAGGTACGGACATGCGCACGCCGCTCTTCCGGGCGCCCGCGCTCGTTCCGGCCGCCGCACTCCTCGCGGGTCTGGCCGGCCTCGCCGTCGCCGCCGAGGTCCGTGCCGCTCCCGCCCCCGCCGAGGACGGCGTCGCACGCTCCACCCCCGCGACCGGGGATCCCGAGAACTTCGGAGCCTCCTGCCGCACCCTCGTCCAGGGCTCCGCCGTCACCGTCCACTGCCAGAACCCCTATCCCCGCACCGACCGGGTCCGCCTCCACGTGGAGTGCGCGCGCTGGTGGGACGTGGACACCGACAGTGCCCCCGTCGAGGTCGGCCCCGCCGACTACGCCCAGGTGACCGGCCGCTGCTGGAAGGAGGTCAAGGCCGCGTGGATCACCCACGAACCGGCGGCTCCGGGCTCCTGAGGCACATGAAGGGATAGCCGGCCGCCTCGGTCGCGGCCCGCTCGGCGTCGCCCTCGTGGATCGCCGCCACCAGGCGCGCGTGGTCCATGTGGTTCTCCGGGCGCAGCTCTTGGCCCACGTCCTCGCGCAGCCAGGAGCGCAGCACGTGCCCCAGGTCCGAGTAGAGCCCGGTCAGCACCTCGTTGTGCGAGGCCACCACGACCGCGTGGTGGAAGGCCGCGTCCGCGGTCACGAACTCCTCCGCGTCGCGCGCCGCCCAGGCCTCCTCGCGGCGGGCGAGGAGCGCGTCCAGCTGCCTGAGGTCCCGTTCGGTGCGCCGCTGCGCGGCCAGCCGGGCGGCCGAGGACTCCAGCGTGGCGCGCAGTTCGGCCACGTCGCGCGGGTCGGAGCCGGCGAACCTGCGGTGCATCACGCCGGCCAGCTCGCTGGTCGCCACCACATAGGTGCCGGAGCCCTGCCGGATGTCGAGCAGCCCGTTGTGGGCGAGCGCGCGGACCGCCTCGCGCACGGTGTTACGGGCCACCCCGAGCTGTTCGACCAGCTCGGGCTCGGTCGGGATGCGGGTGCCGACCGGCCACTCGCCCGAGGTGATCTGGTTCCGCAGCTGGGTGATCACCTGGTCGGAGAGCCCGCTGCGCCGCGGTTGCCCGAGGGCCATGCCACACCTTCCGTCCGTTCGTCCCGTACCGGCGATCGATTGTCCAAAACTGGACAACCAATCATCCCATGATTCTATGATGAGTCTCATGCCAGACGAGCCGCAGACACTCGACCCCGCCCTCAGGAAGCAGCAGGAACAGAAGAGGCCGCAGCAGCAGGCCCGCGGCAGCGCCGGCGCCCCCGATTCTCCCGCATCCGCCGGACCCGCCCGCTGGGTCGGCGTGCTCGTCGCCGTCGGGCTCGTCCTCGCCGCGTTCAACCTGCGTCCGGCGATCACCAGCCTCGGCGCCCTCCTCGAAGAGGTCAGCGCGGGACTCCACATGAGCGGCAGCGTGGCCGGCGTCCTCACCTCCGTGCCGCCGCTGTGCTTCGCCCTCTTCGGCATCGCCGCCCCGCGGCTCGCCCGCCGCTTCGGCCCCGCGGCCGTGGTCTGCGCCGGCATGGCCGCGATCGCCGCAGGCCTCGTGCTGCGCTCCCTCGCGGACGGCACCCCCGCCTTCCTCGCCGCCAGCGCCCTCGCCCTCATGGGCATCGCGCTCAGCAACATCCTCATGCCGGTCCTGGTCAAGCGGTACTTCCCGGACCGCATCGGCAGCATGACCGGCCTCTACTCGATGGCCCTCGCGCTCGGCACCTCCGTGGCCGCCGCCGCGACCGTGCCGCTCACCGACGCCCTCGGCGGCGGCTGGCGGCTCGGCCTCGGCATCTGGGCCGCCCTCGCCGCCCTCGCCGTACTGCCCTGGATCCCGCTGATCCGCGACCGCGCCGCGGCCGGTGCGGGCGTCGGCGTCGGCGGTGGCAGTGGCAGTGGCAGTGGCAGTCGTACGGGGCGGCAGGCGGCTCCCGTCGACACCCCGGCCGCCGCACCGCGCGTCGCCCGCAGCCGCACCGCCTGGGCCCTCGCCGCCTTCTTCGGCCTCCAGGCCACCGGCGCGTACATCACCATGGGCTGGATGCCGCAGATCTTCCGCGACGCCGGCGTCCCCGCCTCCACCGCGGGCGTGCTCCTCGCCGTCACCATGGTCATGGGCGTGCCGCTCGCCTTCGTCATACCCGGCCTCGCGTCCCGGCTCCGCCACCAGGGCCCCATCGTCGTCGCCCTCGGCCTGTGCGGCCTCAGCGGCTACACCGGCCTCTACTTCGCGCCGGCCGGCGGCGCCTGGGTCTGGGCGGTCCTCCTCGGCGTCTCCAACTGCGCCTTCCCGCTCGCCCTCACCATGATCGGCATGCGCTCGCGCACCGGTGCCGGCGTCGTGAAGCTGTCCGCCTTCGCGCAGAGCGTCGGCTACCTCATCTCCATCCCCGGGCCGCTCCTCGTCGGCGTCCTCTACCAGCACAGCGGAGGCTGGGGCCTGCCCGTCGCGCTCATGGGCGCCCTGATGGTCCCCCAGATGATCGCGGGCGTCCTCGCCGGCCGGGACCGGATCGTCGAGGACGAATCCGGGATGCGAGACTGAGGGCATGCCCGTACTCGAACCGAATCCCCCGAACGGCCAGAAGACGCTCCTCGTCATCCTCGGCGCCATGCTCGGCATCACGGTGGTCATCGCCGTCATCGCCACCCTCGCCTCGCCCTGACGTCCGGGGAGCAACCCTCCGGGGGGCAACCCTCCGGGGGTGGGGACAACCCCCGCATCCCCTAGGGGGCAGGTGTCAGGGTCAAGTGGGTGGATCACCTGATGGGCCGAGGGCCGCCCGCTCCGTACGTTGGTGTCAACGCGGAAAACGCGAGGAGCCCATCCCACGGAGGCGGCCATGACGGCGCGAATCCCCACCGGTGTCCGGACCCGGCAGGCCGGCGTCGACACCCGGCTGCCCTGGTGGGCACTCGCTCTGCCGGTGGCCGCGTTCGTGGCCCTCTTCCTGCTCATAGCGGGCCCGGGGGAGGCCCGGGCGGTCAGCCGCGACCCCGCCATCGGGCACATCCTGGAGCAGCTCCAGCAAACGCTCTCTCTCTGAGTCAACCCGGGCCGTTTCGTGCGAAGCTGTCCAGCATGAGCGTCGACACACCCCGCAGGATCGTGCTGCTCCGACACGCCAAGGCGGACTGGCCCCAGACCTCCGACCACGAGCGCCCGCTCGCCGAGCGCGGCCGCACCGACGCCCCCGTCGCGGGCCGCAGGCTCGCCGACACCGGCATCGGCTTCGACCTCGCCGTCTGTTCGACCGCCGTGCGCACACGGGAGACCTGGAAGCTCGCCGTGCACGAGCTCCCCGAGCGTCCGAAGACGGTGTACGAGGAGCGGCTGTACGAGGCCTCCCTCGGCGAGCTCCTCGCCGTGGTCAACGAGACCCCGGAAACCGTCGACAATCTGCTGCTCATCGGCCACAACCCCGGGATGCACGCGCTCGCCGACGCCCTCTCCGGTGCCTCGGAGGGCGACACGCTGGCCCGGATGACCCGCACCGGCTTCCCGACCTCCGCCTTCGCCGTCGTGAGCTTCAACGGCTCCTGGAAGTCGGTCGAACACGGCATGGCCGGCACCCTGGTCGAGTTCTGGACCCCGCACGACTGAGGCGGGTCCACAACGGACAGCCGTACGTGAAGGGGCCCGGCCGTCCTGCGACGCCCGGGCCCCTCACGTACGCGCGTACGCAGATCAGTGCGGCAGGTCCTCGGCGCCGTCGTCCGCCGCCTCGACCTCCTCGCGCGTGATGCCGAGCAGATAGAGCACGGTGTCCAGGAAAGGCACGTTCACCGCGGTGTCCGCGGCCCGGCGCACCACCGGCTTCGCGTTGAACGCCACACCCAGACCCGCCGTGTTCAGCATGTCCAGGTCGTTCGCGCCGTCGCCGATCGCCACCGTCTGCGCCAGCGGCACCCCGGCCTCCGCGGCGAAGCGGCGCAGCAGCCGCGCCTTGCCCGCCCGGTCGACGATCTCCCCGGTGACCCGGCCGGTCAGCTTCCCGTCCACGATCTCCAGGGTGTTGGCCTGGGCGAAGTCGAGGCCGAGCCGCTCCTTCAGGTCGTCCGTGACCTGCGTGAAGCCGCCGGACACCACACCCACCTGGTAGCCGAGCCGCTTGAGCGTACGGATCAGGGTGCGGGCGCCGGGCGTCATCCGCACCTCGGCCCGCACCTTGTCCACCACGGACGCGTCCAGACCGGCGAGCAGCTTCACCCGGGCGTGCAACGACTGCTCGAAGTCCAGCTCGCCGCGCATCGCGGCCGCCGTCACCTCGGCGACCTCGTCCTCGCAGCCGGCGTGGGCCGCGAACAGCTCGATGACCTCGTCCTGGATCAGCGTCGAGTCGACGTCCATCACGACAAGACGCTGGGCCCGGCGGTGCAGCCCGGCGGAGACCACGGCCACGTCCACGCCGATCGAGTGCGCCTCGGTCGCGAGCGCGGTCCGCAGCTCCTCGGTCCCGCAGCCGGACACGGCGAACTCGACCGCCGTCACCGGGTACTTGGCGAGGCGGAAGATCCGGTCGATGTTGCCGCCGGCCTCCGCGATCCTGGCCGCTATGGCCGCCGTCTGCTCGGCGGTCAGCGGATGCCCGAGCACGGTGACGTGCGAGCGGCCCTCGCCACGCGGCCGGTTGTCACCGGTGCCCGAGATGATCTCGGCCTGGAGCTTCATGGACTCGGCCCAGCTGTGCACGGTCGCCCGCAGCTCGCCCTGGCCGGCGACGGTCGGCTCCGTGACCAGCGCGCACAGCACGAGCCGGCCGCGGGACACGACCTGCTCGATGTCCACGACGTCGACGGAGTAGGCGGCGAGAGTGTCGAAGAGTCCTGCGGTGATCCCGGGACGGTCCTTCCCGAAGATCTTGACGAGGAGAGTCGGCACGTCCGAGGCGGGAACGCCCGGGGTGGGAACGTCCGAGGCGGGAACGTCTGGGGTCTGCGATGCGCTCATGGTATGTCCACCGTATCGGGCACCCGGTGCCACCAGACCCCCCGTCCCGCCTGCCGGACACCCGGGTGGCCGCAGGCTTGCGCCCGGCTGCGCCGGGTGATCCGCGTGTGGCGATCCCCGCCGGGCGGTCTCGCGCCGGGCGCGTCGGGTGATCTCGGGCTCTTGCGCAAGCTCTTCACGCGGCCCGACTTTCGGATACGGGCCGGGGCCTGAAATAGTTCCCCCGGATGTTCACCATCCCTGGGCTCCCGAAGACGGGGGTGCATCGGGGGACAAGTAGTGGGGCATGGAGTGCCAGAACTCGTACTGGAATTGAATGGAAGGACCTGGACTCTCGATCCGTCCAGGTCGTACACCCTGGGCCGCGATCCCCAGGGCGACCTGGTGATCGACGACGCCAGGGTCTCGTGGCGGCACGCCACCATCAGCTGGGGCGGCCGGAGTTGGGTCATCGAGGACCACGGCTCCACCAACGGCACGTTCGTGCAGGGCCAGCGGATCCACCAGGTGGAGATCGGCCCCGGCTCGGCCGTCCACCTCGGCAACGCCACCGACGGGCCGCGGCTGAACCTGGCCGCCACCGGCGCGCCGGTCCAACAACAGATGCAGCAGCAGGTGCCGCACCAGCAGGCGCCGCAGGTGCAGCAGCCCGCCCACCAGGGCGTGCATCAGGAGGTCACCCACCAGGCGCCGCCGCAGCACCAGCCGCCTCAGCAGCAGGGCTGGCCTCAGCAGCAGCCGCAGCAACACCAGGCCGCGCCGCACCAGGTCCCGCACCAGCCGCCGCCGGCCCAGCAGGGCGGGTACCCGCAGGGCGGAGCGCCGGCGCACGGCGGCGGCGACCACCGCAACCCCACGACCTTCTACCAGCTGAACCTCGGCCGGGAGATGAGCATCGGTCGTGCGCTGGAGAACGACCTGGTCGTCTCCGACCTCCAGGTCTCCCGACAGCACGCCACGTTCCACGCGACGCCGGACGGCCGCTTCGAGATCCGCGACCTCGGTTCGCACAACGGCACGTACGTCAACGGTCAGCCGATCGCCAAGGGCGGCTCCGTCCTCATCGGCCCCAACGACGTCGTCGGTGTCGGTCACTCGACCTTCCGGATCGTCGGCAACCAGCTCGAGGAGTTCGTCGACACCGGCGACGTCTCCTTCTCGGCCCGCCACCTCACGGTGACCGTCGACGGCGGCAAGCAGATCCTCAAGGACGTCACCTTCGGCGTCCCCGAGAAGTCGCTCATCGGCGTCATCGGCCCCTCCGGCTCCGGCAAGTCGACCCTCCTCAAGGCGCTCACCGGCTACCGGCCCGCCGACCAGGGTGACGTCCTCTACGACAACCGCAGCCTCTACAAGCAGTTCGCCGAGCTGCGCCAGCGCATCGGTCTGGTCCCGCAGGACGACATCCTGCACAAGGAGCTGACCGTCCAGAAGGCGCTCAAGTACGCCGCCAAGCTCCGCTTCCCCGGCGACACCGCCGAGGCCGAGCGCGAGGCCCGGATCGACGAGGTGCTGCGCGAGCTCAAGCTCGACATCCACCGCGAGAAGAAGATCACCTCCCTCTCCGGCGGCCAGCGCAAGCGCGTCTCCGTCGCCCTGGAGCTGCTGACCAAGCCCTCGCTGATCTTCCTGGACGAGCCGACCTCCGGCCTCGACCCGGGCATGGACCGCGATGTCATGCAGCTGCTGCGCGGCCTCGCCGACGACGGCCGCACGGTCCTCGTGGTCACCCACTCGGTGGCCGAGCTGGCCCTGTGCGACAAGCTGCTCGTGATGGCGCCCGGCGGCTCGGTGGCCTACTTCGGTCCGCCGGACGAGGCGCTGAACTTCTTCGGCTACTCCACCTGGGCCGATGTCTTCTCCGCGTTCGAGAACTACCGCGACTACGACTGGGCGGGCCGCTGGAAGGGCTCGCAGCACTACCAGATGTACGCGGCCGAGATCGACGCCGTCGCCGCCCAGCCGGTGCAGATGCCGCAGCAGGCGCAGCAGGCGATGACCAAGCCGCCCAAGCCGCAGGGCTGGGGCTCGCAGCTGTGGACGCTGATCCGCCGCTACGTCTCGGTGATCGTCTCCGACAAGGGCTTCCTCGCCCTGATGGTGATCCTGCCGGCCGTCATCGGCTCGGTCTCCGTGGTCATCCCGGCCGACTTCGGCCTGGCGCCGCCCAAGCCGCCGTCCCGGTTCAACGGCGACGCCGGCATCATCATGCTGATCCTCGCGGTCGGCATGTGCTTCTCCGGCGCCGCGAACTCGGTCCGAGAACTGATCAAGGAACGGGTCATCTACGAACGGGAGCGCGCCACCGGCCTGTCCCGCTCGGCGTACCTGATGTCCAAGGTGATCGTCCTCGGTGTCGTCACGGCCTTCCAGGGCGTCATCCTCTGCGCCATCGGCTTCGCGATCCGCGACCTGCCCGCCGAGGGCCTGATCATGCCGCCGGCCGTCGAGCTCTGCCTCGTCGTCATCGCGCTCGGCCTCACCTCGATGATGGTGGGCCTGGTCATCTCCGCGCTGGTGAAGACCGCCGAGAAGACCATGCCGCTGCTGGTCATGTTCGCCATCGTCCAGGTGGTCTTCACCGGCATCCTGTTCAAGGTCTTCGGTTCGCCCGGCCTGGAGCAGTTCGCCTGGCTGATGCCGTCCCGCTGGGCCATCGCCGGCGCCGGCACCACCCTGGACCTCGCGCACCTGATGGCGCCGTGGGACCCGAAGAACCCGACCGACCTGGACCCGCTGTGGGACCACAGCGCCGGCCAGTGGTTCTTCAACGTCGGCGTGCTGCTGTTCATGACCACGGTGCTCGGCATCCTGGTCGCGCGGCTGCTGCGCCGCCACGAGCCGGAGGTCATGCGCAAGTAGGCGCACCCCGGTCCGTACGACGCCGAAGGGCGGCACCCCGCACAGGGTGCCGCCTTTCGCGTGTCCGTACCGGCTCAGTACGCGCTGTTGACGTTGTCGATCGTGCCGTAGCGGTCGGCCGCGTAGTTGCAGGCGGCGACGATGTTGGCGACCGGGTCGTACTGGTCGAACTTGGTGCCGGGGATGTGGTACGCCTTGAAGGTCGGGTAGATCACCTGGAGCAGGCCCTTGGAGGGCACGCCGTTGATGGCGTTGATGTCCCAGTTGTTGATCGCGTACGGGTTGCCGCTGGACTCGCGCATCACGTTCTTGTAGATGCCGTTGTAGGTACCCGGGATGTTGTGCTTGTCCATGATGAACAGCGCCTCGCGGATCCAGCCGTCGAGGTTGTTCGCGAAGACCGGCTTGCGGGCCGCGGCACGGCTCGCGGCGGCCTTGGCGGCGGCGCGCTTCTTCGCCTCGGCCTTCGCCTTGGCGGCGGCAGCGGCCTTGGCCTTCGCGGCGGCGTCGGCCTTCGCCTTGGCGGCGGCCTTGGCCTTGAGGTCGGCCTCCTGCTTCGCCTTGAGGGTGAAGGCGGAGGTCTGCTGGTCGAGGCTGGCGGCCAGCGCCTTGGCCTGCGGGCTGCCGGCGTCGTACGACCAGGCGACCTGCTGGGTGTGGGCGAGGGCCTGGGGCTCGGTCTCGGTCGAGCCGCCGTTGCCCTGGACGAGAGAGAGACCGAGCGCCGCGGCGCTGAGGGTGGCGACGCCGGCGATCGCGGCCTTGTGGGTCTTCTTCAGACCACGACTGTGGCCAGGGGTGTTCGCAGACATGCAGGACTACCTCTTCGAATCGCTGGGGGTCGCTCAGGCCGGGGCGGCGCTGCGCCATGCTCGGCGGCGACGGACGCAATTCTTAGCGGCAGCAAAATCCGCTGGCAAAGGTGTGACCTACGATCCCGGATAGTGGATCAGGGCCCCCTAAGGGAGCCCTTCGGACCGGTATGCGACCAGTTCTGACGGCCCTGATCCCGCTTTTATCCGTCCACTAGGGACATTCGTAAGTGATCTGGGTCCTATGCGCGGGCTCACATCGGCCAGGTAACAAACTCACCGCGCGTTGCGTCTGCGATGCGTACGGTGAGCCCTCTCTTCCGGGAGGGGGGAGGAGAGGGGGGAGGAGAGGGGGAGAAGCGGGTCCGCGCCCGCGGGCACGCTCGCACGCGCGCGCGTGGTCCCCTCTCCCTCTCACGGGTACGTCGGCCCCTCCCACGGGGTACGTCGGTCTGGTCCCCGTCCTGGTCCCCGTCCTGGTCCCCGTCCTAGTCCTCCGGTCCCGGTCCGCCGCCGTCCCCGGGCGGATACGGACCGTCACACCCCACCGGTACGGTGGAACGCATGAGCCACCGTCCGAGCTCCGGCCTCGCCGCCGTGAGCAGCGCCCTCCTGGCGATGAACCGCCAGATGGAGGTCCGCGACGTCCTCAAGACGATCGTCGCCTCCGCGCGCGAGCTCCTCGACGCCGAGTACGCGGCGCTCGGCGTCCCCGACGACCACGGCGGCTTCGCCCAGTTCGTCGTCGACGGCGTCAGCGACGCCCAGTGGCACGCCATCGGCCCGCTGCCCCGGCAGCACGGCATCCTCGCCGCCATGCTCCACAGGGCCGAGCCCGAGCGGCTCGCCGACGTCCGCAAGGACCCCCGCTTCGAGGGCTGGCCCGAGGCCCACCCCGAGATGTCCGACTTCATCGGCCTCCCGGTCCGCGACGGCGACGAGACCCTCGCCGCCCTCTTCCTCGCCAACAAGGGCTGCCCCAAGCCCGACGGCTCCTGCGGCTTCACCTCCCAGGACGAGGAACTCCTCGCGCTCCTCGCCCAGCACGCCGCCATCGCCCTCACCAACGCCCGGCTGTACGAGCGCAGCCGCGAGCTCACCATCGCCGAGGAGCGCTCCCGGCTCGCCCACGAGCTGCACGACGCCGTCAGCCAGAAGCTCTTCTCCCTCCGGCTCACCGCCCAGGCCGCCGCCGCGCTCGTCGACCGCGACCCCGCCCGCGCCAAGGGCGAGCTCCAGCAGGTCGCCGCGCTCGCCGCCGAGGCCGCCGACGAGCTGCGCGCCGCCGTCGTCGAGCTGCGGCCCGCCGCCCTCGACGAGGACGGCCTCGTGCACACCCTGCGCACCCAGATCCAGGTCCTCGACCGCGCCCACACCGCCCGCGTCACCTTCGACGGCACCGGGGTCCGCGCCCTGCCCGCGTCCCAGGAGGAGGCCCTGCTCCGGGTCGCCCAGGAGGCCCTGCACAACGCGCTGCGCCACTCCGGTGCCGACCGCGTCACCGTCGCCCTCACCCGCACCGGCCCCGGCGGCGCCCGGCTCACCGTCACCGACGACGGCAAGGGCTTCGAGCCGTCGACCGTGCGCAGCGCCGGTCGCCACCTCGGCCTGGTCTCCATGCGCGACCGCGCCGCCGGCGTCGGCGGCACCCTCACCGTGACATCGGCCCCCGGTCGGGGCACCACGATCGAGATGGAGGTCCCCGGTGGCTGACAAGGTCATCCGCGTGCTCCTGGTCGACGACCACCAGGTCGTCCGCCGCGGCCTGCGCACCTTCCTGGAGGTCCAGGAGGACATAGAGGTCGTGGGAGAGGCCTCCGACGGCGCCGAGGGCGTCGCACGGGCCGAGGAGCTGCGCCCGGACGTCGTCCTCATGGACGTGAAGATGCCGGGCACCGACGGCATCGAGGCGTTGCGCAAGCTGCGCGAGCTGGCCAACCCGGCCCGGGTCCTGATCGTCACCAGCTTCACCGAACAGCGCACGGTGGTGCCCGCGCTCCGCGCCGGCGCGAGCGGATACGTCTACAAGGACATCGACCCCGACGCGCTCGCGGGCGCGATCCGCTCCGTCCACGCCGGGCACGTGCTGCTCCAGCCCGAGGTCGCCGACGCGCTGCTCAGCCAGGACGAGCAGGGCCAGGGCGGCGGCTCGGGCCGCGGGTCCACGCTGACGGAGCGGGAGCGGGAGGTCCTCGGCCTGATCGCCGACGGGCGCTCCAACCGGGAGATCGCCCGGGCGCTCGTCCTGTCCGAGAAGACGGTGAAGACCCACGTCTCGAACATCCTGATGAAGCTGGACCTCGCCGACCGTACGCAGGCCGCGCTCTGGGCCGTACGGCACGGGCTGACCTCGTAGCTCGGGCGGAGGGGGGTACGGCCGTTCCCCTCTTCATACAGTCGGGTGTATGTCCCCCACATGGCGCAACCCGGCGGGGCCGGCGGCGTTCTTCATGGCGAGCCGCGGCGGACCGGTCGCGGCGATGACCAGGAGGAACATCTGTGAACAAGCTCAAGAAGGCCGCTGCCCTCACCATGGTCGCCGGTGGCCTCGTCGCCGCCGGTGCCGGTGTCGCCTCCGCTGACGCGGACGCCCAGGGCCAGGCCCTCCACTCCCCGGGCGTCGCCTCCGGCAACCTGGTGCAGGCCCCGGTCCACGTCCCCGTGAACGTCTCCGGCAACACCGTCAACGTGATCGGCCTGCTCAACCCGGCCTTCGGCAACGGCGCCGTCAACCACTGACGCCCCGCCCCCTCCCGGCCCCCGGACGATCCCCCGGGGGCCGGACCCGCCCCTCCTTCTCGACGCGCGGCTCGCGCCCCTGCGCCGGCTGTGGGCCGGGGCCTCTGGGGTCTAGAACCCCTGTTCTCGTTCGCGTTCCTCTACGTACGCGTTGTACGCGGCGACCTGCGCTCGCCTCGCCACCCGTTCCACGGGCCGCAGCGCCGCGCCCCGTGCCGCCAGCCCCTCCTTCTCGACGCGCGGCTCGCGCCGTTCGGCGCCGGGGCGCCTCCCGGGCTTCGCCCCGCTGCGCCGGCCTCCGGCCGTCGGCTGTGGGCCGGGGCCTCTGGGGTCTAGAACCCCTGTTCTCGTTCGCGTTCCTCTACGTACGCGTTGTACGCGGCGACCTGCGCTCGCCTCGCCACCCGTTCCACGGGCCGCAGCGCCGCGCCCCGTGCCGCCAGCCCCTCCTTCTCGACGCGCGGCTCGCGCCGTTCGGCGCCGGGGCGCCTCCCGGGCTTCGCCCCGCTGCGCCGGCCTCCGGCCGTCGGCTGTGGGCCGGGGCCTCTGGGGTCTAGAACCCCTGTTCTCGTTCGCGTTCCTCTACGTACGCGTTGTACGCGGCGACCTGCGCCCGCCTCGCCACCCGTTCCACCGGCCGCAGCGCCGCGCCCCGTGCCGCCATCTCACCCGCGCTCACCGCGCCGCCGTGGCCGTCGTACGCCAGGTCCACCAGGAGGGCGATGCGCTGGGCCAGCTCCAGGACGCGCACCGCGCGGGCGGGGTAGCCGGGGGCCAGGACGTCGCGGCCGGCCTCCGCGCGGGCCCGGTACGCGTCGCGGGCCGCGTCCGCCGCAGGGCCCGCGGCGGCCACGTCAAGCCGGGTGAGCACCGTCGTCGCCTCCCGCAGGGCCTCCGCGAGCTCCCGCTCCGCCTCACCGAGCGACGGCACGTCCGCGGGCGGCGCCTCCCGTACCGGAAGGCAGTGCCAGACCACCTCCACGTGCACGTCACCCACCGGGCCCGCCTCCGACACCTCCGGCACCAGACCGTACGGCGCGCCGAAACCGACCACCGCCTCCTCCGCGTCCAGCGCCCGCGCGTTGAACTCCGGCGGACCGCTCAGCCCCAGCGGATGCCCCGGCGCCGGCAGCGCCACCCGCCACCCCGTCACCCCGAGCCGCCGCAGCCGCCCGAGCGCCAGCGTCAGACCGACCGGCCCCGCCTCGCCCGGCAGCCCCTCCACGCGGTGCACCGCGTCCTCACCGACAATGGCCTGCGCCGCATCGTCCGGCGACACCGCACCGGCCAGCAGGGCATTGCCCCAAGCGGCCAGCCGTCCTGAGCGTGGTTCCGAAAGCATGCCCCTACCCTAGGGACTCGAACGGGCCCCCAAGACGCAAAGCCGTCCCTTAGCAAGCCCTAGAGACCGGCCCGGCCACCCGGTGGCGTAGGTTTTCCCCTGGACGCCGCGCCCAGACCCGCACGGCGGTGACACGACTCGACCGCAAGGGGAGACAACGCGCTCATGAGCGATGTACTGGAGCTGGTGGACGTATCGGTGGTCCGCGACGGACGCGCTCTGGTGGACGAGGTCTCCTGGTCGGTCAAGGAGGGCGAGCGCTGGGTCATCCTCGGCCCCAACGGCGCGGGCAAGACCACCCTCCTCAACGTCGCCTCCAGCTACCTCTTCCCCACCAAGGGCAGCGCCACCGTCCTCGGCGAGCGCCTCGGCGGCGTCGGCACCGACGTGTTCGAGCTCCGCCCCCGCATCGGCGTGGCCGGCATCGCCATGGCCGAGAAGCTCCCCAAGCGCCAGACCGTACTCCAGACCGTCCTCACCGCCGCGTACGGCATGACCGCCACCTGGCACGAGGACTACGACCCGGTCGACGAGGAGCGCGCCAGGGCCTTCCTCGACCGCCTCGGCATGAGCGACTACCTCGACCGCAAGTTCGGCACCCTCTCCGAGGGCGAGCGCAAGCGCACCCTCATCGCCCGCGCGATGATGACCGACCCCGAGCTGCTGCTCCTCGACGAGCCCGCCGCCGGCCTCGACCTCGGCGGCCGCGAGGACCTCGTCCGCCGCCTCGGCCGCCTCGCCCGCGACCCGTACGCGCCCTCCATGATCATGGTGACCCACCACGTCGAGGAGATCGCCCCCGGCTTCACCCACGTCCTGATGATCCGCCAGGGCAAGGTCCTCGCCGCCGGCCCCATGGAGACGGAGCTCACCTCCCGCAACCTCTCCCGCTGCTTCGGCCTCCCGCTCGTCGTCGAGCACGTCGGCGACCGCTACACCGCCCAGGGCCTCCCGCTCAAGTAGAACCGGGTACGGACGGCTCAAGTAGGGCCGTACGGCGCCGAGTCCGCACAGCTGCGGCGCCCTGTCACAGCGGACCCCACCGCCCTACCATGACCATGTGGACATCGACGCATGGATCTGGTGGCTGATCGGCGCGGTGGGGCTCGGCATTCCCCTCGTCCTCACCGCGATGCCCGAGTTCGGCATGCTGGCCGTCGGCGCGGTCGCCGGCGCCGTCACCGCCGCGCTCGGCTTCGGCATCGTCGCCCAAGTGATCGTCTTCGCCGTGGTCTCCGTCGCCCTGATCGCCGTGGTGCGCCCCGTCGCCGCCCGGCACCGCGACGGCCGCCCCGGACTCGCCACCGGAGTCGACGCCCTGAAAGGGCGTCAGGCCGTGGTCCTGGAACGGGTGGACGGCCAGGGCGGCCGCATCAAGCTGGCCGGCGAGGTCTGGTCCGCCCGCACGCTCGACTCCGGGCAGAGCTTCGAACCCGGCGAACAGGTCGACGTCGTCGACATCGACGGGGCGACCGCCGTCGTGATGTGACCGAACCTCACCCATGACCCCCGACGGTCTGGGAAACTCGATCATCGAGATCAACATCTGGTCATCAACCCGGCAGCGAAGGGCACAGGGAGCGCGATGTCAGCAGTCATCATCGTCCTGATCATTCTGGTGGTGCTTGTCTTCATCGCCCTGATCAAGACGATCCAGGTCATTCCCCAGGCGAGCGCCGCCATCGTGGAGCGCTTCGGCCGCTACACCCGCACGCTCAACGCCGGCCTCAACATCGTGGTCCCGTTCATCGACCGCATCCGCAACCGCATCGACCTCCGCGAACAGGTCGTGCCGTTCCCGCCGCAGCCGGTGATCACCCAGGACAACCTGGTCGTCAACATCGACACCGTCATCTACTACCAGGTGACCGACGCCCGGGCCGCCACCTACGAGGTCGCCAGCTACATCCAGGCCATCGAGCAGCTCACCGTCACCACCCTCCGCAACATCATCGGCGGCATGGACCTGGAGCGGACCCTCACCTCACGCGAGGAGATCAACGCCGCGCTCCGCGGAGTCCTCGACGAGGCCACCGGCAAGTGGGGCATTCGCGTCAACCGCGTCGAGCTCAAGGCCATCGAACCGCCCACCTCCATCCAGGACTCGATGGAGAAGCAGATGCGCGCCGACCGCGACAAGCGCGCCGCGATCCTCACCGCCGAGGGCATCCGCCAGTCCCAGATCCTCACCGCCGAGGGCGAGAAGCAGTCCGCCATCCTCCGCGCCGAGGGCGAGGCCAAGGCCGCCGCCCTCAAGGCCGAGGGCGAGGCCCAGGCCGTCCGGACGGTCTTCGAGGCCATCCACGCCGGTGACCCCGACCAGAAGCTGCTCTCCTACCAGTACCTCCAGATGCTCCCGAAGATCGCCGAGGGTGACGCCAACAAGCTCTGGATCGTGCCCAGCGAGATCGGCGACGCCCTCAAGGGCCTCTCCGGCGCCTTCGGCAACGTCGCCCCCGGCGTCCCCGGCTTCAACACCAAGAACGCCCCGACCGCGGACATCCCCGCCCGCCGCGAGGAACCCCAGGTCGACTGAACCCCGGTTGACTGACACGTACACGTAATCTCGCGATCTCGGGCATGATCGGCGCGAGCCCCTCGATCCCGCCACAGGCGGGACGGGGAGGCGACTCACCGAACCCGTTAGGAGATGGCGTTGTCCATCTGGGAAATGCTCGCGGTCCTCGCGGCCGGCATCGCCGCCGGAGGCATCAACACCGTCGTCGGATCGGGAACGCTGATCACGTTCCCGGTCCTGCTCGCCACCGGCCTCCCACCGATCACCGCGAACGTGTCGAACACCCTCGGCCTGGTCTCCGGATCCATCAGCGGCGCCATCGGCTACCGCAGCGAACTCAAGGCACAGAAAGCCCGCGTCCTGCGCCTCGGCACCACGGCCCTCCTCGGCGGCCTCGTCGGCGCGATCCTCCTCCTCGCCCTGCCCTCCGAGGCCTTCGACGCGATCGTCCCCGTCCTCATCGGCATCGCCCTGATCCTCGTCCTCTTCCAGCCCCGCATCGCCGCCGCCGTGCGCCGCCGCCGCGAGGCCAACGGCACCGAGGCCCACCCCCACGGCGGCGCCGCACTCCTCGTCGGACTCTTCCTCGCCAGCATCTACGGCGGCTACTTCGGCGCCGCCCAGGGCGTCCTCTACATCTCCCTCATGGGCCTGCTGCTCAACGACAGCCTCCAGCGCATCAACGCCGTCAAGAACATCCTCGGCGCCGTCGTCAACGGAGTCGCCGCCGTCTTCTTCCTCTTCGTCGCCGACTTCGACTGGACCGCCGTCCTCCTCATCGCCGTCGGCTCCACCATCGGCGGCCAGATCGGCGCCAAGGTCGGCCGCCGCCTCTCACCCACCGTCCTGCGCGGCGTCATCATCGCCGTCGGCATCGTCGCCATCCTCCAACTCACCCTGAAGTAGGCCGAGAACGCGGCGGGCCCGCCCCTGGAATGCACCGACCAGGGCGGGCCCATACTCATACGAGACCGACTACGCGGCCTGCGCGGCCAGCCACTCCGGCAGCGCCGAACGCTCGGCAGCCTTCAGCGCCAGCAGCATCGCGTCCGCCGGCGTCGGCTCGAACGGCTGGTGCAGCAGCGGCATCCCCGCCTGCTCCGGCGTCCGGTCCGCCTTGCGGTGGTTGTCCTCCGCGCAGGACGCCACCGTGTTCAGCCAGCTATCCCCACCACCCTGCGCCCGCGGCACCACGTGATCCACCGTCGTGGCCCGCCGCCCGCAGTACGCGCACCGGTGCTGGTCCCGCACCAGCACACCCCGCCTCGACCACGGAGCCTGTCTTCGGAACGGCACCCGTACGTACCTGCACAGCCTGATCACCCGCGGCACCGGCATGTCCACGGCGGCCGCGCGGACTCGAAGACCGGGGTGCTCCTGCTCCACGACGGCCTTGTCCTGCAGGACAAGCACCACCGCACGGTTGAGTGTGACCGTCGAAAGCGGCTCGAAGCTCGCGTTCAGTACCAGCGTGTCCCGCATGTTGCCCACCTCCCGTGTGCCGGCCCACCCCCGTGGCGGGCTTGGATCAACTCTGGCCGGGCGCGCCGGGTAGGACAACGCAATATCCGCGCAAAGAAAGATGCCCGCTTCTGATCTCTCCAAGACCAGAAGCGGGCAAACAACAGACGAACGGTGAGCCTTAAGCGGGGTTCTCGTACTCCGACACGAGCTGGGCGCGCCCCAGCGTGTGGAACCGCAGATTGAAGCCCACCGCCGCCGGCGAGGCGTCCGCGTCCGGACCCAGCTTCTCCTGGTCCACCGCGTACACCGTGAAGACATAACGGTGCGGCCCGTCGCCCTTCGGCGGAGCGGACCCGCCGAAGTCCTTCGACCCGTAGTCGTTACGGGCGTGCACGGCACCCGCCGGCAGCCCCGCGAACGACCCCGAACCCGCACCCGCCGGCAGCTCCGTCACCGACGCCGGGATGTCGAACAGCACCCAGTGCCAGAACCCGCTGCCGGTCGGCGCGTCGGGATCGAAACACGTCACCGCGAAGCTCTTCGTCTCCGCGGGGAAACCCTCCCACCGCAGATGCGGCGAGGTGTTCCCCTTCGCGTACACCTGCGCGTCCGGCACCACACCACCGTCCCGGACGTCGTCGCTCACCACGGTGAACGACGCCACCGGCGGGTGGAAGTCATGGGGGAGCGGTGCCCGCTTGCCCTCGGCCACGTCTGAACCTCCGTCTCGCTGACCGGTCCTACGGGACCGAGCCTAGATCCCGTCCCTAGAGCCAGTTGCGACGCCCGCCGACCTCGGCGAGCCACTGGTTCAGGTACGCCGCCCAGTCCGTCGTGTGGAAGTCGTGCAGCCCCACCGTGAACGAGCGGTACGAGTCGCTGCCCTCGACGAACAGCCCCGGCTTCTTGTCCATCTCCAGAACGACGTCCATCTGGTGCTCGTCCGCGACGAAGCTGACCTCGACCTGGTTCAGACCCCGGTACTGCTGCGGCGCGAAGAACTCGATCTCCTGGTAGAACGGCAGCCTCTGCCGCGTCCCCCGGATGTGCCCGCGCTCCATGTCCGCGTTCTTGAAGCGGAAGCCCAGCTGGATGAAGGCGTCCAGGATCGCCTGCTGCGCCGGCAGCGGGTGCACGTTGATCGGGTCCAGGTCGCCCGAGTCCACCGCACGGGCGATCTCCAGCTCCGTCGTCACACCGATGTGCATGCCGCGCAGCTGCTGCCCCGCGATCGCGGTGACCGGCGTCTCCCACGGGATCTCCAGACCGAACGGCACCACGTGCACCGCCCCGGCCTGCACCTCGAAGGCCCCGCCCAGGCGCACCTTCACGAACTCGATGTCCTGCTTGTACTCCTGGTCGTTGCCCTCGACCTCGACCCGCGCCTGCAGGCCGACCGAGAGTCCCTCGATCTGCTGGGCGACCGAACCGCCCTGGATCCGCACCTCACCCTGCACGACGCCGCCGGGGACCACGTTCTCCTCGGTGAGCACGGTCTCCACGGACGCCCCACCGGCACCCAGGCTCGCGAGCAGCTTCTTGAACGCCATGTCCTGCGTCCTCTCCTTAGACGGTCTGACCCCTACATACGCGCAACGAAGGTAGCCGGTTCCCCGTACCCTCGGACGCCATGAGCGAGAGCCCCGACCGTACGCCGCTCCCGCGGAGCTTCTTCGACCGCCCCGTCCTGGAGGTCGCCCCGGACCTGCTGGGCCGCACGCTGGTACGGAACTCCCCGGACGGCCGTATCGAGCTCCGGCTCACCGAGGTGGAGGCGTACGCCGGCGCGATCGACCCCGGCTCCCACGCCTTCCGCGGCCGCACCCCGCGGAACGCCGTCATGTTCGGCCCGCCCGGACACGCGTACGTCTACTTCACCTACGGCATGTGGCACTGCCTCAATCTGGTGTGCGGCCCGGAGGGCGAGGCGAGCGGAGTACTGCTCCGAGCGGGTGAAATCCTGACCGGCGCCGAACAGGCGAGAAAGCGACGCCTTTCGGTCCGTTACGACTCCGAGCTCGCGAAGGGCCCGGCCCGCCTGGCCACCGCCCTCGACGTCGCCCGCTCCCTCAACGGCACCGACGCCTGTGCAGGCCCGGACGCCCCGCTCACCGTCCTCACCGGCACCCCACCCACCCCCGACCTGGTCCGCAGCGGCCCCCGCACAGGAGTGGGCGGTGACGGCGCGCCGCACCCCTGGCGCTTCTGGATCGACGGCGACCACACGGTCAGCCCCTACAGGGCGCACGTCCCACGCAAGCGCCGCCTTGACTCGGGCGCCACGGATGCGTAATGTAGCCCGAGCCGCTTGAGACGGGAAGTGCTCACTGAAGCCTCTCGGAAGCGGCCATCCACTCCTTACAACGATCTCCTACCGGGGCTCATTTCGGCGTGCCGAAATTTGTTTCGAAAGGCTCGATTATGAGTCGCCATGGAAATCCGCTAACGTAGTGGACACGCCGGAAGGGCCCGGAACGACGAAAGTCGAAAAGGGACCGGAAAGCACCGAGGAAATCGGACCGGAAAGATCTGATAGAGTCGGAAACGAAGGAAGCGCCCGGAGGAAAGCCCGCGAGGGTGAGTACAAAGGAAGCGTCCGCACCTTGAGAACTCAA